>CAYGJQ010000054.1:2458-12665 GCA_964350285.1 uncultured Candidatus Peribacteria bacterium | reverse complement strand
TGTATCAGCGACACCGTCGAAATATGAGTATGCGAATACAGAAAAGAAGAACATTGCCGAACAGATTATTCGTCCGACTGGTTTGATCGATCCGGTGGTAGAAGTGCGGCCGACGAAAAATCAGATTGATGATTTGATGAATGAAATTAAGAAAACATTGGATGTCGGTGAAAGAGTGTTGATTACTACGCTAACTAAGCGCCAATCTGAAGAGTTAACCGACTATCTATTGGATGCCGATATGAAAGTGAAATATTTGCATTCGGATATTGATACGATTGAGCGGATTGAGATTTTGCGTGATCTCCGTCTTGGGAAAATCGATATTGTGGTCGGGATCAACTTGCTACGGGAAGGTCTTGATCTGCCGGAGGTTTCGTTGATTGCGATTTTAGATGCGGATAAAGAAGGTTTCCTGCGCTCCCAGACCGCTCTGATCCAGACGATTGGGCGGGCGGCGCGTAATGTGAATGGTCACGTAGTGATGTATGCTGATCGGATTACTGATTCGATGAATGCGGCGATTACGGAAACTGAGCGTCGTCGGAAGATTCAAATGGAACACAACGAGAAACATGGCATCACGCCGGAAACGGTGAAGAAAGCGATTAAGGATATTGCGCTGCATAAAAAGAAAGAAGCGAAGAAACAAGTGCGAAAATTCAATCCGAAAAAAGTTCCGAAAGAAGAACAGAAACGTCTGGTGGAGGAACTGGAACGCGAAATGGATTTGGCTTCGCAAAATATGGAGTTTGAGAAAGCGGCGGAACTCCGTGATGAAGTTGAATTGTTGCGGGAGGAGTTTGGGCTTTAGGTTTTGTAGAAGCCCAGTGTGAGGATTTCTTGTGGATTGATTTCTAGGGGATGAACGTGAAATCTTTTGAGACTGTAACCGAAGTCTCGATGGTTTGAAGTTAGAAGTTTTAGGTTTGGGCTGTATTTTTTTATTAGGGCGATGTTGTAGGAGTCGACTAGTTCGGGCAGTGGGCGTTTTCGGGCTCGGAGGTGGCGTGTGATTGATAGTTCTTGAAGGGAGATTGGAACATTTTTAACATTCAGTTTTTGAAGGAATTTTTTTTGATCATTGATTAATTCTGGTTGCCATACGCTTTGAAGAAATTCGGTTTTTATGAGTTCATTAAAAGTTAGTTGACACTTGAGGTTGATTAACTGTTTGAATAAGTCATAGAAAAGTTCATAGTTTTTTGATGCTTTGAAAAGTACATTGGTATCAATCAAAAGCCATGAGTTATGCAATTGAGTATCTATAGTTTTGTTATTGTTCATGGTTGTATTTGTATTCTTTTTCTTTTTCGTGAAGTTTGCGAATTTTTTTGGAGATTTTTAATAAGGCTTTGTGATCAAATTTCCATTTGGTTGGTTTTGGAAGTTTGCCGTCTTTGGTAAGTTTAATTGTTGCCATAGTGTTCGATTACTATTTGGTTTTATTATTTCAGCTTATACCTAAAAAGCAAATAAATGCTGACGACGTATTTTGGACAGTTAGATTTTATTCGAAAAGTATTGGATCTTCTTTCGGGGCGTCTTTGGCGCGTTCGCGGGAGTAGATGATGATTCCGGCGGCGAACATGATCGTAATACCGCCGATGGTTTGGAATCTGGTGGGGATTTGGTCGAGATGGCGATGGGGATTGGTGAAACGGCGGCGAGGCTGTTGATAGTGGAGATTGGGAGGTGTTTGTGGGCTTCGAAGAAACAGATTGATGACCCAAGCACACCACAGAGTCCAGCGAGAGTGATGAAGATGCTTTCTTCAAAGGAGATTAATTTAAGGTTGCCAGTGGCGGCGGTGAGAATAAAAAGCGCGATGCTCACGCCCCACATCCGATAGAAATTGAGTAAGGCGGAAGGGATTTGGGTGGCGTATTTTTTGATTGCGAAACTGACTAAACTAAGAAAGAAAGAATAAACGACGGCGATTATGGTGAAGATTAAATTGGTGAGTTGAAAGTCTTCAATGCTGATGATGGTGGCGCCGATAAATGAGAGGGCGATGCCGAAAGTTTCGAGGGGAGTGAGTTTTTCTTTGAGGACGAAAATGCCGAGGAGCGCGCTAAAGACGATTGATAGTTTTTCGTAGATTGATATTTGGGTCGCCCCCATGAAAGAGATGCTGTAGAAGAATCCGCAGGCGACGAAGATGAAAATTACTGTTACCAGGCCGATGGCTTTTTGGTTTTCACGAAATGTTTTTATGAATGTTTGAGGTTTGTAGAAGATAAAGTGGAATGGAGTGGAGATTATGGAGGTTAGGCCAAAGAAGTACATCGCGTAGGTGAGAGGAGGAATGTCTTTGATGAGGGCTTCGGCGATGGTGAAAATTACGGTCAAGAAAATTAAAGCAAGACCAACAAAAAGGTAGCCTTTGAAGGCGTGGCTGAGGTGGGTTTTCATGGTTGGTTTTGGTTGAAATCGACAACTACCAGCTGCCGCCGCCGCCACCACCGAATCCGCCGCCGGAGAAACCACCGCCGCTGAATGAGCTGCCGCCGCCCGATGCAGAACTGCGGGGGGCTGAGGTCATGCTGGTGCCCATGTTGGAGTCGAGGGAGCTGAGGCGGTCGATGAGGTAGATGGAGTTGAAGTTGTCCCAATTGTGTCCGCGGTACCAGTTTGGTGGTGAGGTGTAGATGGTTTTGAAGGCTTCGGCCCATTTTTTGCCGACACCTAGTACCATGGCGTAGGGGAGGATTTTTTCGAAGGTGGAAATTTTGTCGTTTTCGAAGAATTTGATGCGGTCTTTTTCAGCGGTGGAGATGTATTCTTCGAAGCCTTTAATGTAGATGTAAGTGTCGACACCTTTTTTAGTTTTGCGTGGCATGAAGAAGCTGAATGCTAAGACGATGATCCCGGTAGCTATCATTGATAATGCTGATAGTACGCCCATGAATTCGGCAATTAGAGCAAAGAAAAATATTGAGATGAAAATAATGGCGATTCCGGTGAACATGTATTTGTTGCGGGTTTTTTCTGGATTGTGGGGAAAGTAGCCTTTTTTGTGGAGGTCGTCGTAGATTTTTTCGCGGATTTTGGGGAGTGAAGCGTAAAATTTATTGGTGAGGTCGGAGAGTTTGACGGTTTTTTTCTTTTTGAACATTGCGCGGATGATTTCGGTTTCGTAATCTTTCAGACTGGTGTCGGTGATGGTGTGGTCGTAGCTGTTTGTTAAAGTGAAAGTGTATTCGGTTTTGTTGAAGAAGATTAGTTGTTTCTCATCTGATTCAGTAATCGTGAGGTAGCCGCGGATGGCGAGATCAAGAATGGTGGCGCTAATGTCTCTAGTGTCCACGCGTTCGTCGATAATTGTGCCGATTTCGGTAGGTGAGAGATCTTTCGGTGGTTTGTATTGAGGGACGATGGTGGTGCGGGTTTCGGGATCGCGGCCGCGGGTGTGCCAGAGGTAATAAAGGATGATGAAAGTGAAAAATGGGATGGTTACGGGCCAGTTGTCTTGGATCATCCAGATAGTTTTTTGGAGAGTTGAAGGATGAGTGACTTTTCCTTTTGGAAATCGGGTGCCGATGGTTAGGCCTTCGTAGGGCAGAAGGGCACCGACGGTTGTGAAAGTGATTTCGTTATTGGAGTTTTTAGTGACTTCACAGAATTGGTTTTGGGAGCCGTAGCCGCCAGTGAAGCAGATGCCTTCAATGTCAGATTGGTCGAAGCCTTCCGGCAAGATGACTTTGGCGCTGGTTTGTTTGATGGTGATTGGCCATTCGGTGCCGGTGACATTCCAGTAAACTTCGTCCCAGTCTTGGTGGTCGAGGAGGGCTCGTTGGACGGTGTATTTGAGGGTGTAAGTAAATGGTTCGTTAACATAGACATCAGGGTTGCCTATTTTGAAAACTACATCGTCTCCTTTGTAGGATTGTTGGTAGGGATAATTGGGGGCGTCGTTGCCGGAAATTGAATCTAGTGAAAGTCGGATGGAGAACTTGTTGCCATGTTGGTTGCGGTAGGCGATGGGAATGTTGCGGAAGATACCGTGTTGGGCGTAGCGGGAGAAGTCGGCAGTAATTTTTTCGGTTACTTCGAAGCTAGAATCCTCGTTTACTTTAATGGTGACGTCGAAATCGGTGATATCCCAGGCCAAGTATTGGGCGGAGGCGGTGAGCGAGAAAGTTGCGAGGAGACTGGTTGTGAGGAGGAGGAATTTTTTGAGCATGGGGGAGGGGGGAGGATCTAGGAGGCTAGGAAACTAGGAGCTAGGGGCAGACTCGCTACTTATTGGGGCTTGGGAAGGCCCGCCCGCACACTAAAATTTTTTTTAGAACTTCACTTCTACATTTTGTCGTTCAACACTGTTTTCGATTTCGAAGAAGTCGCGTTTGGTGAAGTTGAACATTCCGGCTAAGAGATTGTTTGGGAATACTTGGATGGCAGTGTTGTAATCGCGAACAGTGGCGTTGTAATAGCGGCGGGATTTTTGGATGTTTTCTTCGATTTCTTCGAGACTGTTTTGGAGTTCTACGAAGTTTTGGTTGGCTTTGAGTTCTGGGTAGTTTTCGGCGAGGGCGAAGATTGATTTGAGGGTGTCTTTCAACATGTTGTCGGCTTCGGCGATTTTAGCTGGGGTTTTGGCGTTCATTGCTTGGTTGCGGAGGGCTGTGACTTGTTCGAATGTTCCTTTTTCGTGTTTAGCGTAACCTTTTACGGTTTCTACAAGATTAGGAATTAGGTTAAAGCGACGTTTGAGTTGGGTTTCGATGTCAGCCCAGCCTTCGTCTACTTTTACTTTGAGTTTAACCAGACGGTTGTAAATGCTGATCACAAAACCAGCGACGGCAGCAGCGGCGATCAAGAGGTAGGTAGTATTCATAGTGGAAATTTAAAAAGGTACACTGAGGGCAGTGTACCTTAGGCTTTAGGCGTTAGGCTATCCTACTTTGTTGAAGTTTTGAGGGATAAGTAGGTTTTAGTTTTTTTAAGTCCTCTTTTTTAGTTTTAGGGGGTTTGTGCTGCGGTGGTTACGTCTTGTGAGGCGGCGGTTTTTTTTGTGATTGTGTTTATGGTGATCGTGGTTGTGTCCGGCGTGATTGTTTTTGTGGGCGGTGCGGCGGATAGTTCTACGTCTTGCAAGGCGGTGTTTTTTCTTTCCACCGGTGACACGGGCGATGTAAGTGCGGCGGGCGTTGGTGGCTTGTTTGAGGAGGGCTACTTGTGGAGTGGAGCTTTTGGTGTGTTCGTAGTAGCGGCCTGAGAGGAGGTACATGCGTTTACCTTTTCTTCGTCCCCAGATGTTTACAATTGTGATGCCGCCTTTTTTCGGATCACCATGTCTTGGGTTTTTGATTTCCATGGCGATTCCCATTGAGATCAGACGGCCGCGGGAGTTGTATACTTTGATTACATCGTGACCTGGTTTGAGTCCGGAGAATTGTTCGTGGATGCGTTTGTTGTAGTAGTCGTTACGGGTGAGATTGAAGTATTGGGTGTTGACGCCTTTACGGGGGGTTTTGTTTTGATCCAGGACGGTCATTGTTTTTTTGTGGGCTGATGATTTTGATGGGAAGTTGCGGGCGGTTTTGGTTGGGGCTTTGGCGAGGTGTTTGTTTAGGTCGACTTTAGTTTTCTTTTTCTTGGCTTGAGCGAGAGTTTGGGTTAAGCGTTGGAGAGATTGTCGGTGGTTTAATGTGTGGAGGAGACGGAGAAGGAGGCCAGGGTTGTTTTTGTGGTTTTCGATTTTTTGTTCAATAGTTTCGAATGCGGCTTTGGTTTCTTTTGTTCCTTTGGCAATTTTAAGCCAGGCAAAGTATTTGATGAATTTGGCTAGTTGAGCGTTTGCTGCTTGAGAAAGACTGTTGAGTTGGTTGATTTGGCTGTCGTTGAGTTTTTTACTGAGTGATGTGCCGATTTTAGTTGCAGCGGTAGAGAGTTGAGTGGAAGTGTCTTTGAAGATTTTTTTCCACTTGGCAATTCTTTGGGCTTTGGTTTTTCTTTGTTGTTTGGTTAATTTTTTATTTAAAAGGCTAATGGTTTCACGTGATCGGCTGATTTGTGAAGTGATCCGGGCTGTGGCGGAATAAGTTTGTTGGAGGCTTTGAAGTTTCTTTTTTTCTTTTGGTTTAAGGGCTCGTGGTTTAGAGAGTTTGGGGAGTAGGGGGGCGATGGCTTTTTGGGGATTTAGAGTGATTTGGTGAATTTCATCGGCAGTATTGGCTAATTCGGTGAGAGTTGTAGCGTTACGAATTTTGTTGATGTAATAGTCGTAAACTGCTGTCTTTTGGTTGGGTTTTAGTTTTAGTGATCGGTAGGTGTGTCTTACGTTGGAGTAGAAATAGTCTTGGAGAACTTTTTTGATGTCACCAATTATTTCTTTTGGGTATTTTGTGTAAGTTTTAGTTTCGGTGGGTGAGAGTAAATGTGTGTCAACCGATAGGCTGTAGATTCTGCTGATTTTTTGTTTGGATGCTGGTTTGATTTTTCCGCGGTAACTGGAAGGAATTGTTTTGGTGAATCTTTGGATGGTGAGGTGGATTTTTTGGAAATGGGCTTGTTGTTTAGCTACAGCTGCTTTTGTTTTTTCGATTCTAGCGGCTGCAGCTTTGTGATTAGTCATCGTGCTTTTGATTGTGTTGATGTCGCCGGCGTAGATTTTTTTGAGGACGCTTAGTGGGTATGTTTGACTGTCGGTTGAGTTTTCTTGGGCATCTTTGTTGGTGAAGCCAGCGATTAATAATACGCGATATCTTAGTTCTTGGTGGAGTTGTTCTGTGAGTTGTGCTTCACTTTTGAAGGTTTTGGTTTTTCTCTCAATGAATTTGTCGATATTGAAATCACCGCGGTACCATTTAAAGCGGCCTGCGAGTTTTACTCCTGGGAATTGTTTTTCTATTTTCCAAATTCGGCTAACTACAGGGGTGTATTTGTTGGAATCGAAGTTGCTGTACTCGGTGAGCCATTTTTGTTGTAGATCGAAGAGTTGCTTTTGAATTGTTTTCGGGTCGCCAGAATTGATTTGTTTTGCTTGATTTCTGAATTCTTTAACTTTGAGCCATTTTTGGTTGTAGTCTTCTGAGAAGAATTTTAAATAAGCCTGGAAAACTCGTGGCGCTTTGCGGCGGTTGTACCACATGCTGCTTCCTTTCCACCATTTATACATGTGGTTGATCACTTCTTGAGCGTTTGGATCTTGAAGTAGGTTTTGGTTTTCTTTTACTTGGCTCCATAAATCGGTGATTTTTGTTTCCCAGGTGTTGTGGTGACTGGTGAGGATTTTTTTAATTTGTTCGCGATAGATGTCGTAAGTTAATAGGACTTGGTGGGCATCATTCTCGAAAAGCTTCGATTCAGTAAAAACTTTGGCTAGTCGCATTCTTCTTTTTATTTTTTGCGGAGATTTGCCGGTTACTTCGTTGAGCGTGAGAGGGATTATTGAGAAAACGTCTTCGGCGTAGTCACCTAAAAGTGGTTCTAGTTGAGCATGTTGAGTGGAGATGACTTTTAATGCTGATTGGTATTTTTTGATATAGTCCGCTCTATGAGAAATGCCGTAGATGCCGGTGATGGCAGTGAATACTTGCGGGTGGTTTTTGATTAGGTTTGGATAAATCGTGGTCGCTTTGATCAATGCTTGAATTGATGCTTCAGGTGCTTTAACTGTTTGGAAATATTTAATTTGTTCTTCAGTGGTTAAATTCTCGGCTTCGTATTTGGTTGTTTTTTTGAAATCTTTTTTCTCAGTTTTTTTGTCAGTTGCATCTGGGTCGACTCCGCCGAAGGTTTCTTGGAATTTGTTGATGAAATCGTAAAGAACTTCTTTTCTCCAGGATTGATGTTCATCTTTAACTGTTTCTAGTTGGATTTCTGCTTTTCGAAATAATGCTTCTCCATCAGCTTGGTAGCGTTGGTAAACATATTTTTGGGCATCTGTAGCTTTTGATGTGAGTTTTTGGAAGAATGTATGGAATTTAGTGGCTTTGTCCTTTAGCCATTTGGTCGCTTTTTCGTGGGTAACTTTTATTTTTTCATTCCATCCTTCATCTTTGGCATCGAGGGAGGAAATGTCTTCTTTGGAGATTAGGCTGCTGACATGGGTAGTAGGTTTTGTTTGTGGTCCTTTACGCTTAAAAATTAACCTTTGGTTGAACCAAAAAGCGTTTTGTTTTTGCAGTCTTTGGATTTTTTTTGAAATAAAGTCCATATTGGTATTTAAAGGTCTTTAAGTAAGTTTTCCATTTGTTCCACCTCTTCAGCGCGGGCGGCTTTTTCGATAGCGGTGCGCCCTTCACGTTGGGCTTTATACTCGAGGGATTCGCTGTCTTTGGCGAGTTTGGTGAGGATTTTTTTGTTGGCTTGGTCTTCTTTTTCATCAATTTTTTGCATTTTGTGGTCTGATTGGGCGAGCATCTTTAAAAAGGCTCGATGATCGCTTTCAGGTTTGTTCTCCAGTTGTTTGAGCATTTCAGATTGGACGCTTTTGGGGAGTTGTGCCCAGGTGTGAGATTTTTCGATGGCCTCGATAATTGCTTGAGGTAGTGACATTTGTTTTTTTGTTTAGTTTTGTTTTTTGAATTTTCGAATTATGAAATTATATCATTTTTTGTAAAATGAGGCAAGTGTACTGTTTTGGGGAAAAGTTTTAGGTTGTGGGCGTTTGTTTTTCGATTTTTGCCACTTCCAGTGAATTGAGAATTGTTTCGCCGTATTCTTGGTTGAGGATGCGGGTGTCTAAGATGGTTAGAGTTTTGTTTTGACTCTTACTTAGCGATAATTGGTGAATGATCCGGCGGAGTTTAATAATTGCGCGGGGGAGTTGGTAATCTGCGAAACTATTTTCGAGGAGGGCGCTTTTGGCGGCGATGACGGGGATTTTTGGGGGATCGAAGGGGATTTTTTGGAGAATTAGGTGTTTAATCGGAACTTCGCTAATTTTAAGGCTTTTCCAAAATTTGATGCTGCCGAAAAGGATGGTTTTTTCGGGGTTGTGTTTCATTTTTTCGAGAATTTTTCCGCGGCTACCACTGATATTTTCGGCGTGGAGTTGGATGCCGAGTTTTTTTAGTTTTGGGGCTAATTCGTGATGGGTGGTTTCTACGGCTTTGCGGGAACTGAAGATCATGAAGGTGTTTCCTTGGAATTTTTGGAGCATTTCGTCTACTAGTTCGGTTGATTGTTGCGGGTATTTTTTGTTGGTGGGGGATACGAGGTGGTCGGGGATGTAGATGGATAATTCTTCGGGTGCGTAAGGCGTGGTGAGGATTTTTGAGTCGATTGAATCGTCGATTTGGAATTCTTGGCGAATGTATTCGAAGCTGTGATTGACTGTGAGAGTGGGGGAAGTGAGGATGAAGGCAGATGTTTTGGCGGTGAGATTTTTGATTACTTCCTGATGGATGTTGATCGGGATTGAGCGGTAGCCGAAAAATTCGTCGTTGGAGTAGAGCATGGTGATTTTTTCTGGTGAGTGTGGGTCTTGGAAAATTTGATCGAGGAGGTTTAGTTGGCGGGAAAATTCGCCGAGAGTGTCTTGAAATTGTGGGTTTTTTACTGATCTTAGTTCTGCTAATAGGATTTTAGTTTTTTCGATGAAATTGGTGGCGCTACCATAGGTGTTTTGCCATTCGCGGCAGGTGTGGTGGTCGTTGGTGATGATGATGCGTTTTTCGTAATCGTTATGTTGGGCGTATTTGCTGAAGAGGATGCCGGTGATGCCAAGGAAGAGTTGGAGTTGGTCTTGAAATTTTTGGACTTTGACTAGTCGGTCGTCTGCGGTTTTTTCGAGGATTTCAATTAGCTCAGTGGTGGTTTTTTCCAGCGGTGGAAAAGTGAAGTCGATGGTTCCAGCTTGGATCGCGTTGTCGTCGAAAACGTGGGCGTCTTGGATGATTAGATTGTCGATTTTAGGGATGAGTTGGTTTTGATTGAGGTGGTTTTGGGTGAGTAATGAATGGGTGATGCGGACGGGGTTGTTTTTTTGGGCTTTTTTGAGGGCTTTTTGGAAGAAGTCGTTGTCGTCGAGGTTTGGGTATTTGTGGAGGTCGCAGCAAAATTTTTGCCAGTGGTCGTATTCTTGGTTTTGGACTTTGATTTCACTGCGGTCGCCGGTTTCGGTGTGGTCGAGCCAGATGAGGATTTTGATTAATAAGGTGATTTCGGAGTCACTGAAGTTTTCCTTTTGTTGGAAGAGCTCTAGTCGTTTAGTGGAAAGATAGAGGTAGGGCGGTTTTAAATTGGTGCCGTGGGG
>CAYGJQ010000054.1:1206-2448 GCA_964350285.1 uncultured Candidatus Peribacteria bacterium | reverse complement strand
TGATTGTTTGGGGGAGAACACTGAAATTTAGTGAGGGCATTTCACTTTCGATCAGGAGCTTCTTGCTGTTTTTGAGGGCTTGATTGAAGGTTTCCGCTTCTGGTGTAGTGTTAGGGTTTGAGTGGTTTGCTTTCGGGGCAGAGGTTTTGGTTTCGGGAGGCTTTGATTCAGCGTTGAGGAAAATGTCGCGCATTTGCCAGTTTGTTTTTTGGAGGTTGGATTTAATTTGTGTGAGAGTTGATGGTTTGATTTCAGTGATTTTTTCTTCAAGGATGTTGTAGAGTTTCATGGCGGCGATGGAGTCGTCGAGGGCGCGGTGTTGGTTTTCGTGTTCGATGCCGTAGAGTTGAGTGATGGTTTCGAGGCTGTATGAAGGTAAGCCGGGAATCATGATGGCGGTGAGGACGAAGGTGTCATATTGGTTGTTTTCGAGGGGGATGCCGTTGTTGGCGAGGAAATCGATGTCGAATTTAATGAAGTGGCCAACAATTGGGGCGTCGCCGATGAATTCTCTTAGCCGTTCGCGAACTTCTTCGAATTTTGGGGCATTAGCAACGTCGGCGTCGGTAATGCCGGTGATATGGCTAGCGATTTCAGGGATTGGGATTTCGGGATTGATTAATTCGTCGAAAGTATCGATGATTTGGCCATTTTCAAATTTGACGGCAGAGGCTTCGATAATGCGGTCTTCTTCGGGGGTGATGCCGGTGGTTTCGAGGTCGAGGGCAATGAGGATGGACATAGGAGCTAGGAAGCTAGGAGTTAGGAAGCTAGGGGCGGATCGGCCTTTGGCCTCTTTTTTTAGGGGGGGGCTAGGAAAGGTTATCGTTTTTTTGGGGTAATGAAAAGAGCCTGCTGGAGGGGGGGAGGGGGAGGAGCTAGGAATTAGGAGCTAGGAGGCTAGGGCGGGGCGGCCTTTGGCCTCTTTGGGGGGCTAGGAAAGGTTAGCTTTTTGGGGGGAAATAAAAAGAGCTCGCTGGAGGGGGGGTGTGGGGGAGGAGGTAGGAACTAGTAGCTAGGAGGCTAGGGGGGCGGCCTTTGGCCTCTTTGGTTGTTACGAAAGGTTATCTTTTTTGGGGGAAATTAAAAGAACCCGCGGTTGGGCGGGTTCTTTTGGTTCTGGTGTTGTTGCTTATTGCCTTAGGGCGCGGTTGATCATTAGTGCGGCTTCTTCACGAGTGAGTTTGTCACCGGGGCGGAAGTTTTCGGCTTCACCGATGATTCCGTTTTCTTGAGCGGTGA
>CAYGJQ010000054.1:0-1196 GCA_964350285.1 uncultured Candidatus Peribacteria bacterium | reverse complement strand
TTCCGCCGCGGCTTGAGCGTCCGCCTGGCGTTGCAGCGTGTTGAGCAGCTGCATTGATGATTTTAACTGCTTCAGCACGAGTGATTGGTTGTTCTGGTCGGAAAGTGTTGTCTTCGTATCCGCGGATGACACCGGCAGTGGCTGCACGGTTTACTGAGTTTGCAAACCAAGCGCTGGCTGGTACATCTGAGAAGTTGCGAGCTGGCCCTTCAGTATTGAGGTCGAATGCGCGGTCTACTAAGCTGACAAATTCAGCACGGTTGATTGATCGTGATGGGTGAAAACAGCCGTCGGTGTCACCTTTTACTACTTCTTGGCTGACGAGGTTTTCGATGGCCATTTGGCTTTCGTCACCGAGGCTAGCAACGTCACAAAGTTCGATAATTGGCATTAGTTCAGCTGGTTCTGCGGCTTCGGTTGTTTCGAAGTTGTCGAAGTCTTCGAAGGCAGTTTCAAACATGATTTCTGGAATGCGTTCGTATTCTTCGAATTCATTAGTGTTGAGTTCGAAGGTACCTGTGGTTTTCATCCAGTCTGCTTTGGCTTCAGTGGCACTGAAAGTTTCGCCGAATGGGGCGAGGAGGATAGTGAAAATTTTACCTTGAGTAGCTCCATCAGTTGCGCCGAAGGCGTTCATTGCGTTTTCGATGTAGCGGCCAGCTCCACGTGGGTAGATGTAGCTGATGCTGTTGTAACTGCGGTTGCTGTCGATGCTGCCAGAGATGGAGTCTTTACCGTAGTGATCTTTTAATTGGCGGTCGGTAGAGATGATCATGTTGTTGTTGACGACACCAATAGTAAGGAAGACGTTGAGGCCTTCAATGTTGGTGTTGAGTTCGATGCTAGTGAGGTCTTTACCGTTTACGCGGCTGCTAGTTGGGGTGGCGAATTCTTCGAGGTTGGTAAGTACTTGAGCGTTGAGGAAGTTTGATACGCGTTCTGCAACGTCTTCGTGATCAGTAACGTTGAAAGCAAGGGTTGCACCTGGAAGCATTTCGTCGTTGTCGTAGAGGGCGAAGGCGAAATGTTTGCTAGTTAAATCTTTGAGTTCTTCTAATGTAATGCCGAAGTTTTCGAGTAGATCTTTGTTGATGTCTTCGGTTTCCATTGTGAAGTCTACAGTTGTGAATTCGCTGAGTTCTTGGATATCGTTTTGGTTTTGGCTAATCAAATGCCAAAGGTCAGCGATTTGTTGT
>CAYGJQ010000053.1:8983-12791 GCA_964350285.1 uncultured Candidatus Peribacteria bacterium | reverse complement strand
AACGTCGCGGGGTAGAGCAGTGGCAGCTCGTCGGGCGCATAACCCGGAGGTCGTGGGTTCGAATCCCACCCCCGCAACCAAGAATTGTCTTTTAGCTTGAAAACCAGAAAGCACCTCTGCCTATTACGTTGATGAACGCTAGGCAGAAATGAGCATAAACTGAAGGCCAAAGGAGCCTGCGCAGCAAAGCGAAGCATGATCCGTAGGCTGAAGGTTTAGCTCGACGCCGAGGCACAGTAGCTCAGTCGGTTAGAGCGCGGGACTCATAAGCCCGAGGTCGCTGGTTCGATTCCAGCCTGTGCCACCAAAAAATAGTTTAACAATTTTTGTCCTTCGACTTGTCCCTCGAAGCTTTTAAGCGGAGTGGGAAGCCTTGGCGAAGAAGGACAACGAACGTCCAAGCCTAAAACCACACCCCCCCCTACCTGACACCAAACAAATAGTCAGACCAAATTTCCACGTTTGAAACATTACTCGCCACCGTATTTTTACCAGTGGTTATTTCTTCAAACCCATCTAGCTCTTCCTTTGGCACCACAATCACTTCTTCACCTGGATTCACCACCCCAAAGTTTTGTTTCGCAATCTTTTCGATATAAGCCGAAGAAGTAAAATATTCAATGTCACTCGCAATTTGTAAATTAGCATCCTCAAGCCTTCGATTCTCAAAATCAAAAGCCTCGATATGCCTATCAATCTGATAGTTTTTATAAATCGAAAGTGTTAACGTGTACAGCAAGTAAGAAAGAAGACAAAACTGCAAAATTATCAGCAGCTTAGTAAAATCCGAAGTGTGATTAAATTTAATCGCCATCAAAAGTCATTAAATCAGATAAATTTTAAATCAAAAACTCCAGAAAATGAACATCAAAACTGCCAACCACATTCACTTCATCGGCATCGGAGGCATCGGCATGAGCTCAGTAGCCCAAATTCTTCACGCTCGTGGCAAAAAAGTCAGCGGCTCCGATCAAGCCCCATCGCAAATCACCAGCAAACTTATGGAACAGGGGATTGCAATCACCAATCAACAAATCGCCGACAACATTACTTCTGAAATCGACCTGGTAGTCTACTCAAACGCCATCCCAGCTGAAAACCCTGAACTCCTACAAGCCAAAGCACAGGACATCACCACCATCTCTCACAGTGAAGCGTTGGGCGAAATCACAGCGACCATGAGAACCATCGCTGTCTGCGGCACCCATGGCAAATCAACCACCACCGCCATGCTCGCAAAAGCTGCTTTAGCCTGCGACACCGACCCCACCGTCATGATTGGCACAATCATGAAAGAATTCAACTACAACAACGTTCGCATCGGCCAAGACGACCTTTTAATCATCGAAGCCTGTGAATATAAACGCGCTTTTCTCAACATTCACCCGGACATCATCATTATCACGAACCTCGAGCCCGACCACTTGGATTACTTCAAAGACACGGCAGATTACGAAAACGCCTTTCAAGAATTCGCCAACCTCCTACCATCAACAGGAACAATCATTATCAACCAAGACGACCCTGGAAGCCAAAACCTTCAGTTAAATCTCACCCAAAAAGTTAAAACATTTTCCACCAATCAAGCCCCAGCAGAATTAAACCTCCAAGTGCCCGGCAAACACAACCTCTCCAACGCCTTAGCAGCTCTTGCCGCCATCGAAACCCTCAATCTAAATCAATCAAAAGCAATCACCGGACTCAATGACTTCCATGGCACCTGGCGCCGCTTTGAGTACAAAGGAAAATTAGGAAAGACCACGATCATCGACGACTACGCCCATCACCCCACCGAAATCAAAGCCACACTGGCCGCTGCTCGCGAAAAGTTTGGACCCGATGCTAAAATCTGCGCTGTCTTCCAACCCCATCAATACAACCGTACTCACAATCTAATCGATGAATTTGCCACTTCATTTTCTGAGGCAAACCAAATAATCATCCCAAATATCTACTCCGTCCGCGACACTGAATCAGATCGTAAAAAAATTTCCACAGATTCTTTAGTAACAAAAATCGCCGAGCACCACTCGAGTGTTTCCAACGGACAAGGAATCAAAAACACCACCGCCTACCTCAAAGAAAACCATCAACAATGGGATGCCATCATCATCATGGGCGCGGGAGACATCACTACTATTCATCAAGGCCTACTGAATTAAACCTTCTTCCAAACCGTACCTTCAGCAGTATCCTCTACAATAACGCCAAACTCATCTTTTAAGCGATCACGAATCTCATCAGACTTCGCCCAATCCTTTTCAGCACGCGCGGCTTCTCGTTCATTAATTAAAGACTTAACTTCATCAGAAACCTCACCTGCATCAACCAAATGAGCCACCCCCAACACCTGATCAAATTTCGCAATCATTTCGTTCACCGCATCTAATTCAGCCACACTCAAATGGCGATCAGCCAATAACGAATTAATCGCTCTAATAAATTCGAACAGCGCCGCCAAGGCCTCGGGAGTCTCGAAATCGTCATCCATGCCATTCTCAAACTTATCAACCGCACTCTCAATCGCTTCATCTCCTTCACCTCCATTTGCACCGTCAATCTTTCTTAGAAAATCCTGAATCCGATCAAAAGATGATTTAGTTTGCCCCAAAAGTTCAGCAGTAAAATCAATCGGTGCTCGATAATTCTTTTGGAGCAAAAACAATCTCACCACCATCGGCTCGAATTCCCCGAGGATATCCTTGATAGTAGAAAAATTCCCTAATGACTTCGACATTTTTTCACTATCCACTTTAATAAAACCATTATGCATCCAATAATTCACAAACGGTTCACCAGTAGCAGCTTCGTGTTGCGCGACCTCACACTCATGATGCGGAAACTTCAAATCAACACCACCGCCATGAATATCAATTGTCCCACCGAAGATCGCACCCACCATCGCACTACATTCAATATGCCACCCCGGCCGACCTTCGCCCCACGGACTTTCCCATGACGGCTCTCCAGGTTTCGCCATTTTCCACAAAGCAAAATCCGACGGATGTTTCTTCCCTTGATTTACTTCCACCCGCGCCCCCATATTCAACTCTTCTAAATTTTGATTTGATAATTTCCCGTACTCTGCAAATTTCTCAACCATAAAATAAACGCCATCTCCTTCAATCACATAAGTACAACCTTTCTCTTCCAGCATTCTTATCGAATCAATGATCGCATCCACATATTCTGTCGCCAATGGCGAATTATCTGCCGGCAAAATCCCCAACTCAGCATAATCTTGCTGATACTCAGGAATAATCTCTTCTGCAAGTTCTTTCACTGAAATCCCACGCTCATTAGCTCGAGCAATCATCTTGTCGTCAATATCAGTAAAATTAGAAACAAACTTTACTTCATAACCCTTATAAGTGAGATAACGACGCACGACATCAAAAGCCACCGCGCTGCGAGCATGGCCAAGGTGACCAACATCATAGACTGTCGGCCCACAGACATACATCGTCACTTTTCCCTCTTCGAGCGGCTCAAAGGTTTCCTTTTTATTCGTCAAAGAATTATAAAGCTTCATAACTGTTTTGTTTTCAGAAAATAGAAATCATCAATCGCCGTAAAACATCCAAGGCAATCAAAGCAATCAACGGAGTAAAATCAAGCATCCCAGTTCGGGGCACAATTTTTTTAAATACATTCAAGACAGGATCAGTCATTTCTACTAAAACACGATAAAACTGACCTCTTCTCTGGCTTGGAGACAGCCATGAAAAAATCACCCGACCGATAATCGCAAAACTCAACACATCGATCAAAACTGTCATAAAAATCTGAATATACTGCATGCTTGTAA
>CAYGJQ010000053.1:0-8973 GCA_964350285.1 uncultured Candidatus Peribacteria bacterium | reverse complement strand
ATCAAGTACCCAGATTAAATCACGCACCCCACAAAAAGTACAGAGTGAAGGGATCGCTACACTTGGCACCCCTGACGACGACGCCAGACCCAAGCAGCCAACAAAGAAAGCAAAGCAATTCCATACATCTCCGGACCAGTCTTGTCTAAAGCCGGCTGATCTGCCGCAGCTGCATGCAATTCAGCGGGCTGACTACCAACCACACTAGCCGCGCCATCTTCAAAACCAAAAAGTCGATCACCTTCATCTGTCGCCACAGCACCAGAATCAGTAACCTGAAAAGGAACAGCACTAACAATTTCACTTCTCACCGCACTCTCATTTCCTTCAACATCAATGGCAGTCAAAGCAAAGAAATATTCAGTCTCATTATCAAGATTTGGCACATACCATTTAGTATCTGCAGCAAAAGTCTCTACGCTATTCGCCAATTCATCCGCACGAGTCCCGTAATAGACTTTATAGTTCTTTATGTTTTCACCCGCAGGCGACCACTCAAGATTCACACGCCCGTCACCTGAAAACGCTTTCACGCCAGTGACAGCAGAAACCTGCACTTGATCAGTAGAATCGCCAGCAGCATCTGCATCAGGATCATCATCCAGTGAATCAGTAGCGTCGGCCCCCGAAGGCACCGCTACCACCAGCTGCTTCTGATCCTTCAATTGAGACTCATTTCCAAGAGAATCAACCAAAATCAAATCCACACTAAATGTTCCAGCCTCCTTCGGCGCCACAAAACTCCCCTTATATGTACCTGGACTACCAAGATCCTCTGTTAATACAACAAGATCATCATTTACCAACATAGCCGCCTGAGCTAAATTCCCCCCACTAATCACAGTCACCTTTACCAAACTATCCGGCGCCACTGGACCACTAGGCTCAAAGGTCACACTTTCAGCATCAGGAGCAGTAGTATCGATATTCACCTTCACAATTGACGAAGTGCTCTTCGTCTGATTATTGCCATCAAGCTCAACCACTTTAAATTCATGAGCTCCATCTGAAAGCTGCGTTGCCTGGAAGCTAAAACTCCCCTCTGCATCAGCATCTGTACCACCAATTTCCTGATCATTATCAAAAACCTTCAAGGCAATACCAGGCGTCGCCCTACCACTGATAGTCTGCGAACTTTTATTATAGGTACCATCACGCGGAGAAGTAATCGTTACACCCGCAGCACTAGAGCTAGCAGCAGATGAACCACTATTACTCCCAGCTGCAGAACCAGCCGCAGCAACTGAAAGCGACTTCTCACCCCGAACAGTAATTTTATTGACATCAGTTACAGTGAGAACATAACTACCAGGATTTTTAAATGAAAGACCAAGACTAAAGGTATGAACCCCTAAATCTTCAGCCGTAAACTGATAATCCTTTGGCAAAACGACATCATTAGCCCCAGCACCTTCTACCGAAAAACGCACTTCTCCAGCATAATTCTCCGATACATTGCCCTCATCATCGACCGCTTTAACAGTAAAAGTAACATTATCATTAGCCTTAACTGGCTCTTTAATATCCGTAATTTCAAATTCAGACACCGGCCCACCAGAAATACTCTGAGCACGTGCCGTTGGAATAAAACTCACAAGGTTGCGATCACCACCAATCGCCGTAGTATCTTCACCATAAAACACAACTTCTAAACGCGAATCCAGCACAGTAGAGTCAGTCAAATCGATTGCCGTAAAAGTCGAAATACCAATCATCGAACTACTAATCGCGAACCTTGCCTTCCCATTCCCATCAGTCAAACCTAGATCTGTAGCCTCGACATGATCATGCGAACGACTAGAAATCAATTCCACACGATGGTTAGCTACAGGTTTATTAGCGCTGTCACGTAAATGAACCTCTGCATTAACTGTCATTTCACCGTTAGCCTTAGCCGTTAAACGATCTGCACTAACTCGTGATTTCACTGAATCAGTAGCCCCTGCAGCAGCAAAAACCGGCACAGCAGCTGTTAAAAGACTCAAAAATGCAGCAAACGCTACGAACTTCTTTAATTTTTTTACGAATTCCATGGCCATTTATTTAGATACTATTTCTTAAAAATAAATCTCAATATTATACCCCAAAACACCGAATTAATAAAGGGTTTTCCATCAGATTCCTATTTGCTAAGATCAATATCGATATTTCATCACACTAAAAATCCATGCAAGAAGTAGAAAAGATTTGGATGAATGGCCAAATGATCAATTGGCACGACGCCCAAACACATGTACTCACACACGCAATTCATTACGGTAGCTCGGCATTTGAAGGTGTCCGCTTTTACGAAACACCAAAAGGACCAGCAGTATTTCGACTTCAAGAGCACACCGACCGCCTCTACATGTCAGCTGGAACACTTGAAATGGAAATCCCTTATTCAAAAGAAGAAATCAACGAAGCAATCCTCGAGACAATTCGCGTCAACGGCACCAAAGACGGCTACATTCGTCCAATTGCTTACTACGGCTACGGCAAAATGGGACTTTACCCGAAAGGCGCCCCTGTAGATACAGTTATCGCAATCTGGCCATGGGGATCATACCTAGGTGGCGATGCTGTTCGCGTTAAAACATCAAGTTTTGTTCGCATCCACCCAAAATCAACAAATCCCAAAGCAAAACTGGGTGGCCACTACATCAATTCAATCATGGCTAGCCTCGAAGCCCACAATGCTGACTACGACGAATCACTACTCCTCGATCACGAGGGCTACGTTGCAGAAGGGCCAGGCGAAAACATTTTCTACGTCAAAGATGGGAAAATTTTCACCCCACCAGAAAAGAACATCCTTTGCGGAATCACTCGCAACTCAGTAATGCAGATCTGTAAAGATGAAGGAATCTCCATCGAAGAAAAACTTTTCACTCTCGACACCCTCAAAGAAGCCGATGAAATCTTCTTTACTGGTACCGCCGCCGAGGTAACCGCCATCAAATTGATCGACGAAACCACAATTGGCGATGGCCAAGTAGGGCCAACAACTCAAAAAATCAAAGATATCTACATGGACGCTATTCACGGTAAAAACCCTAAGTACGAACACTGGCTTACCTATACTTCCTAAATAGCTCAAACCCATCATCATGAAATTGCTCATCCGTCCTGTTAGCAAGTTTTTACTAATTTGGCTCATCCTGGCATCAGTTTTCTCAATGCCAACGTTTGTTTTGGCGCAAGAAATCAATGAAAGCACTACTGAAACCCAAGAAAACACTGAAGAACCAAAACTCATCGACCCAATCCTTAACGCCAAACTCCAGGCAGTCATTAAGGCTCCAGCAACAGTCGGAATTGATAAGGCAATGGTAGTAGATGGATCTCAATCAACCAATCCAAACCCGGGCCAAGCCCTCACATACCAATGGGATTTCGGCGACGGCAATCAAAAAGAAGGCAAAGAAGTTGTCCACTTCTACAAAGACCCAGGACAATATGTAATCACTCTTCAAGTATCAAATGGCCGCGAAACCAGCATTATCACAAAAAAAGTCTTCGCTGCTCGCAAATCTATGCTTTTCATTACTGACAAAAAAGAAAATGAAAATCGCATCAATGGCCTGATCAATTTCAGCGAAGAAAACGGCGTTTACGTTGAACTAGTAGAAGACTTCGAAAGTGTTTCCGAATTCATTTCGGAAGAAGTAATCGCCAAAAAACTTCTCCAATCCACCGAACAAATTCGCAAAACTGATCAGATTATCATCTGGAGTGAAGGCAACACCGGACTCAATTCACTATTTCGCATCCAACAACAACTCAAAGAAGAAGAGATCGATTACACCACAAAATCAATCATGGTCGTCCAAGACCAACTAAGTTCCGGCGCTCAATTCCAACGCATCTTCCAAACATTAAAACCTGAAAAAATTGTCGTTGCCAAAGAATCTGCTATCTACCCTTACATTGAAAGCGCCAACAGCAGCAATTTCCTCGATCGCCTAGCGAAAGGCGGCTACGAATATGTAGTCATTGACGAAAGCACCGGCCAACTACGATTCCTCAATTTCATGTCCTACTTTGTCAACTTCCTCATCGAAAGAGGAATCCCCGACAACACCATCGTCCTAATACTACTCCTTCCTGTAATCGCCACCGTGATTGCCTTCATGAAACAGGTAATCGGCATCTCAACCCTCGGGGTCTACACTCCAACCATTCTCACCCTGACATTCTGGATGCTTGGTCTAAAATTTGGCGTTATCACCTTCATCATCCTCCTAACAATTGGAACCCTCACCCGATACATCCTCAAAAAATTCCGCATCCTCTACATCCCCAAAATGGCGATCGTGCTCACCATCGTTGCCCTCACCCTATTCGCTATTCTCACAATCAGTGTTGCTTTAGATCTCTTCGACGCAAAATTCTTCTCCTTCACTATTTTCCCACTACTGATTATGAGCACGCTGACAGAAAAATTCGTCAGCATCCAAACTGAAAAAGGTTACTACTCAGCCATCATTATCATGGCCAAGACTATTGTTATTTCAATAGTAGCCCTCTTCTTTATTGGCGGTGAGATCGATCTCTACCTCTTCCAATTCAAATGGGAATTCTTCCGCAATCTATTACTCGGATACCCAGAAACAATCTTCGTCATTTTGATTATCAACATTTTCCTTGGAAAATGGACTGGCCTACGCTTACTCGAATACGTTCGTTTCCGCGAAGTATTCCGTCACATCGAAGAAGAATAGCCCTTACTCAGAATTTCCATGCACATCTTCAAAAAACACGGAATCCTCGGCATCAATGCTCGCAATCTTTTGTACATCCGCCCCTACAATCGAAAAAAAGCGATCAAATTAGCCGACAACAAATTAAAGACTAAACACTTTCTCTCTGCTCGCGGCATCCCAGTCCCCAAACTTTTCGGCGTCATCAAACGCAAAGAGGAAGCCGAACAATTTGATTACAATGTCTTACCTAGCAACTTTGTAATCAAGCCAAACTTTGGTTTTGGCGGAGAGGGGATCATCCCTATTGTCGGCAAGCAAGAAGAAACTTGGACCCAAGCCAACGGCAGCCCGCTTGATCGAGAAATGATTGTCAATCACATCATCGATATCATTGACGGCCGATTCTCTTTATCAAACATTCGCGACACCGCCTTCTTCGAACAATTAATCGTTCCCGACGACCTCCTCGCTGGATTCAGCTACAAAGGATTACCCGACATCCGGGTAGTTGTTCACAATCTAATCCCAGTGATGGCGATGCTGCGCCTGCCCACCCAAGAATCCGGAGGAAAAGCCAACCTCCACCAAGGCGCAATTGGAGTCGGAATAGACATTGCCAAAGGCGAAGCAACTTACTGCACACTCAACAATAAAATCATCGAAGAAATCCCCGGTAAAGGAAAAATTCGTGGCGTTAAAATTCCATTCTGGGACGAAATCCTTTTCATCGCCTCAAAAACTCATTACCAATCTCGGATATATGGCCGTCGATGTTGCCATCGATAAAACAGTTGGCCCAATATTACTGGAAATCAACGCCCGTGCTGGCCTCGGAGTACAAGTCGCAAATTTGGCCCCACTTCGCCGCCGACTTGAAAGAATCGAAGGAATCAAAGTAACTACTCCCACCAAAGGCGTCCGCGTTGCCAAAGATCTTTTCGGTAACATCATTGAAAAAGAAATCACTCACGTCACCGGCAAACAAGTCATTGGAATTCAAGAAACTATTTCCATTATTCTCAAAGACCAAACCCGCAAAGTCCGCTCCAGCACCAACACCGGCCAATTAAGAACCACTATCGACAAAGAATTCGCCACTGAAATCGGCCTCCTCACCGACAACGACAATTACGACCCTGAAAAAGAAACCCTCAAAATCAAACTCTCAGTCGCCGGCACCAGACTTCAAACTGTTGTTGACGTAAAAAAATTTCAATTCCAAGAAGACAACAAAAACATCAAAGTGATTCTCGGCTCTCGTGACCTTCGCAACTTCATCATCGACCCAAACAAAACAATCACCAAAGCAGCATTGCCAGGCGTCAAAGACGACGGCGAACCAAAACTCACTGCCGCTAACTATTTCTCTGAACTAAAACAGCAACCAAAAATTAATTTCGCCGAAGTCGACAAAAAACTGATCGCGATCGACTCTCAAATCAAACTCATTAGCCACCTCAAACCAACAAACCTTGAAGAAGAAAAAGAAAAATTCCTCGACAACCCAAAGTACAACCCACAGTTCCAATACAAACCACTTAAATTCGAACCCTACGAACTCTACCGCAGCCTCGACCGCATCGAAACAGACGACAGCCCACTCGGCCAGCTATTCCGCAATAAAAAATTTGAAATTGAAAAAAAGATCGCCCTCCTTGAACAACGAGGAAACCCAATGTTCACCGAAATTTCTATCGATCTTTTCGGCAATCCAACCTACGAAGAATTCAATCACGCCAAAACAGAACTACTAAAAATCAGCCACGACCTCTCCTACCAACAAAACCCACTTGAAGAAACAATCAACGCTGAGGAGGCTCAGCACTTATTCAATCAAGCCTTTCAAGAATATGGCCTCGAAAACTGGAAAGCCAAAATCAAAGAATCAATGGTCGCCGACTGCCTAGCCGGAAAAAACAACGCCATGTTTATCCGCCAAGGAGCACAATTCTCCAAAAACCGCATCAAAAATCTCATCATTCACGAAATCGAAACCCACATCCTCACTGCCGAAAACGGAAAACGCCAACCATACCAATTATTCCAACGTGGCCTCGGATTCTATCTCACTACCCAAGAAGGCCTCGCAGTATACAACACCGACAAGTACGGAGAAGACCAAAAAATCGGATACAAAAGGTCCCTTTTAACGCTCCTCACAGTTGGCTCCACTCTCACAAAAAGTTTTGCTGAAGTCGCCGCTTTGGCTAAAGAATACAACGTCTCCGATGAACGTGCTTTCAGCCTTGCGCTCAAAGTAAAAAGAGGACTCGAAGACACATCTCAACGCGGAGGATTCACCAAAGGCTATGTCTACTGGAATGGAAAAAAACAGGTAGAAGAATACATCAATTCCGGCCAGCCACTCACAGATCTTTATTACGGAAAATATGATATTGCTGACCTTCCGCTAATTCGCAAAACCCCAAACCTTGTAGCTCCAAAGTATCTACCAAAGTGGTTAAAAAAATAACTACTCAATAAACATTCCATCGCCAAAACTATAAAAGCGATATTTTTCAGCAATCGCTCGATCATAAGCAGCTTTCATCAAATCAATCCCCGCAAACGAAGACACCAGCATCAACAAAGTACTTTTCGGCAAATGAAAATTTGTGATCAAACCATCAACCACTTTCCATTTATAACCTGGAAAAATAAAAATATCAGTCTCACCGGCACCTGCCTTCAATTCTCCACCACTCCAACAAGACTCCAAAACTCTTACTGAAGTTGTCCCCACTGCTATCACCCTCCTTCCATCTTTCTTTGCTTGATTCAATCTTTCTGCTACTCCATCCGACAACTCATACCACTCCGAATGCATTTTATGAGATTGCAGATCTTCGGTTTTCACCGGCGCAAAAGTTCCCATCCCTACATGCAAAGTTACAAACTCGATCCCCACACCAATATCTTTGAGTTCACTCAACAATTTATCATTAAAATGCAAACCAGCCGTTGGCGCCGCCACACTTCCTTTTTCTTTTGCATAAACAGTCTGATAATCATCAAATGAAGCCTTACTATTCTTAATGTAAGGGGGCAGGGGAGTGTCACCAATTGATTCTAAATGCTGATCCAATTGCTCGGGAGTCCCATCATAATCAAATTTCACAATTCTAGTTCCATCATCACAAACCTGCTCCACTTCCACAGTTACTCGATCATCAATTGCAACCAGCGCTGCTTCCTTAAAAAACTTCCCCGGCCGCACCAAAACCTGCCAACTAACACTACTCACCTTCTTCAGCAAAAAAATCTCTACCTCCTTTTCTCCAACATAGAAAATAATTCGGGCCGGAATTACCTTCGATTGATTGAAAACCAAAACATCACCCTTTTTCAATAATTGCGGCAAATCATAAAAGTGCCACCCATCAATCTCGGAAGTTCGTCGATCAATATGCATCAACCTCGCAGCATCGCGCTGGGGCAGGGGATCACTAGCAATCAATTCCGGTGGCAATTCATAATCAAAGTCAGCAGTCTGCAAAATCAAGTAAGCTAAAAAACAAACGCACCAAAAATACCAAAACTAAAACCAAAAAACTAGCTCGCTGCCTCTCCAGTCGCCGCACCTGAAGCTTCATCCTTCCAAGCAATCGACTTCTCTTCTTCTGTCTGCTCATGCGCTGCATCCAGCCCAACATACTTAATACAAATCATACTCATATCATCTTCCTGAATATGCTCTCCAGTAAACTGGGCAAAATCACGAGAGATATGAAACAAAATCCCCGAAGCATTATATGCCGGCGCATGCTCAGCAAAAGAACCCTGCAACCTCTCCTCTCCATACATTTCACCTTTTTCATTCCGCGCCTCGGTTATTCCATCAGAAAAAAGCAAAATCACATCACCCTTTTCAAGCTTCAAATCAATCTCCTTCACCAATTTTGAATTATCTGGAACCATCCCCAGAGCAATCCCACCTGCTGGAATTTTTTCCACCTGAGAAGTAGCTACGCGATACACAAACAAATACTCATGCCCCGCACCAACAAAACTCATCGCCTGCGATTCATCATCCGTCATAAACAACGTAGCCTTAATTCTCGGCTTCAACTGACGATTTGTATTCACCACGACATCTAAAGCCTTTTCATTCATTTCTGTGTAAGTATCAAGCAAAGTACTCACCATCATCATCACCAATGCCGCTGGCAAACCATGCCCAGTTACATCACCAATATACATTAAAGTCTTTTTATTCTTCCGAATAAAACCAAAACAGTCCCCCCCCAGATCATCAGCAAATCGCGTCTTTGCTACCACATCGAGCCCA
>CAYGJQ010000052.1:11702-12913 GCA_964350285.1 uncultured Candidatus Peribacteria bacterium | reverse complement strand
CCTCTTACTTTGGTGAATTGGTGGAAATTAGTCAGGATGGCGATGAAGTAGCAATTGAAAGAATTCCGAAGCATGAAGAATTTGGAATGTTTGTAGCGGTGACGCCGCGAGGATTTGGAATTAAGACAGCTGATGCGCGAAGAGTGTTGCAAGGATTGAGCCATGATGAAGGCCACGACAAATGTGTGGTGGGAATGCAGCGAGCGATTAAAGAAGGTGATGCTGATACTTATGGCGAGCTAATGGAAGCGGCACATCAATGGTTTGTGGGGCCGCGGAGTCGGCTTTACCCAGGTGAAGGCGATGCTTATGATCAGGTCTACAAAGCGGCTCATGACGCTGGAGCTTGTGGGGTGACTATTGGTGGTGCAGGTCCGACAATGCTGGCGGTGGTGAAAAATCGCGATGAAGGCATTGCAGTTGGAAAAGCGATGTTCGCGGCTTTTGCGGCGGCAGGTTTTGATTCGGTGGCGCGGCTGGTGAATATTGATCGAAAAGGAGCGCTGATTTGTGGCTAGATTTCTTTTTTGATGGGAACGGGTGAGAAAAGGTGAATCTGGGGCAAGGGGTGTTGTTTGACGTAGGTTTCGAATTCTTCTTGATTGCGAAAAAACCCGGCTCTTTCCCACGCCCAATTGACGTCGAGAACTTGGCCGGAATCGGCGATCCAAAGATGGTGGAAAAGTTTTTTATAAAGATCCCCTTCGATGCCACGGTGAGCAGCAATTTCGCGGATTAGAACTGCGGTATCGGTGCAGGAACCGCTGATTTTCGGATCGATGGTGCTCTCTAAGGGATAACTGCCTCCTTTCATGATTTTCCAGCTAGCACTGTGAATGCCATGCCAGGGTGATTTTCTAGTAAGGGCCCAGATGCCGGTGGCGAGGATTTCCCAATCTCTTGGTGAAAGTTTTCCCTGCTCAATCGTGTTGATAATTGCACTGGGGTCGGCACGAAGGCGTCCACGGTGAGTGATAGCTTTTTTGATTTCGAGATAATCCCTGCTGGTGATGAGGGCGAAGATCTGATCAATTTCTGCCGACCACTGCTGGAGAACTTCAGGAGATGCAGGTCGAATAATATATGGGCGAAGACCAATTCTAGTTTCGTAAACGATTTCATCAGTTTCAGGAAATTTTTGGGCTAATTCACCCCTGGTTTCCGGGAGTTGATTGGTTGCTTCATTTATTTCAACCATAGGGCGGGGATTG
>CAYGJQ010000052.1:0-11692 GCA_964350285.1 uncultured Candidatus Peribacteria bacterium | reverse complement strand
GATTGCATGATAAGGCCCGATCTTAAGCCAGCTGACAAGCTTTGTCAAACCAGGGAAAGGGTGCTAGTGTTCTTGCACTTTCAAATATTTTTGAGCAGTAATGAAACTATATAGTACAAATGATGAATCGAAGTCGCAGTTGTTTTCATTGAAAGAGGCTGTGGCTCAAGGTCTAGCTCCGGATGGGGGGCTTTTTATGCCCGTGACACTACCAAAGTTGGATGAGAATTTTTGGCAACGTTTGAAAGGGATGGCGTTTAATGAGATTGCTTTTGAAGTAGCGAAAGCATTTTTGGAGAATGAGGTGCCCGATGATGTTTTAAAAGAGATTGTAGATGAAGCGATTAATTTTCAAGCGCCGGTGGTAGAGCTGGGAGATGGAGTGAAAATTTTAGAACTTTTTCATGGCCCGACATTAGCGTTTAAAGATTTTGGTGGCAGATTCATGGCGCGTTTGATGAGATATGTGATGCGAGAAGTGGAACAAGAAGTGACGATTTTAGTAGCGACTTCTGGGGATACTGGTAGTGCAGTAGCACATGGCTTCTATAAAGTTCCGGGATTTCGAGTAGTGCTTTTGTATCCGAAAGGAAAGGTGAGCAAAATTCAAGAAATGCAGTTTGCGACGTTGGGTGAGAATGTGACGGTGCTGGAAGTGGACGGGACTTTTGATGACTGTCAGCGGATGGTGAAGGAAGCGTTTGTGGATGAAGATCTGCGACGAGAATTGATTTTAACTTCAGCGAATTCAATTAATATTTCGCGCTTGATTCCACAGTCTTTCTATTATTTCGAAGCCTATAAACAGCTGGGAGCAGAAGGTGAAGTGGCCTTCTCCGTGCCTAGCGGTAATTTTGGTAATTTGACAGCTGGATTGCTGGCGAAAGCGATGGGAATGCCGATTCAAAAAATGGTGGCTTCGACTAATGTGAATGCGATTGTGCCGAACTATTTACGGACTGGTGAGTATCAACCAAAGCCGTCGGTGCATACGATTTCGAATGCAATGGACATTGGTAATCCGAGTAACTTTGCGCGAATGCAAGAATTGTATGGTTCGTTGGATGAGATGAAAGAGATGATTGCTGGTTATAATTTTTCCGATGATGAAACGCGGGCGGCAATTCAAGAAGTTTATGAAAAATATCAATATGTGATGTGTCCCCATACTGCGGTGGGCTACTTGGGATTGAAGAAATATATGGCGGATAGTGGCGCTGAAGGTGGTGTGATTTTGGCGACTGCGCATCCGGCGAAGTTTTATGAAACTGTGGAAGAATGCACTGGAGCGAAAGTTGAAATTCCAGGAAGACTAAAAGAATGTTTAGCGAAGGAAAAACAAGTAATTGGGATGAGAAATCAGTTTGCGGAGTTGAAAAGTTTTTTGAGAGGTTGAGCTGAGAATGTGAAAGCTGGTTTTAGTGAGGTCTAAGTAATGGATCGGGGATCAAAAATCTATTATGATGGCTTTTAGATTTTAAAATTTAACTAGTTAAGATGCTTAAAAAATTAACTCTTGTTTTGGTGGGGACGATTATTGGTGGGGGTGCGGTGTTGGCGGCTAATGGTTTATTTAGTGATGTGCCAAGCGATGCTTGGTACGCTGATGCAGTGGAAAGACTGAATAAGAAGGGTATCTTGAAGGGTTATGAAGATGGAACTTTTCGTCCTGGGGATAATGTGAGTCGAGCAGAGATGGCGGTGATGCTGGATCGGGTGATGGAGCGATTGGATCAAACTGAACCAATGGTTAGCGCCGCGAATAATACTGAGGATAACGTTGGTGAAAGCAATCATTTGTGTATGAAGAAAGCAGTATCGAATGAAATTGGTTTTGAGGAATACCCTATAGATGAGAAATATGGCAATTTGTACTACTTGGGTCAGTTTTTTACTGCTGCTCAGTGTGGTGAGGCCAGGATGAATGAGCTCTACTATGTTGATAAAAGCAAATACACTTCGGGGGCGACTGTTTGGCTAAAGGATGTGCCCAGCGAGGGGTTGCTGAGTGCTTTGAGAGAAATTGGATTTGAATGTGATGAAGATACGATTCAAAGGCAGTGTGTGAAATGGAAACTAACAAATGAAGTGAGCACTGATGAAATGATAAAACTAGAAACCTATCATCGAGAAATCTCTGCCGATGATTGTTATATCTGTGGGTAGTTGAAACAAAAATAGAAGTGGCAGTGGCTATTTGATTAGCTGCTGCCATTTTGCTTTGGCATAAAAATCAGTCATGCCGGCGATGTAATCTTTGATGGCAACTAGTTTTGAGTTTTCGTTATTGATCTGAGTTTGATAGCGCTCTGGCATTGACTCTGGTTTTTGTAGGTAATGATTGAAAAGATCTTTGATCATTTGCTGTCCTGCTTTCATTGCCTCCGCAACTTTTGGTGAGAAGTAGAGATCTTGGTAAAGAAAACTGCGGAGAGGCGCTAATTGCTGGCGCATTTGCTGTGAAAAATGGACGATTTTATTTGGAAATTTATGTACTTTTTCAAGTGAATCTATATTGTTTTCTTTGATGGAATTTTCTGTAGCTTGGTAAAGATCGTTGATGAGGATGCTAATTACTTTGCTAATGATTCGGTCGCGATTGAGTTCTTCAGGTGAGGCGATTTGATAATGATTGCAGGCTTCAGCACAGGCCTGTTGCCAGATATCGAGTTTTGCCAATTGCTCCCTGGTAATAATGCTGGAACGGAGGCCGTCATCGATGTCGTGGGCGGTATAGGCAATTTCGTCGGCGAGGTTGACTACTTGAGCTTCGAGGCTGGGGAGGAAATTGAAAGTTTTAGTGGCGTTGTCGTATGGAGATTGATGCTTCATCAGGCCGTCGATGGTTTCTTGAGTAAGATTGAGACCGGGAAAATTTGGATAAGGGGTTTCGAGGATTTCGACTACCCGTTTACTTTGTTCATTGTGTTCAAAACTTTGACCATGCTCTTTCAAGACTTCATCGAGGGCAGTTTCGCCAGCATGACCGAACGGTGTGTGGCCGAGGTCGTGGGCGAGGGCGATGGTTTCAGCGAGGTCTTCGTTGAGGCCAAGGGTGCGAGCCACATCGCGGCTGATTTGGGCGACCTCCATTGTGTGAGTGAGACGGCTGCGGTAATGGTCGCCAGAGCCGGAAATAAATACCTGAGTTTTCTCTTTTAAGCGACGAAATGAACGAGAATGGATAACGCGATCGCGGTCACGCTGGAATGGGGTGCGGTATTGGTCGGGAGACTCGGGATGATGGCGACCTTGAGAGGTGGAACTGGTAACGGCGTAAGGCGAGAGAGTCTGTGATTCGATTTCGGCGAGTTGAGTGTTGGTGAGGAGCATGGGGAGCTAAGGGGTTAGAATTTCTAAAACCATTTAAAACGCTATCCCTATCGAAAGCAACAAACTCCTTGGAAACGCAGTTTATTTTTGGGATAGTGGGGCTGCTTTAGATTTTTAAACTCGAAGCTATGAAAAAAGTTGCCGTGATTCTGGGGATGTGTGTGCTAGTTGCTGGCTGTAACGTGGCAGATAAAACTATAATTTCTGACCAAAATCCGCCGACTAAAGAAAAAACAGAATTAGCAAAAAAGGATGATGAATCGAAAAACGGATCCCCTGATGGCTGTAATGCTGAGAACATGCCCCGGGTTGAGAGTGGAAAATTTGGCAATATTCTGAATCTCTGTGGTGAACTTACCCAGTTTCCAGCTTATGATTTTGATAAAGAAGGATTCGTTTTGTATGAATGGTCAAAATGGAATGAAGCAGAAGAAAAGCATGAATACATGATTAAGACGATTGATAAAAAACCTCCTTTTGTTGAAAAAGATATTGTGGCTTCTTCAATTCCACCGGGTCCGGCGATTCATCAAGGGCTTTATTACTGGGGAGCTTTTGGGAGTGGACCGGGTGAAGCGCGAGTGGTGTTGATTTTTAAACCGGAAACTAAAGAGTTTGTCTCGGCTGATATATTTACGATTGATGATCAAATTGGGGCTTCGTTTAATGGCTCATCGGCGAGCCAAGAATTGATAGTTGAAAATGAAGACTATTTAGCGATGATTCCTGAAGGGATGCCTCGTTGTATGCTGTTGCCGTTTGATATTTTGCCGGAATCTTTGAGTGGGCGGGATGAAAATTATCAGCAGGAAGATCGCTTAGCTTTATATAAATCTCATTTCCCAGATAATGTTCCGTGTGTTGATGGAGATGGGATAAATATTGAGACTGGTGAGGTCGGGCCGGCGACTGGATTTTTTGATCTGAGGGCTGGGAAGTTTGTGAAAAACTGACTTTTTGTGCTAAAAATAAAGCCGTATTAATTATTTAATTGCTTTGTCATGGCAGCTAAAAATGAAGAAAAGGAAAATAAATTGTTTTGCAAGCGCCACTCTTGTGCGCATGTTTTAGCTCAAGCTGTTTTGACGATGTTCCCGGAAGCGAAGTTTGGAATTGGGCCGGTGATTGATAATGGATTCTACTATGACTTTGATCTGCCCCGGACTTTGATTCCTGAAGATTTGGAGATTTTGGAAGAAAAGATGCGAGAGATTATTAACCAGCAACAACCTTTTGTGTGTGTGGAAAAATCGGCAGATGAGGCGTTAGATTTTTTGAAACAGACTAATCAAGATTACAAAGTTGAACTAGTTGAAGAGCTAAAAGATAAAGGTGAAACTATTACTTTCTACGAAAATGTTTCTCCGGAAGATGAAAAAGTGAAATTTGTTGATCTGTGCCGTGGGCCGCATGTAGCCAATACTCAACAAGTTGGTCGGTCTTTTAAATTGATGACTATTGCTGGTGCTTACTGGCGCGGGAATGAAAAGAACCCAATGCTCCAACGGATCTATGGCGTGCTTTTCGACAATGATAAAGAACTACGGACTTATCTGAAAAATCTAGAAGAAGCGAAAAAACGTGACCATCGAAAACTTGGGAAAGAACTGGAACTGTTTACTTTTGATGAAGAAGTTGGTCCGGGCTTGCCGCTGTGGCTGCCAAAGGGATCGGTGATTGTAGAACGGCTTGAAGCTTTAGCGAAAGAAAAGGAACGTCAGTATGGATATGATCGGGTGCGGTCGCCGCATATTGCGAAGGATAAACTTTATGTGCGATCTGGCCACCTTCCGTATTATGAGGATTCAATGTATCCGGCGATGGAATTGGATAATGAGAAGTATTATTTGAAAGCGATGAACTGTCCTCATCATCATAAAATTTTTGCGGCAACTCCGAAGAGTTATCGGGATCTGCCGGTGCGTTACGGGGAGTATGGCCATTGTTATCGCTATGAAGATTCGGGTGCTTTGTTTGGATTAATGCGAGTGCGGTCGCTTTGTATGAATGATGCGCATATTTATTGTACTGATGAACAATTTGAAGATGAGTTTGCGAAAGTAATTGAGATGTATCTTTACTATTTTGAATTGTTTGGAATTGAAAAATATCAGATGAGGCTTTCGAAACATTCGAAGGAAGGCTTGGGTAAAAAATATGTGGATGAGCCGGAACTTTGGATTAAAACTGAAGACCAAGTGCGGAAAGTATTGGAGAAATTGAAAGTGCCGTTTGTGGAAGAAGAAGATGAAGCGGCGTTCTATGGTCCGAAGATTGATGTGCAGATTTGGTCGGTGATTGGGCGCGAATTTACTTTGGCGACTAATCAACTCGATTTTGCAGTACCAAAACGTTTCAATCTCACTTACACCGATAAAGATGGCTCAGAACAGACTCCAATTTGTATCCACCGGGCGCCATTAAGTACACATGAGCGGCTAGTTGGGTTCTTGATTGAGCATTATGCTGGGGCTTTCCCGGTGTGGCTTGCGCCTGTGCAGTGTCGGATTTTGCCGGTGAATGAAGTGCACAATGAGTATGCGGAGAAAGTTCGGAAAGAACTCTTTGAGGCGGGAATCAGAGTAGAATTTGATGAATCTGATGAGAGTCTCGGGAAGAAAATTCGGAATGCTGAATTGATGAAAATTCCTTATATGCTGATCATTGGTGATAAGGAAGTGGAATCGGGAGGAGTGACTGTGCGGCAATACAAAGTGAAAGAACAACGGCAAATGTCAGCGGCGGATTTGATTAAAGAAATCGGAGATCAGGAGCCGAAGTAATTAGCGCACTCTTTTGCTAGCCCCTCTACCGTTTCTATTTTTTGGATTCGGAGTAGATCGGAAGCCACGATTTGATTGAGTAATACGGTTGTTTTTGATCGCTTTGTTAAATTCGGACATCAAGTTGTTTTCCCGATAAACACGCTTGAAAACTCTTTCAGTTTGGGTAGCTTCATACTCATGGTGAGGAGCCTCAAGCATATTTTTTAGGTAAGCCGCTTCGGGCACGATTTGGATTTCGACAGGGACTAAATTAATTTCACCAATTTCATTAGTTACCCGATGATCGTAGGTGATGGACAAGGTTTGAAAACTAGCTGAACTGGAATTATTGTGACTGTGACCGGTGCCGATGTTCTGAGAATCTTCTTCTCTATCAATGTTGATCTGCTGTTCACGTAGTTCGGCGATTTGGCTGACAACTTTGGTAGCGGCAGCTTCTTGCTGACTGAAAGGTAGATCAAAAACATTTTTCATCGCCTGGATGATAGCGTCAATATTACGAATCCGTCGGCGAGAACGGTGAGGGCGAACATTGAGCAAAGGAAGGGCGGCTCTACGACTGGCAAAAAGGTAATACACCAATTGCAGCGCCCCAACGGCAGTCTTGGGAATGAACATCATTCCGTAAGGATCAGATAAATCACTGGCTGAAGTTTTTGGTTTATTGAGTAGCTTTGTAATGATTCGATGCCTTTCTTTGAGTCTTTTGGAAAAACCAAAAATTGGGATTTCAATAGCATCCTCGCCTAAGGTTGAAAACACCATGCTGTTTTTGGATTGGGACCAAGGAAGGATGTGGTTCTTTTCAAATTTTTCAAGCTCAGCCGCAACATCATCTAAAAGTCTGAGACGGGGATCGGTGTTGGTATAGTCGATTACTGCAGCGATTCTCAGCAAAGCACAAGCTTGTTGGTTTAACTGATGCCGGCCGTAGCCAGAAGCTGTCAGGAAAATATTGTTAATATGGTCCATTTCATCGGCATTATCTTGAGGCAGAAAGTCGCGATGAATCTGACCACCATCTTTTAAATTATTATGATAATAATCAATCGCCTCGGCGACTACCTTTGCCAGATAGTACTTGTTTTCTGGAGAATCGATATCAATGCCGTGAACTCTTAAAAACCGCTTAACCTCATCAGGTGTTTCAACTCCGAGAGTGACAATATCTAACATCGACATTATTTCAGTATTTTCCACTTTTGGCTTCCGGACATAGTCTTTAATTTCAGCTCTTTGAACTTGTTGAACAGTAAGCTTTTCTTCTGGAGAAAGTGCGGCATAAGCTTGACGAAGAGCCTCGGGCATCTCGGGATTGTCGAAGGATTTCCCTAGTAAAAACTGTACCTCCTCGTTGATAGCATGCATTTGGGCCAAAACACTAAGTTCAGCACGTTCAGGATCTTCGGCTTCGCCAGGGAGGTAGCGCATTCCCATGACATTGGCAGTATTGGTGAGATAGGCAGTAGCGGTGCGCTCTGCGACAAAATTTTCGAACTCTTCTCCACGTCGCATAATTTGAGACGGTTTAATTAATGACTAAATAATGGCAAATATTCGCCGGACAGAAATTTTTCCTTGTTTTCACTGAATTGTCAATGGTTCTTGAGGGGTTTTCATCCACTTTTTTGGTTTAATTAAAATATGAATTTTAATGAAGGACAAAAACAGGCGGTTGAGACCTCGAATCGTAAAGTAATGGTAAGTGCCGGAGCAGGGTGTGGAAAGACGCGAGTTTTGACAGCCCGAATTGCTTGGCTGATTGCGGATGGAGCGATTCCAGCGACGATTGTAGCTTTGAGCTTTACGCAGAAAGCAGCTCAGGAAATGAAAGAACGAGTGATGGCGACGTTGGAAATTGAAAGTGAACACACCGACAGTGAGTTTTCAGTGATGCCATTTATTGGAACATTCCATGCTTTGTGTGTGCAGATTTTGCGAGCTGAAGTTGGCAATTTTAGTATTCTGAGTGGGATCGAGCAGCAGGCTTTGATTAAGAAATTGATGGATGCGGTGAGTTTTACCGGTCAATATAGCCAGAAAGATTTGGCGGATTTTTTGGCGCGGAAGAAATCTGGAGCAGGAGAGATTTACGAGGGGATCTTGGAGAAAGATAAGATTGCGTTTGATCAACTCTATGGTCGCTACCAGACTTTGTTGGCGGAGAAAGGGATGTTTGATTTTGATGATTTACTGCACCGGGTGATTGAAATTTTTGAAAAGCAGCCTGATGTCCTCGATCGTTATCGCACACTTTATGAACATATATTGGTGGATGAATTTCAAGATGTGAATAAGTCGCAAGTTCGTTTATTGGAGCTGTTAATTGGAAAAGATCTGGGGCCGACTTTGTTTGTGATTGGTGATGCGGATCAGACTATTTACTCCTGGCGTGGGGCGGAAGTGGGGAATATGACGAAGTTTGAGGAGATTTTTGGGGAGCATGAATTGGTGCTATTGGAACAAAATTATCGAAATCCAGGACTGGTGTTGAAAGCGGCGGAAACTGTGATTGGGAATAATAAGGAGCGAATTAGCAAAAAGCTGTGGACTGAAAGAAAAAGTGAATTACCGATTACGGCGTGGTCGGTGCATGATGAATTCCAGGAAGCACAGACGATTGTGCATGAAATTGAGCGACGTATTGGTGGAACTAGCCATCAAGTGATGAATAGTGAAATTGTGGATAGTCGTGATGAACAGCAAGTGGTGGGCTTTGATGATATTGTAATTTTGTACCGGACGGGCTCACAGAATAGAGTGCTGTCAGAAGCTTTAGGTAAAGCGGGGATTCCTTATCGAGTTGTTGGAGGGAAATCATTTTTTGAATATAAATTGATTAAGGGGCTGCTGGATTATTTACGAGTTATGAATGGGCGAGACGATGAGGCGTTGAAGAAAATTATCAATGTACCGACGCGGGGGATTGGCGCAAAAGCGATTGAAGCGTTGGAAAAAACGGCTCGGGAATGGGAAGTGGGATTGGAAGAAGTATTGGCGCGCTCTGGTCAAATTCTGGGATTGGCGGAAAAGACGAAACGATCGTTGGGCGCTTTCTTGGAGCTCGTTAATGGATTGAGACTCAGTGCAGAGATGGTGAATCTATCTTATTTAATCAAAGAAATTTATGACCGGGCTGGTTTTGCTAAAACTTTTGCTAGTGAGGGCGATGAAAAGAGATTTCTGAAATTGTTAACTTTGGCTAGTCAATTTGATTATGGTTCTGGGGCAGAAGGGATGGAGGAACTTTTAGAAAGTGTTGATCTGCGGACAGAGGCTGATCGAGTGGATGTGACGGGGCACGCGGTGACTTTGATGTCCTTGCATGCGGCGAAGGGCTTGGAGTTTCCGATTGTCTTTTTGGCGGGCTGCGAAGAGGGTTTGTTGCCACATGAAAAATGCTTGAAGGAACAATATTGGCTAGAAGAAGAACGGCGGCTTTTCTATGTAGGGATGACGCGGGCGCAACAAGAATTGATTTTGACCTGGTCGCAGTCGCGAAACTTTGGCGACGAAAATAGTAGCCGGACGATATCGCGGTTTGTGAAAGAGATTCCGGAGGATTGTATTGAATTTAAGGCGGCACGAACGCCGAGGAAAAAAAAGCAGAAATCTGGGGTAAAGCAGGAGACAATGTTTTAAGTCGACCTATTTTGGACGACACTTTTTGGCAGGAGTTTTCTTGGCTTTGGCAGTGGAGATTGGGGCTGGTTTTGATGTGGGTTTGTTGGTGGGGGTAATTTTCGGCGGTATACTCCCCCTAGTTGGGTGGGTGGCATGGAGGTGGGTTCTTAGAAAGCAATTAACTTTAACAAAAAATGAAAAAACTAATTCCAATAGTTCTTGGCTGTATGATACTAATTGGCTGCAGTTCGGGCGACTATCAACCAGAAGATCCGTTCGAAGGAAAACCAAAGGGAACGGCATTGAAAATTGGCAATAGTGAGATCTACGAGGGAAATATTACTCGGATGAACAGCGACGTAGAAATTGGTAGTAACTCTCGAGTGAAAGGCGGAATTGTGATCAACAAAGGAGACCTAACGATTGGCAACGCTACAACGATTGAAGGAAAAATTACGGTGAAAGAAGGGACGCTAAAAATAGGCAGTAATGGACAATACAAGGATTTGATCACGCTAGTTGAGGGGGAGCTATCAGTGGAAAATTCAAATCAACTCAAGAGTATTCAGGTTTTGAATGGAAACTTGGAACTTGGCAGTAATAATACTGTTGATGGCAAATTGCGGGCACCAAAAGGAGCAGTGAAAATTATTAATGCGAATAATATATCTGAAGAAATTGAGGCAGCTAAATTTGAGCAGGGGTCAAATAACACTTTAGCCAACTAGTTTGATGAATTGTTGACCGGTTTTGGACAACAGTGGCTGATTGACATTGGTTGGTTTGGTGCGTATCTTACAGCATGCTAATTTTTAATTTTTTTCACATGTCTTCGCAGAAACTTGCAGATAACGAGTGGGGGTTTGACGTTCGGCAGAACAATCCTTTTCAGATTTTCCGCCTGCTGCGAGTCGTCGCTGAAGAAAGTGTCGGTGAGGATGCTGTGATTGATCTTTCGCGTGGGGATCCAGGACAAGGATATGTTCCCACTGAAAGAGGACGTCTTTTTTATGGTTATTTGTGCTGTTTGGATTCGTATCTGAATAGCCGGGAACGTCGCACCAAAGAGATTACTGAAGAAGGATGGGAAGAATTTTGGCAAGAAATTGAAAAATATACTGCGGAACACTTTGCTGCTGATTACTATGAAATCATGCGCGATTGGAGCGAATTGTTCCAACGGATGGCGGTGATCGGAACGCGACAAAAAGTTGAGTATTCAAAACACCGTGTAGTTTATGAAATGTTTAGGAATAGCGCACTGACAGGTGGTTGCTACCTTGATCCTCCGGGCGAAAAATTGGTGAGAGCGATTATTGCCGATTCTTATCAAGACATGATTGCGGAACCGATTGATTACCAAGATATTGTCTTCTTCAACGGAGCGTCTCATGCCATGGCCGCCTTGCTCAAAGGGCTTGGTCCTGACGGAATTAAATTTGTGGATTGTGGGGAAAAAGTTTTGGTGACTTCTCCTACTTATGCACCATACAACAATAGCGTGACTGGACTTGGTTTGCGCTCGATGACTCTGGATGTGGACTATCTTACTGGGACGATTTCTGAAGAATCTTTCCATCGATTTGAAAATAGTGCTGATCCAGTAAAACTAGTAATTCTAGTTGACCCAAATAATCCTTCTGGGTTCTCGATTAAAGAAAAAGATATCGAACGTCTCTGTGAAATTGCTCGAAAAAAGAACTCGTTGATTATTACTGATGAAGTTTATTCTGAATTGTTTCCTACTAAAAAAACTGCCTTCGACTTCGCTCCTGAACGGACGATTCGAATCTCTGCTGTTTCCAAGATTTACGTCAGCTGTGGGCTACGCTTCGGGAATATTTTGACTTCGAAGAAAGGTCGTCAATATATGGAAGAGAATATTTTGGGTGAATATTTGCCAAAAGGGATGAGTTTGATGGACTTCTTTGTTGCCTTGAAGAATCCGG
>CAYGJQ010000051.1:0-12976 GCA_964350285.1 uncultured Candidatus Peribacteria bacterium | reverse complement strand
GGATCATGGGCTTCCAAGATGCTCTCTACAAAATGAACATCCGCTTCGATTCCGATCAAGCAATCCAATTCGCGGACGAAAGTATGGAAGTCGTGTCTTACCACGTCATTATGTCTTCTAGCGAACTCGCCAAAGAACGCGGTGCTTACGAATCTTATCCAGGGTCAAAATGGGATCGCGGGATTCTCCCTCAAGACACCATCGACATCCTCGAACAAGAACGTGGCGTACCAGTAAAAGTATCTCGCAACAGCAAACTCGATTGGACGCCAGTGCGCGAATCAATCAAAGCTCACGGAATGCGCAACTCCAATTGTATGGCCGTTGCCCCCACCGCTACTATTTCAAACATCGCCGGTTGTTTCCCAACCATCGAGCCGATCTACAAAAACATGTATGTGAAATCAAACATGAGTGGTGAATTCACCATTACTAACGCTTACCTTATCGACGAGCTCAAAAAACGCGGCACTTGGAATAAAACCATGATGCAAAAAATCAAAGAAAACGACGGCGCCATCACCGACATCGATGAAATCCCAGAAGACGTTCGCGAAATGTACAAAGAAGTATTCGACATCGCTCCATCACGCATTATTGATATCGCTGCCCACCGCGGAAAATGGATCGATCAAAGTCAGTCACTCAATATGTTCATCAAAGGAACATCTGGTCGCAAACTAAACGACACCTATCTCTACGCTTGGGAAACAGGTCTAAAAACTACTTACTACCTCCGCTCCCTCGCCGCTACCAGCGTTGAAAAATCAACAGCTAAAGTAGCCAGAAACATCGCCCACAACGCCGACCAATCCCGCCAACAAGGATCAGTGACCACCCCAAAAACCACAGCAGCACCACAGCAGCCAACAGCAGTAGCCGCTCCTGCCACCAGCGAGCCCAAACTCTGCAAAATCAACGACCCAGAATGCGAAGCCTGCCAATAAAAGCCACCCCCTAAAACCTAACCCCTAATACCTAACCCCTAAATAAAATGTCAGAAGAAAACCGCAGCCACCAAGGTCTCACCGGCACCGAAGATTTTGATCTCGGGCCAACTCAAAAATTGATGGAATCACGTCCCAACGATAATCACAAAAAACGGATCCTCAATTGTTCCGCCACCGATCCCAACAAGATCCTCCCAATGAAATACAAATGGGCGCGGAAACACTACAAAGACGGCGTTGCCAACAACTGGACGCCAGAAGAAGTGCCAATGCAGCAAGACATCGAACTCTGGAAAAAGAAAGACGGACTTTCTGAAGACGAACGCCGAATGATCGTTTGGAACCTCGGTTTCTTCTCTACTGCCGAAAGTCTCACCGCCAACAACATCGTGCTCGCGATCTACCGCCACGTCACCAACCCAGAATGTCGTCAGTACCTCTTACGTCAGGCTTACGAAGAAGCAGTGCATACTGACACCTTCATCTACTGCTGCGACTCTCTCGGGCTCGATCCTGATGAAATCTACGGCATGTACGAAACCATTCCTTCAATCGAAGCCAAAGATCAATTCGTGATCCAAATGACCGAATCAATCTTCGATCCAACCTTTGAAACCGACAGCACAGAAAACATTCAAAAATTTGTCCACGATCTCGTTGGTTATTACGTGATCATGGAAGGGTTATTCTTCTACGCTGGCTTCGCGATGATGCTTTCCATGCTCCGACACAACAAAATGGTGGGTATCGGTGAACAGTTCCAATACATCCTTCGCGATGAATCCGTTCATCTCGCCTTCGGCGCCGACCTTATCAACACTATCGTTGCTGAAAACCCAGAAATCTGGACTCCCGAATTCAAACAGACCATCACCGACAACATCAAAAAAGCCGTTGATCTCGAAAAAGCCTACACTGAAGACGCTCTCCCTCGCGGTATCCTCGGGCTTCGCCCCGACGTTATCGGCAAATACCTCGAGTTCATCGCCGACCGCCGCCTCGAACGCATCGGCCTCGAAAAAGTTTACAACCAAAAAGAAAATCCATTCCCATGGATGAGTGAAATCATCGATCTCAAAAAAGAAAAGAACTTCTTCGAAACCCGCGTAACTGAGTACCAAACAGCTGGTTCCCTAGATTGGGACTAGTCAAAAATCAGGATATCAAAAAGAGCTCGCCGGACAGTCCCGCGAGCTCTTTTTATTTCTAAAGATTCTTCTTAGTAACAGTTATCATCAATCCCTACATAACAGTTTCCAGATCCCATATTGTTAATGATCGACATTGAAGTGTTATGACTAGATCGTTGCATGTCAGACATGATGTCGATGAAATCATTAAATGATTCCTTTTCTTCCGCAGTCTTCGGCATTTTTACGCCATTATAGTATTCGTCTCCACCTTGAGTTCCTGTGTAGTCAGTTGGCACACTTGTGGCAGAGCCACCGCTTTTAGTCGCAAAATATTGAGAAATATATGCATCTGCTCCCGGTAGAAAGTCAGCACACGTAGATTCATTAATTTGATCTTGGTAGGCCTTCGCTATACACAGCTCTCGAATTAAAACAGCTACCATCTCACTCTCAAGCCCCGCTTGAAAGGAAGATTTAACTGAGTCATCAGAGTTCTCAAGATTCTTCAAGAATTGATTTCCTTGATCACAGCCCATCATGCCAGCTGGCGTAGGGATTGTGCGGCTTGGATTGGCTTCACAAAGACCCAGCAGGAGAACTACAGAAAAATTCGGTGAAAGCGCTTCCAGCGAAGATTTCTGATCTGCAGTCAGAAGGTCATAGATTTTATTTCCTTCCTCAGAAGAAAGCGTATCAAATTCAGCCATCAATTTTACAACTGGACTAACTCCAGCCATTCCAGCAGTGGAAGTTGAAGGTGAGTAACTATCAATCGCATTTGAGATATCAGTGTGGTTCATATCAATCTGATTCAAAAGCACCACCACATCTCCACGAGTCATTTTGTAGTCTGCACTAAAAACTTTTACTCGATTAGCATTCAAGATATCAAAAGTTGGCTGATACCAAGCTTGTCCACCTGTCGCCGCTGGCATTTGTAGCTCAGCCGCCCGAACAGCAATTACCGCCGCTTCAGCAGCATTTACCGGATCAGTAGCCCGTAAATTACCTGCGCCGTCACCTTTCAAAATACCTCGGGCTTTGGCCGTAGCTGCATAGTTCGCAAACCAAACGTTTTGATCTTTCAGATCCTTAAAGAGACCAGGTTGGAATGACGTCGCCTGAGCCGCTTCATCGCCACCAGATTTACGCATTGCCATCACCGCAAACTCAATCCGGTTAATACCTTGATCAAGTGTACACGAACCATCAGGATTACCTTTCAGCACCCCTTCATTAAAAAGCGCATGCGCTGCATCGGCATACTTATCGGCAACTGTATCAGTACAGAATCCCAGCGCTACATTTGGGGCGGCGGCAACCATTAAGGTCGTTATCCCCATCAAGAGAAGAAACTTTCGCATAGACAGAAAGTTTAAAAAATAAAAATGCAAAAATTGCACCAAGTATACTAAATATTGAGATGAACTTTGTCTATCTTTCTCAATTAGTTTCTCGCTCAGTATTAAGGTTTTAACTCGATGATGCGTCGATTTTCAAATTCCCTTTTTACAAGTTCTAGTACACTTTGTTGACAATTTTAAAAAAGCACTTAAAATAGCTGTATCTAGCTTTTAACCTATCATATGAAAAAGCTTACTATTCTCGCTAGTCTAGCAGCGCTACTAGCAACTTCAGTATTCAGCGCGCTTCCTGTGTCAGCTGAATTCTCCGATATCAATGACGCCACGGCCGAAAACGACGCCAATGGCTATTTTGATGCCGTACGTTACGTTGAAAAAGAAGGAATCGTCGACGGTTACCCTGACGGAACCTATAAGCCAAAACAACGCATCAACCGTGCAGAGTTTACGAAAATCATTATCAATGCTTATTACAGCACTGATAAAATCATCAATTGTAAAAAGGACTCGTTTAAATATTCAGACGTGCCAAAAGAAGCTTGGTTTGCACCATATGTTTGTGTCGCAACTCAAGAAGGAATTATCGAAGGGTATCCCGATGGAACGTTCAAGCCAGCCCAAGAAATTTCTTTTGTCGAAGCTGCAAAAATTATTTCTGTAGCAGAGGTGATTAAAGAATTTGGTGCTGTCACTGAAACACCTCAGTCTGACCCTTGGTATCGCGTTTACGTTGGAATGCTCGCTGATCGCAGTGCTATCCCGGTAGATATCACTTCTTTCGAACACCAAATCACTCGTGGTGAAATGGCTGAAATCATTCATCGCGTAGTTACCAAAAAGGCCGGTTCATCACAAACCTACGACAGTCTAGAAAACAACGGGATTGTCTTCAAATCACCAACACTTAAGGTCGGAGACAAAGTAGGCGATCTCACTGTTGCCAAAGTAGAAACTTCACGTACCAGCGATCAATTCACTTTCACCGGCCAAACCACAGTTACCGGAGATTACCAACACATCGGTGCCGACGCTTACTTCAGCGATTCTGTTTGTCTCACAAATCTCACTCCAGCTTCCAAGAAAAAACTCCCTGAATTCGCCAACCACTGGCTTTGTTTCATGCCCAACAAAGACATTACTAAAGCCTTCGGCGGGGAAGGAGCCAAGGGCCGCGCCACAGTCACCATCAAAGATTACTCTTCAACTGTAATCAAAGTTGATACTGGTGGAGTTGCTGATTGGGCTGATTTTGTAAAGGTAGAAGAGTTCCACTCACAACTACTTCCTAGCGAAGAAAACTGGAATGAATTCCTCAATTACGATGACCAATACACCATCAAAGTGCCACAGAAAGCTGCATCTAGCCTTTGTCGTCACGCCGGCAATCATTCAGATGGTAGCCCTTACTTCAAACTCGAAAACGCCGAACAAACTCTCACTGTTTTCACTAACGAAGAATCAAACAAGGCTTACATCTCTACCGAAAATGACCTAGTAGTTGAGCAGTCAACCGACGATCAAGGGTATTCCGAATATACTGATTGCACCACTTACACAAACAGTTTCGAACGAATGGAAAAAGATATTGAAGGTAGCTACACCCCAGGTTGGGCTATCATCAGTGAACCAGTTGCCAACGATCAAGAGCTCGATAAGTTCCTCAAAAAACACTACGGTTCTGGTTGTAGTCTCGGTGAAAAGACACCAGCTGAAACCAAACAAGATGGCGTTTTTGAAGTAGCAATCGAAGGTGACGGTAAGGATCTCGGAGAAACCGCTTGTCCAATCAACTTTGCGCTCAAAGTATTCTACTCCCCAAACCTCGAACGCGCAGTAACATGGGGGATCGGCCAAGACGTAAACTTCGTCAGCACCGATACTACAGTTGAACCTTACGATTTCGCCATGATCGACAGCTTCCGCTTCCTTGAGCAATAAGCCTCAATCAAACAAAAAAAACTCCCGTTGCCTCCAAGGTTCCGGGAGTTTTTTTATTTCCGCTAATTCGCCAGAAAATCAAATTTCTGATAAGTTGTCAGCATATATTTAGTAACAGCCTCCAAATGTTAAAAGCTGTCAAAATCACTAGCATTGTTGGTTTCAGCGTATTAATGCTATCCGCCTGCTCAGTATCAATTTCAAGCGCTAGCCTCGGCGATATCAAGCTCTGTGACACTACAAATAGCGAAGGAATGTGTGAAGAGCACTCTACTAGTTTCCCTGCCGCCACTCAAACCGTCAACGCCACTGTGATCCTCAATAATGCCCCAGCGGATACTATCGTTCGCTCTGAATGGTGGCAGCAAATCGATCCACCAAACAAAATCGACGAAGTGACCTACACTACCAAAGAAAATGAAAACGCCATTTTCTTCAGTCTCACCTCAGCCGGCAATGGCTTCCCCCCAGGTGAATACGAATTCCACGCTTTCCTCAACAGCGAAACCGAGCCAAAAGTAGTTAAATACACATTCGAATAAAACCAACCAAAAAGCGCCCTGTAGTTAGGGCGCTTTTTTTTGCATTTAACACCGTAGGGAATTTTCTTGGGCCGAGTGCATTGAGAAATTTTGCCAATTAAAACCGCTGAAGAGAGCGTAAAGAAAATCACACTGTTTGACCCCGCATTGCGGGGGAGTTTGTGATTTTTAGCTATCAAAGCGTGTTGAAATCAAAATTTTTCACTAAGCGAGGAACAAGAAAATCCCCGGAGCTACATTTTCTTGAGAGGATCTACTCCCAAAATATTCAGCCCATTTTCCAAAACCTGTAGTGCCGCTTTCACCAGTTTCACTCGGCGCGCTTCAGTCTCTGGCCCCATTCCAATCACACGGGAATTATTGTAGAAATTGTTAAACGCCTTCGCCAGTTCAAACAAGTAGTTGGTCAAAGTATTCGGCTTATAAGTCTGCGCCGCCGACAGCAATGCCTCCTGGTACTTCACAAACATTCTTTTCAGTTCAACTTCTGAATCATTTTCTGGCTCTTCCACCTTTTCGTCAGTATATTCCAACATCGAAGTCTGGTCTTTCAATGGCGGCGTCACCACTTCCTGTCCAACCTTGCGCAAAATACTGTGCGCTCTCGCAGTTGTGTATTGCAAGTAAGGACCACTGTTGCCTTCAAACGCCAACATTTTATCCCATTCAAAGGTAATATTCGTATTTCTATTTTGAGAAAGAATATTATATTTAATCGCTCCAATCCCCACTTTTTCCGCCACATCATCTTGTTCTTCCGGACTCAGATCCGGGCTTTTTTCCGCAATGATCTTCTTCGCTCTTTCCACTGCTTCATCAAGTACAGCCGACATCAGCACAACATTTCCTTTTCTAGTGCTCATTTGCTTATCAGGAAGGCTCATTCTGCCAAACTTTACGTGAACCATCTCCGTGTCCTTGCTCAATCCCAGCATCTTGGCAATTTCAAAAAACTGGGTGAAGTGCAAAGATTGCGCTACATCTACTGCATAAATCAGCTGCTGAGGTTTCCATCTTTCAACTCTATAGCGCACCGTGGCCAAGTCTCTGGTAGCGTAAAGGCTGGCACCATCAGCTTTTCGGACTAAACAGGTAGGGATTTTTTCATCCGCAAATTCACAGATCAAGGCTCCCTTTTCACCTTCTTTAAAAATTCCTTTTTCGATTCCCATCTCTAAGATGTCATCCATCTTATCGCTATAAAAGCTCTCACCAATCGTTTCATTAAAATAAACATTAAGGCGTTCATAAATTGGCTTAATTTCAGCCATTGTAATCTCAATAAACCACTGCCATAGTTTCATGTTTTCTTCATCTCCATCTTCCAATTTTTTAAATTCCGCTCTTCCCATGTCCTCCAATTCACTTGTCGGATTTTCTTCGCCTGCTTCTTTTTTGGCCGCTAATTCTGCCTCAACTTCATCATGAAATTTCACATAAAGCTCCAGCAAACCCATAATTCCTTCATTTTCCACTTTCAGTCGATCCCCCCAAGTTTTGTAGGCATGAATCAGTTTCCCAAATTGGGTCCCCCAGTCACCAATGTGATTAACGCTCACAGAATAATAACCAATGGCCTTATACATATTGGTAATCACTTGGCCAATAATCGTGCTTAGCAAATGGTGTACGCCGAGTGGTTTCGCAACATTAGGTTGAGAATATTCCACAATCACCGTTTCCCCATCACCAATCGTTGATACGCCATATTCTTCTCCTTTCTGAATCGCTTTGTTTATTTCGTTATTCAGCGTTGTATTGCTCAAGAAAAAATTAATAAATCCCGGTCCTGCAATTTCTAGTTTTTCCACCCCAGGAACTTTCCCTAAAGTTTCCACCAGTTTCTCAGCTACTTCTCGTGGATTCTGACCCAGTTTTTTCCCAATGATCATCGCCGCATTCGCCGCATAATCACCGTGAGCAGTATCACGTGGATAATCTACATTTATCTCAATATCTACCTCTGGATAAGCCTTTTCAACTGCCGTATTCACTGAGTCTTTCAGTTTGTCTTGCCAGTTTGCAGATAGCATCAGCACATTTTTCTTCGGTTTTTCCGGTGTAGTAGCAGGAGGATGATCGGCTTTTTCTTCAGCTTCTGCTGCTTTTTCCGCCGCCTCAACTACCCCGCCAACTTGTTTCACCTCCATTTCCATCTTATTTTTTTCAGCTTCCGGATCATCATTAATTCCCGTTTGGCCATCAACTCCAGTTTCAATTTCTGAGTTTTCAGCGTTCAAAATCGCGATTGTCGCCTCTCCGCCCACATACTTCGTTACAAATTGAGCCGTTTCTTCCACTAGATTTGCCAATTTTTCTTCACCCAAGACCCCCATGTCCTCCAGTATCAAACAGGCGTTTTTAGTTTCCGTTGTCAATTTCGATCGATCACATTCGCGATAATTCCAGCGTCGGCAAGTGACCCCCGCGTCATCACGGTAAATCACTTCACCTTTCGGTACATAGGCAACCTTCGTCGAACCAATCCCGATAAACGGATCATTCCCTTCGGCATAAGTTAAGCAAACATCGCCACAGAGTTTATCTAAATCCTCACCGCCAATTGGCAAGCGATTCTTTAATGAAATATAATTGTAAACATCAACCAATGTATTAATACTTGGCACAGAGCTTCCCTTAATTACCCGCTTCATCAGCGCTTCAATCGACGATGGATATTTTTTCGGATTAGCGCCAAACTCACGGTATGTTTTGCGCCAAGCTTCAATCGCCGGTTCATTATTTAAATCATCAACGGTAAAGTTTTTCTGAATCTGCGCACAAATCCCATTCAAAAATTGCTCAGTTACGGATCTCCGCTTCGAATTATCAATCCCTCTTAAAACAATCACCCCAACAAGTAATTTTGGGTGCTTTTCAAAAATAGCCGAATCGATCTTAATTTTCATATTTGCGGGTGGTAAAAATCCCTGGTCGCCTAATTTGCGCCTTTCAACAGTGTTACCTTATCAAAAAGCCATCCCCAGGTGAACAGGAAATCACTATAAAATTAAAACATAAATACTGCAAGCGTCCACCCGTCATGGTTACAAAATCAAAAGAAGTAGTCTATAATAACAAGATTTAAAAAACGCCTGACTGGCGTACATCAAACAAACACCAAAAACTAAACCAATACAAAATGACTAAAACAAATACCTTCTCCCGCATTTTCGGAGCTCTGGCAATGATTAGCAGTATTGTAATCATCTCTGCCCTCTCACTTTCATCTTTCAATGTGCATGCTCAAGCCGACACTGAGCCGCCAGCAGCGGATGGTGTTGAAGGCGTAGAAGTCAAAGAAGTTGGCGACGGATCGGTGACTCTCACTTGGGACGTTGCTACTGATAATGTTGGTGTTACGGGTTATAACATTTATTACGGAACTGAATCCGTGACTGAAGACAACGAAGCTAAATATCAAGAGAAAGTAGACGCTGGAAATGTCATTACTTATGAAGTCGATAAACTCCAAAACGAAACTAAATACTATTTTGCAGTTACCGCCTACGATGCTGCAGGCAACGAAAGTGAAAGCTACAGTGAAGAAGTAAGTGGCACCCCTAATGCCGGCGCTCAATCAGCCGACGAAAACGACACTACTTCCCCAACTGTTGCTCTCGCCACAGCCAGCGGAAACACCAAAGTAAAAGTGGTTTTCTCTGAAGCTGTAAAGCTCCCATCCACTAATCCAGAGTCCGCATTCAGTATTAAAGACGCAATCAGTGAAACTATTCTCGCCATTACTGGCGCCGAAATCGACACTGAGGACACCAGTAAAAAAACAGTTATCCTAACTACCGGAAAACAAAAAGAAGGAACTAAATATGAGTTGACCGCTGGTATCGCCGTTACTGATTTGAACAATAACCCAATCAAAAGCGGAACATCTGATACCGCAGTATTCGTCGGACGTGCTGAAGAGGCTGAAAGCACTAAGCCAGCTGCTGACGAAAAGCAATTCGAACTCACTAAAGTAAATGTCTTCGACGATAAAGGAATCGAAGTAGTATTCAACGAAGAAGTACGTCTCGGGATCGATCCTCTCAAAAACTTCATCATTACCGAAAAGGCTGATAGTGGGAAACAGCTTAAAATCAACGAAGTAATCCTCAACCGTAACGATAAAAGAAAAGTCCTTCTTCGCACTGAGCCTCAAAGTGATCTCGCTTACATCGTGATCGCCAGAGATGTGACAGATTCCGAAGGGACTCTCATTAACCTCGATAAAAACAGCGCCGAATTCCAAGGTAAAGTGGCCACTGAAGATGATAAGACTGAAGATCCGAAAAACGAAGACGACAAAACTGCTGATGACTCTGATGGCAAAACTGAAGATGATAAAACCGAAGACGATCTAGTCGCCAACGCCGGTGACACCGTACGAGACACTACTCCACCTGAAAACATTTCCAACCTCGTAGCTCAATTAATGGGCGACATGGTAGTCCGACTCAGCTGGCTCGGGAGTCTCGATACCGGCAAAGACCTAGTCGATCAAATGCTCTATATCAGTACCGACGGCGGTAAAACATACGACAAAGGTCGCTCAATCGGTGCTACAGCCAGTAAGTTCGATCTCAAAGGTCTCAAGGCTGAGACCACATACCACTTCAAAGTCACCGCCAAAGATAAAGCCGGCAACGAAAACACCGGAATCATCACTACTCTCGGGCTACCGGCTACCGGTCCATTCGGTCTCGCCGCCCTGGCCTTCGGTTCACTCGGAACCGCCTACGGCCTCCAACGCCGCAAACGAAAAGTCCGCAAATAGAACTTCCTCATAACTGCTTAGTCACAGTAACCGCCCCTAATACGGGGCGGTTTTTTTAGTAAGCGCAGGGCACCGGAGACCCGCAACCGTCACCTGACGGTGCCTGCGGGTCGAGGATGACCGAGCAGGGGCCCCCGGGAATCAGGAGCGCAGGCCCGCGAAGCGGGATGAGCACGGATTTTTGGGGAAGAGGAACGGCAAGGATCGAAAGCGGAACAGCTTCCGGAGGAAGATGAGTAGCGGCAGAGCCTGGGAAAGCGACGAGGGGCGGTTTTTTTAGTAAATTTCATAAAAACTTCATAAATTTTTTCGAAAAATTTCATATTTGATCTGTATACTCCCCCACGTCGGGTGGGTGGTAATGGAGGAGGGTTACAAGTAGTCGCTAAGCTTTTTGAATTTAATCTTTTTTCATAAAAATTTTCGAAAAATTTCATATTCATTTGTCATAGTGGATGCATGACAAAACTCCACCGCTACATCATCGCCACATTGCTCTCATTGGTTTTCATCCTGGCCTTCATCGCTATTAACCTTCCCGACGGCAAAACTCACATTCATTTTCTCGACATCGGCCAAGGTGATGCGGCTTTCATTCAGAGTCCATACGGTCACAAAATTTTGGTCGACGGCGGACCGGGCATCAAGGTACTCGAAGAGCTTTCCACCGTGCTGCCTTTCTACGACCGTAAAATAGATCTCTTGATTCTCACTCATCCTGATCAAGATCACATTGAGGGCGCCATCGAGGTGCTAAAAAATTATCACGTCGGTCAAGTCTTGTTTACTGGCATCGGCTCAAATAGTCCGTTTTACGAGGCTTTTTTGGGTCAGCTAAAGAGCAAATCCATTCCCTTTTATCTCGCTGCTTCAGAGGAGGATTTCCGCATCACTGATCACCTTTACCTCGACATCATTCACCCCATTCAGTCCTTGGCCGGTGATGTGCCCTCGCAGCCAAACAATTCCTCAATTGTATTTAATTTGATCTATGGTCCACATAGAGTTTTATTCACTGGTGACATCGAAAAAGAAATAGAAGACCAAATACTAGAATCAAATTCCGATCTCACCGCTCATACTTTAAAAGTCGCTCATCACGGCAGTAAAACTAGTTCTACTGCCAATTTTTTGCACAAGGTCCAAGCAGACTATGCCGTCATTCAAAGCGAATTGCACAATCGTCATGGCCATCCACACGACGAAATTCTTGATCGTCTTCAGTCTAGTGGCATCAAAACCATCTACCGCAACGACCTTCAGGGGCGTATTCACTTTCAATATGATCTGCATTCACTGGCTGTGAAAACTGAAAAAACTCCATCTGCAAAAATGATACAGTTGTTAGAATAGATTTTGGCTTTTAGTCAGCAACATGTTAGTTTTTAGTCCTAGTCTCTAACTGTTGAAATGATGTCAACAGATCCAAGGATTTTCTATCAATTCAAGGAGGCCCTCGATCTCAACGACAAAGACCTCGAAATCTACATCGATCTTTTCCAGTTCGGTGCATCTGCTGCCAGTACCGTCGCCGCCAGAACTCGCATCGATCGCACCACCGTTTACGCTGTCTTAAAGCGTCTAATTAATAAAGGCGTTGTCGTCAAAACTATTCGCAACAACACTAATATTTTCGTCGCTCTCGAGCCTACAGCCTTTGAACAGCGTCTCCAAAACGAAATCACTGATCGTCAGGAAAAATTGGCCTCATTTCAGGAGATCATTCCGCAGCTCTTGAATTTCAAAATGACCGAAGGCACTCGCCCTTCAATCCAGATTTTTGAAGGCCCTAGTAGTATTATCACTCTCTATGAGCAGCTACTTCACAGTTCCAAAATTCAAGATGCTTTCCTCACTATTGAAAAAATGCCAGCGCCATTAAAAAAGTATCTTACCAAGGATTACATCCAAAAAAAGTTGAAGTTGAAAGTGAAAAGCCGAGTTTTGGTAGAGGAATCAACGCGCGCCAAAAAGTATAAATTATTAGACAGTAAAGCCAATCGCATCACAAAGCTGGTACCCAAAGGTAAATTCCCCTTCGAAACTGAGATCATCATTTCTGATACTGATGAGGTTGCAATCATCGATTTCCGTAAAGAAATCATCGGTGTATACATCAAGTCTTCCTCCATCCGTAATACCTTGAAGGCCATCTTCGACCTGATCTGGGCGAGCAGCTAATTAGTCCTCAACTCGTTTAATCACAGCTCCTAGCGAACGCAGTTTATTCTCCAGGTCTTCATAGCCCCGGTCGATGTAAACGATATTGGAGATT
>CAYGJQ010000050.1:8030-13064 GCA_964350285.1 uncultured Candidatus Peribacteria bacterium | reverse complement strand
TGTTGGTCGTGCGGTTTACGCACTAGCTGAAGCAAAGTAAAACTCGAAACTTCCATCAATTCTAAAACGCCCTTATAATCTAAGTGCGTTTTTCTATTTCTAATTCACACCAATGAATCAAGACTGCATTTTCTGCAAGATTAACAATGGAGACATCCCTTCTGAAAAAATTTTTGAAGACGACAAATGTTTCATCATCAAAGATATCAACCCCCAAGCCCCTACTCACCTGCTAGTAATCCCCAAAGAACACATTCCTACAGTTGCCGACGTCACCTCGGAAAACGAACACATGCTTGGCCACTTAGTAAACATGGGAAAGAACATTGCGAAAGAAAAAGAACTTTCTGGTTACAAGCTCCTCTTCAACGTCGGCAAAAATGGAGGACAAGAAGTATTTCACATCCACCTTCACGTAATGGGACGCTAATCAACAATCTTCAGATGAAATGACATCGCTGGCGCAGCCATTGTTAACTCTCCCATTGAAATTACATCCACACCAGTTTTCGCATATTCTAAAATATTCTCACCGCTAATCCCACCAGACGCCTCAAGCACCAAAGGAAAATTCAAATTCACGAACCAATCGCTACACACAATCTCTTTAATTTTACCAGGAGACATATTATCTAGCATTAACACCAAGGGGCAAAGAGGGGATAGAGTAGAGAAGCACTCGCAAACTCGTTTCGCATCAGCATAGCTCTCAACTTCAACCTCCAAAAAACGCAAACCATCAGAAGCTGCAACCGCTCTAGCCAGCATACCTTCAAGCGCCCCTTGCCCAAGCTTCAAATGTGTATCCTTCAACATTATTGCATCAGCAAGATTTAAGCGATGAGTCGCACCACCACCGACAGAAACAGCTCTCTTATCAAGCAGCCCCCACAAAGTTTTCCTCGTCGGAGCCAATACAATCTCATCATCTACAGACCGAAGCCGAGACACTAACTCATTGGTCTTTGTTGCCACCCCACTCATCCGTTGCAATAAATTCAAGGCCATTCGCTCTACCTTCAAAACATCAACCGCCTCACCCTCGATTTGCAGAATCACATCTTTGTCCTTTACCAAATCACCATCATCTCTTACAAACTCGACCTTCAAAGAAGGAAACATTCGTTTTTTCTCTTCAGCCTCAACCAAAAAATACCGCAACTCTTCCACCCCTGCTAAAACCCCAGTTTCCTGCGCTCGAATTTCCGCTTTAACTAACCGTCCACCACTTACCACAGATTGAGTTGTCACATCACCCTCACTCCCCAAATCTCGCCTCAAAGCATCGATCGTATAAACCTTCACTTCTTCTCGGTAAATCAAATTACTTGTGCGTAGTTCATTTCCAGCATCATGTGTTTTCAGAGAATCACCCTTCATAAAAGCTTTTATTAGTAGTCAGATTATCACCTTGTCATTGTAGCAAAAGAGGACTATCTTGTAAGTGTATAATCTACATTAAATAGCCAATGGTCAATCAGAAATTCACAGTACCTGAAAAATACCATCAGCTAAAAAAAGCCGAAGTCTTTGCCAAAATTAAACAATGCAAAGAAAAACTCCAAGATTCTACTGTCATTCTCGGACATCATTACCAGCGCGACGAAGTCTACCAGTTCGCCGACATTACCGGAGACTCATTAAGGCTATCTCAGGAAGCAGCAAAACTGAACGCCAAATACATCGTTTTTTGCGGCGTTCACTTCATGGCTGAAACCGCTGATATTCTTAATGACGGAAAAAAAATTGTCACCCTTCCCGATATGCGCGCCGGCTGCCCAATGGCCGACATGGCTCCAATTCATCGCGTTGAAAGAATGTGGAAAAAAATCACCAAAATCTGCGGCACCGAAATCATCCCTATCACATACATCAATAGCTCCGCTGCCCTGAAAGCATTTTGCGCTGAAAGAGGAGGCACTGTTTGCACCTCCAGCAACGCCGACAAAATCATTGCCTGGGCACTTCAACAGAATAAAAAAATCCTTTTCCTCCCGGACAAACACCTTGGCGGCAACGTCGCCCGTGACGCCGGAATCCCAGACCAAGAAATCGTTACCCTCGAAAGAAAAACTCCCGAGTCAGACCTGAAACAAGCAAAAGTAATTCTCTGGCAAGGCCACTGTCCAGTTCACAATAAATTCAGCAAAGAAGCAGTCGAAGAGGCTCGAAAAAGAGTCTCAGGCATCAAACTCATCGCCCACCCAGAATGCCCCCGGGAAGTTTATGAATTAGCCGAACACACCGGGTCGACCCAGAAAATCATCCAAACAATCAAAGACTCTGAGCCTGGCAGCAAATGGGTTATAGGCACCGAGACTCACTTGGTTGGCCGCCTCAAAAAGCAACACCCGGACAAACACATCGAAATCCTCTCAACCCCCAGCTGCATGTGCAGCATGATGGACCGCATCAGCCCTGAGCATTTACTTTGGAACCTTGAATCAATCCTCGAAGGCAACCCCGTCAATCAAGTATCCGTTCCCAAAGAAATCGCTGCAAAATCAAAAAAAGCCCTAGAACTAATGCTAGAGCTTTCGCAGTAAACCGCACTACTAAGTATGTTTCTGCACATACTTCAGCCAAAGGCTTTTGACATTTTCATAAGTTGCATGCGCCAAAGAAGCCAGCACATTACACAAATGACGAATTTGTCGAATAATCATCTGATAACGATTTGGATCAAATTTCCAAAAAAACCATTGCATCCTTCTAGCTTCACGCTTCAAATCACGAATCTCCTTTTCAATACTTTTTTCTACCTGCCTAGTCATCGCTTTTTGCGTTGGCAGAGACTTCAACTGTCCTGTCGCAACACCGCCAGCAGCCCGCTTAGTTTCAGTAAAATCATCACTTTTCCCGCCTTTTATCGCACCATCCTCAGCAGCTCTTTCGGCAGACTCCGAAGGAAGAGCAGTCTCAATTTGCTCATGAACCTCAGAGGTTTCCACCAAATTTGGCGCTTCAACCTCAGGAGATTTAGCAGACTCAGCAGATCTCTCTAAAGACTGATATTTTTTGATTTCATTTGATTCAGTCATCGCTGAAAAATTACAATAAACCATAATCAATTTTAAGTACAAAAGCCGCTAATGTCAAGGAAAAACGCCACTTTAGGCCGACTTGAAAGCCATGGAAAATCCCTATTTTTATGCTATAAGATTTGTGGTCAAATAACTAAACAAACACATGATTACACTTGAAAAAGCTTACGAAGCATCAAACTACGAAAAAAAGATCTACGAAGAATGGGAAAAAAGCGGTTCCTTTAAAGCAAAAATCGACAAAAACAAAGAGGCCTACACTATCTCGATGCCACCACCAAATGCAACTGGCACTCTCCACCTCGGACACGCAGTAATGCTAGCTATCGAAGACATCCTTATTCGCCGTGAAAGAATGTGTGGCAAATCAGCCCTCTGGATCCCTGGCACCGATCATGCCGCCATTGCCACCCAAAGTGTAGTTGAAAAGAAACTCCAAGAATCAGGAATTAAAAACCCTCGTGTCGAACTAGGACGTGAAAAACTCCTCCATGAAATTCGCGCTTTTGTTGAACAATCAAAAGACACCATTCGCAATCAAGTTCGAAAAATGGGATCTAGCTGCGACTGGAGCCGCGAAAAATACACTCTCGACGATGACCTCAACCACGCAGTTAACACTTTCTTTGGCCGCATGTATGAAGACGAGCTCATCTATCACGGTGATCGCATCGTCAACTGGGACCCAAAAATGAAAACCACTGTAGCTGACGACGAACTAGAAAGAAAAGAAGAAACCGCCCCATTCTACACCTTCCAATATGGCCCATTCAAAATCGGCACGGCCCGGCCTGAAACTAAATTTGGCGACAAGTACGTAGTAATGCACCCAGAAGACCAACGCTACAAGGAGTACCAACATGGCGATCAATTTGAATGTGAATGGATCAACGGAAAAATCACTGCCACCATCATCAAAGACGAAGCTGTAGACCCAGAGTTCGGTACCGGAGTAATGACCATCACCCCTTGGCACGACGCCACCGATTTCGAAATCGCCAAACGCCACAACCTCACCTCAGAACAAGTCATCGACTTCAACGGCAACCTCCTGGCAATCGCCAAAGAATTTGAAGGAATGCACATCACTGAAGCCCGCGAAAAAATCGTTGATAAGCTAGACAAAAAAGGCCTTTTAGTAGATGTGAACAAAGAGTACATCCATAATATTGCTGTGAACTACCGCGGCAAAGGTATCGTCGAACCACAAATCATGAAACAGTGGTTTATCGATGTAAACAAAAAAGCCATCGACTGGAAGGGCAACAAGCTTAGCATCAAAGAAGTAATGCAAGACGTCGTCCGCTCAGGGATGATAAAAATCATTCCCCATAGATTTGAAAAAACCTACTTTCATTGGATCGACAATCTTCGTGATTGGTGTATCAGCCGCCAAATTTGGTGGGGACACCAAATTCCTATGTGGTATCAAGTCACCCCTGAAGAGAAAAAGCTTTGGCAACAACACCCCGAATCCTCTAGCTACTTAATGCAAGCATTAAACATTCAGCCCCAATCAGCTAAATTCTGCGAAACCGAACCAGAAGAAGCAGGGGATTGGATCCGCGACCCCGACACTCTCGACACCTGGTTTTCTTCCGCACTTTGGACTTTCTCAACTCTCGGCTGGCCCAACAAAACCGAGGAGCTGGAATACTTTCACCCAACCAATGTCCTCGAAACCGGCTATGACATAATTTTCTTCTGGGTCGCACGCATGATCCTCGCCTCAACCTACTGCCTCCGGACTGATGGACTCCCTGAGGAAAAATGCATCCCTTTTAAAGAGGTTTACCTTCACGGTCTTATTCGCGACATCCACGGAAAAAAAATGTCCAAATCCCGACCTGAAACCTGCATCGACCCGCTAGAAATGATCGACAAATATGGAACTGACGCCGTTCGTCTTAGCTTAATCATCGGCAACACCCCCGGCAATGACATGCGTCTTTATGAAGAAAAAATCGGCGGTTACCGTAATTTTGTAAAC
>CAYGJQ010000050.1:0-8020 GCA_964350285.1 uncultured Candidatus Peribacteria bacterium | reverse complement strand
AACGCCTCAAGGTTCGCACTAATGAATCTGTCAGACGTCGACACCAAAGCCGAACTCAGCAACGAGCAAATCAATTCCCTCTCTGACAAATGGATCCTTACGAATCTCAACACACTAATCGCTGAAGTCGACCAAGACTTTGCCAACTACCATTTCTCCGAAGCCGCCAATCGTATTTACAATTTTACTTGGGGCACCTACTGCGACTGGTACCTCGAACTATCAAAAGGCGACCAACTAAATCCAGCAGTCCTACTACATGTTCTCAAAACAATCCTCAAGCTACTCCACCCATTCGTACCATTCGTCACCGAAGCAATCTGGAAACATCTCGACACTGAAACTCTACTAATCAATGAAAGTTGGCCCAAAATAAGCAACTCGTTCAATTTCCCAGAAGAATCACAACAAATGGAATTGATAACTGCAATCATCACAGATATTCGCCGCCTTCGAGCAGAATATAAAGTTGAACCAGCGAAAAAAATCCACGCCACCATCTACGCTGGCGAGCATCTCGCTGCAACGCAACAACAAGCAGAAGCAATCACGAGACTCGCTCGCCTCGAAAAATTAGAACTGGTAGAAAAAGGGGAGAAAGTGGAAGGGGCTGCTTCCGCCATCTGCCAAGGAGTCGAAATTCATCTCCCACTCAACGAACTTGTCGACCCTGAAAAAGAAAAGAACCGTCTCAAAAAAGAATTAGAAAGGGTTACCGACTTCATTGCCAAAATCGAAGGAAAACTTAACAACGAGAATTTCACCAGCAAAGCACCAGCCAATGTAGTTGAAAGAGAAAAAGCCCAACTCGCTGAACAAAAACAACAAGCAAACAAGATCAAAAACCAACTCGACCAATTGTAAAACAAGCCGTTAAGTGGTACAATAATTGGATTATTTTACTATCAACGGTGAAAGAATACATTGAGCAAATAGAAAAACTCATCACACAGAAGCAATACCAGCAGGCATACCAAATGTGCCTGCAGCTTCTTAGTGCTTCGCCCGACAACCGCCAGGCAATCAAACTAAAAAACAAGATCGAACAATTGGTTGAGAAAAAAAACACCGAAACAGTCGACAATGATATTAAAAACCTCAACCACCTCTGGCGAGAAGAAAAATACGCTGAACTAGTTGCAAAACTTCAAGTTCTTTACGGCTACACCCCGAACTATCCCAAGTTAGTAAAATTATTAACAAAAGCCCAAAAGCTCCTCCAACAACAACAGATCAAACAAACCAACACCTACATCTCAGACGTTGTTGCAAAAATGAAATCACTAGCGAGTGAAAAAAAATTCGATGAAGCAATCAAGCACGAACCCCTGCTTCAAGCTTACATTCCAACAAAACCGGAACTCAAAAAAGTAATCTTCGACATCCGCCGCAAATACGTAAAACACCTATTGATTGAAAAAAAAGATTTTCTGGCCAGCGATAAATACAAAGAAATCATCGAGTTCATCGAACAGCTAAGACAAATCGACCCCACTTACCTAAAAACAACTCAGCTCTCAAAAAACTATCGTCAAAAATATCTAGCATCTCAATCAAACCAAGAAAAAGAATACATCTTTCAAGGACTGGAAAACCTCAAAACTCTCTTCTTTAAACAAAAATACGACAAGACAATCGCAGGAGCGAAAGAGCTACTCCAATCCCACCCAAACAACAAAGACGCCGCCAATTTACTTAAAAAATCAATCGCCAAAAGAGAAAAAATAATGACATTAGAACTCATTAGCCAAATTGAAACCAACTTCAACAACTTCAAAAAGCAAATCAAAACAAACCCTCAAAAGTTCGTTAAACTTTAAGCTAACTTATAAACATTTCTACCAGAGCGTTCAAACTTCTCATTATTCTTCAAGTTGAGAATAATAGTGATTTTTTTCACTTGGCGCTGCTTTAATACTGCATCAATAATCTCATCCTGACTAAGCTCACCAGTTTCCTGCAGGATTCTCTCAATCACATCCGCAACTGTACCTGGCTCATAACCCCACTCTTCCAAAGCATAAGTTCCACGCCCCATCAAAATAAACTGATCCGAACGAATCAACTCATTATGAACTGCTTGAATATTTACAGTCTTTCGATCAAAAGCATGCTCAGAAATTTTATTTGCAATATCTACAAAGTGCATCGGCTTCTTATACTCATTCAAAACAAAATAAATTTTATCACGCAAAGTGCGAGGATTTATATGTCGCCATTCTGAAAGTCCAACTCCACCTTGCACACTCTTCGCTGATTTATGCACCAACAAACAAGCCACAATAAAATCAGGAGTGAAATTACCGCGATCCTTACCTATCTGCTTAATCACTTGAGCAACAATCTTATCCTCGGTCAGGACATCACCTTTAGCCTTCAAGACACTAATACATTTAGTAGCCAATAGATCAATCAACTCATCCGTAATCGTAGAGAAACGAATATATGGATAGTATGAAATCGTGTTTGAACGTCGATGAAGATTAACATCAAGATGCAACGAAAGCTTAATCGCGTGAACATCCAAAGCCTCATTTTCCATGTTCAGCTTATTCAAAATTCCAGAAATCAACAGATCCTCTCTCATCAAACCACCATTCTCTTCTAGAAGCTTCTTCGCGAATTCATTCACATAAATCAACTCCGTGTTCCCAACATTTCTTCTCAATTTGCTAAGCGCATTTTTTTCAATCTGCCTTACGCGCTCCCGAGTAACATGAAACTTTTTCCCGATTTCCTCTAGAGTCGATTTTTGCTGACTATCAAGACTAAATCGCCTTTCAATAACATACTTTTCCTTTTGGTTAAGGACCATCATCAAGTTATCAATAACCTCCTTAACCTTGGGCAAAGTAGCTATTACATCAGAAAAATCCGACATCAATATAAGAATTAAGAAATAGTTTCAAAAAAATACAACATTATCCATTATAAAAAATCCGCTCGGGATGGAAAGCAAAAGAACTTGTCTTACCAAACAAAAGGTGGGGAAGAAATCATCCAAATAGATAACCCACACAATGAATAGTTCGAATAAGCTTTCTATCAAAAGGCTTATCCAATTTTCGCCGCAAACTTCTAATATGAACCTCAATTGTATTTGACATAGAGAAGGCATTCATTCCCCAAACATGCTCCAAAATATCAGAACGAGTAACTACCTTCTTGGAATTTCTCATCAAATACTCCAGCAGACAAAACTCTTTATTGGACAAATTAATTGTTCTATCAGACCTCTTCACTGTTCTCTCTATCAAGTCCATTGTGAGGTCTTCGAAAACCAGCCTTTCATTTTTCCGCTTCATATTTTCCAGCTCCATATGAAACTTAATTCTCTTACCTAAACGCTCGCCAGCTTCAGTAAAAACAGCATCGAATGTTTTATCCTTAGATGCAAAGAACCCTCCACTATCGAGATACAAAAAGGTTGGCACATCACTAGAAAAATCAGAACCCTCCAGATTCGGCAAGCAAGAACTACTAACAATCACCCCCGAAACCTTAGACCGATCAACCATTCCTGCAGCGACTCTATCGACCACCTTCAAACTCACCCCCACATCCGATAGCCGCTCCGACAGCAACTGACCAAAACCCACATCATCTGTAATACAAAGTAAGTCCATAAAACAAAAGTTAAATATCTACGCCGACACTAAAATCAACAGTTGCCGCCGTCAAAAACGAAACACGGAAAAACAGAAAAAATGCTTACAAAAAAGGAAAAAATCACCTATATTTAGTGTCGTCCACAAATAAACAACATAACCTATTCGTATGTCGACCGCTGTCACCATGGAAAAAATTGTCTCACTCTGTAAACGACGAGGAATCATCTTCCCCGGCTCTGAAATTTACGGCGGACTTGCGAATACTTGGGACTACGGACCACTCGGCGCCCAAATGCGCAAAAACATCAAAGACAGCTGGTGGAAAGAGTTCGTTGAAAAACGCAGCGACATGGTTGGCCTCGACGGTGGGATTATTATGAATCCACGCGTCTGGGAAGCATCTGGCCATGTGACAACTTTCCACGACCCACTTGTTGAAGACAAAATTACACACAAACGCTATCGCGCAGATCATTTAATTGAAGACCAAACCGACATCAATCCCGCCGGACTTACATTGGCAGAAATGCAGAAGGTGATTGAAGAAAACAATCTCAAAAGCCCAGACGGAAATGACCTTACACCGCCGCGCGAGTTCAACTTAATGCTGAAAACTAAACTCGGCCCCACTGAAGAAAGTGGCAACGAAGCCTACCTCAGACCAGAAACCGCTCAAGCAATTTTCGTTAACTTTAAAAACGTACTCGATAGCAGCCGCAGCAAAATCCCTTTCGGTATCGCTCAAATCGGTAAAGCCTTCCGCAACGAAATCACACCCGGAAACTACATCTTCCGCACCATCGAATTCGAACAAATGGAAATCGAATACTTCATTAAAGAAGAAGACTGGCAACAAACTTTTGAAGACTGGATTGTCGCCGCAGAAAAATGGGCCGGACAAATCGGCCTCAACATTGAAAAGCTATCTCGCCTCGAAGTATCAAAAGAGGAACTCGCCCACTACTCAAAACGAACCATCGACTTCGAATTCGAATTCCCATTCGGCGTCAAAGAACTCTGGGGGCTTGCTTATCGCACAAATTACGACCTCTCAAAACACCAAGAACTCTCTGGGCAAAAACTCGAATACTCTGACCCCAGCGACAACAAAAACAAATACATCCCCCATGTAGTCGAACCAACTTTCGGCGTCGACCGCACATTATTAGCAATAATTACTAGCGCCTACCACGAAGAAGAAGTTGAAGGCAGCACTCGTACCGTCCTCCGCCTAAAACCGCAAATTGCTCCATATCAAGTTGCCGTACTACCACTAATGAAGAAAGGAGGACTTCCAGAAAAAGCCCAAGAAATCTACCACCGCCTTCTCGACAACTTCCGCTGCGAATATGATGAATCGGGATCGATTGGTAAACGCTACCGCCGCCACGATGAAATCGGCACCCCCTTCTGCATCACTATTGATTTTGACTCACTCGAAGACGGCACAGTCACTCTCCGCGACCGCGACTCACTAGAACAAGAAAGAGTCAAGATCGACGCCCTAACCTCGACTCTAATCGAGAGAATAGCCTAGTAAAAAAGCGGCTTTTCTGCTAAAATAATAAGAAATATTAAAAGAGATATGATTTACATATCTCTTTTGTATAATGAGACATATGCTCGAACAAATAATCACCATCACAGCTTGGATCCTTGGAGTTTGGCTAACCACCTTTCTTGGACTAACCATTCTCCGTTTTTGGTACAACATAAAGAGCTCGAAAGACTTGATCGTCCTTCAAGTAACAATGCCGCGCCAAGATTCCCAAAAAGACAAAGAAAAAGAGACCGAAAAAGATTTCCGCGAAAAAATTGGAGTCATGGAGCAGTTTTACCGCAACCTTCACGAAATCAAAGAACTCAACCTCTACAACCGCATCAAAACTTGGCTGCTGCATTCCGAAAAAATCTCTTTCGAATTGGTAGTGAAAAACAAAGTGATCTACTTCAACGTTGTTACCCCACCCGAATACAAAAACTTAATCGAAAAACAAATCACTTCCTACTACCCCGATGCCGACATCCAATTTTTCACAGAAAAGTTCGAAGTATTCAACAAAGCCGAAGGCGACAAACTCCGCGCCTATTTCGCCTACGAATGCCAAGAATTCTATAAACCAATCAAAACTTACAAAACCATCGAGAACGACCCTCTCAATAACATCACCAATGTCCTCACAAAATTAGAAGACGACGAAAAAGGTGCAATCCAAATGATCATCCGCCCCCGCAACGACAAGTGGTCAAAAAAAGCTATTGCTGCTGGCGAACAAATCTTCAAAGGCAAAAAAAGCAGCGGCCTTAAAATCCCCGGACTTTCCGGACTCCACAATCTCCTCATCAGTCTCTTTTTTGGTTACGATCAAGCCAAAAAACTTAGCGGAGCTGAGGGCTCCGGCGGAGGATATGTCCGCATGCTTCAAACCAAAGAAGAAGATGCCAAAAAAATCGGTGAAAAGGGACGCCAACCAGGCTACACCGTCACCATCCGACTCCTCGCTTCAGCTAAAAGCGAACAACGTGCGATCGAAATTTCCAACAACATGGTTCTCGGCCTCAACCTCTTTCAAATCTCCACCCTCAACTGGTTCCAAACCCTACGCGTTTTCATTATTGACTCCATCAACGACTGGTGGCTGCACTTTGGCTTCAAACATCGAATCGAAGGATTCCGTTTACTCGGAATTGGTGAAAAAAGATCAATCATGGTCCCTGAAGAGTTAGCCTCGGTTTTCCACTTTCCTTATAGTCGCTACAACTACACTCCAGCAATCAAGTGGCTTCAATACAAAGTGCTTTCCGCACCACCTGAACTACCGAATGAAGGAATTCTTCTTGGATACAATGTCTACCGAGGAAACAAACGTGAAGTACGCATGCTTAAAAACGACCGCACACGTCACTTCTACTGTATCGGGAAATCTGGTTCTGGTAAGTCGGCATTTCTTAGCTGGTGTATTCGCCAAGACATGTGGAATGGCGATGGAGTTGGCGTCATTGACCCCCATGGAGACTTGATCGAGGATGTCCTTCAATACGTACCGAAAGAAAGAGTAAAAGATGTCATTGTCTTCAATCCTGCAGATCAGGAACGACCAATGGGCCTGAATATTCTTGAAGCCAAAACTCCTGCTGAAATGGACATGGCCTCCAGCCAAGCTACCGAAATTTTCATCAAACTTTTCGGAGACGAAATCTTCGGCCCCCGAATCCAGCATTACTTCCGCAACGCCTGTCTCACTTTGATGGAAGACCAAGAAGAAGGAGCAACACTTATCGACGTTCCAAGAATGTTCGTCGACGAAGAATTCATGAAATACAAAGTTTCCAAAGTTAAAAACCCAGTAGTACGTTCTTTCTGGGAACACGAATACGCCCACACCGGTGAACGTGAACGCCAAGAAATGATTCCATACTTCTCCTCAAAATTTGGCCCGTTCATTACGAACTCGATCATGCGCAACACCATTGGCCAACAAAAATCAGCCTTCAATTTCCGCGAGTGCATGGATCAGAAAAAAATCCTCCTCGTTAATCTTTCAAAAGGTAAAATCGGCGACCTCAACACACAGCTCCTTGGTCTCGTCTGTGTTGCCCGCCTCCAAATGGCCGCGATGAGTCGCGTAGACATCCCCGAAGAAGATCGTCATGATTTCTTCCTTTATGTGGATGAATTTCAAAACTTTGCCACCGACAGCTTCTGTTCAATCCTTTCTGAGGCCCGTAAATATCGCCTCGCACTAATCATGGCCCATCAGTATATCAAGCAGCTAGAGAAGAAAAGCGACACCTCAATTCGCGATGCGGTTTTTGGTAACGTGGGTAGCATGATGTCATTCAAGGTTGGTGCCGACGACGCTGAATACATGGCCAAAGAGTACGCTCCAGTACTTTCAGAACAAGACGTTCTTGGCATCGCCAACTACAAAGCTTACATTCGTCTCAATATTAAAAACACCACTTCCCGCGTATTCTCTCTTGAAACAATTTGGGACACCTCAAAAGCAAACAAAAAAATTGCCGGAATTGCCAAAGAATATTCTCGCATGAAATACGGTCGTAAACTAGAATTCGTCGACCAAGAAATCACCGCTCGCATTGGCATCGACCTCAACGCTCCTCCAAAAGAAATCAACTTCAACCAAGGCCAAGCCGGTGCACCAGGTGCTATGCCAGGTATGCCTGGAATGCCCGGTGCAACAGACGGCATGCCTGGAGGAATGCCAGGCGCCGATCAAATGGGAGCAATGATGAACAACATGATGGCCAACGAAGAATCAGCACCTCCAGCTGAAGAATAGCCTCTACCAAGGCACTTTTTTCAAACCAATCCAGTACGCAAAAACATTCATCCCCAAATGCAAAAGGGGAGTAATGGCAAACATCCAAAAAAGATGAGCCACGCT
>CAYGJQ010000049.1:2571-13431 GCA_964350285.1 uncultured Candidatus Peribacteria bacterium | reverse complement strand
TGTTTTCTTCAGGAGTTGAAGCTGGTGCTTCTGGGGCTGCTTCTGGAGTAGTTTCAGCTGCTGGTTCGGCAACTGTTGGTTCTTCAGTAGCAGGGGCTGCTTCAGCTGGAGTTTCGTTTTCAATTGTTGCTTCGGTCATTGAAGTGTAGCCGTCGTCCATTCCGCCCATGTAGTTGTCGTGGGGAACGTAGTCGTCTTCGCCGTCAGATTTTTTATCGAGCATGATCATGTCTTGGATCACGATTTCGGTTTTGAAGCGGCGAATTCCTTCTGGAGTATCCCAGCTGCGAGTTTTGAGGTAGCCCTCGATGTAAACGAGTTTACTTTTTTTGAGGTATTTGCTGCAGATTTCAGCAAGGTTTCCCCAAGCGACTACTTCGTGGTATTCAGCTTCGCTTTTCTTTTCACCATTTTTAGTTATCCAAGTTCGGTTGGTAGCGACGCCGAAAGTAGTTACTGATTGGCCGCTAGGAGTTTGGCGCATTTCTGGATCACGGGTTAGGTTACCGATGATGATTACTTTATTGATGCTTCTCATATTTGTTTGAATGGTTAATTAATAAATGAGAATAAGAGTGTATTTAATTTGATTAAGCTTCTACAGTTTCTTCTTCAGATTCTGCAGCTTCTGTTTCTGCTTCAGTTTCAGCAGTTACTTCAGCAGGAGTTTCTTCACTGACAATATTTTCCTTAATTACTTCGGCTACGTCTTTATCGATGTCTTCGCGACTTTCTGGGTCTTCGTTGAGAGTCTCATCGTCTTCAGGAGATTTGGTGTCTTCAGCAATTTCTTCTCCTTTTTCGTTCATTTTGAGAAGGCTAACGCTGAGACCAAGAGACTGAAGTTCTTTAACCAATACGTTGAAACTTTCTGGTGTTCTTGGTTTTTTGATTGATTCTCCTTTAACGATTGCTTCGTAAGTTTTGGCCCGTCCGTAAACGTCATCTGATTTAACAGTAAGCATTTCTTGGAGGGTGTGGGCAGCGCCGTAAGCTTCGAGCGCCCATACTTCCATCTCACCGAAACGTTGACCACCGTGTTGAGCTTTACCACCGAGTGGTTGTTGGGTCACGAGTGAGTATGGACCAACTGAACGAGCGTGGATTTTATCTTCGATCAAGTGGCTCAACTTCATGATGTAGGTGATACCTACTGTGGTTTCGCGATCAAATGGCTGTCCAGTGCGACCGTCCATGAGTTGCACTTTTCCTGATTCTGGGAGTCCAGCTTTGTTGAGAAGTTCTTTAACTTGTTCAGATTTGATTCCATTCAAGGCTGGTGAGGCAACTTTCATGTCGAGTTTTGAAGCCGCCCAACCGAGATGAGTTTCGAGGATTTGACCGATGTTCATCCGACTAGATACACCGAGTGGATTCAAAATGATGTCCACTGGAGTTCCGTCTGGGAGGAATGGCATGTCTTCTGAAGGAACGATGATTGAGATCACCCCTTTGTTCCCGTGGCGACCAGCGATTTTGTCACCGATAGAAATTTTACGTGTTTGCGCAACGTTTACTTTGATTTGACGGCTAACACCGGTTGGGAGTTCGTCGCCGTCTTGGCGTGAAAGAATTTGAACGTCGACAACTTTACCTCCTTCTCCACCTGGGAGTTTGAGGGAAGTGTCTTTAACATCACGAGCTTTGTCTCCGAAGATTGCGCGGAGAAGTCTTTCTTCAGCTGTGAGTTCGGTTTCACCTTTTGGGGTGATTTTACCAACGAGAATGTCTCCTTCTTTTACAGTGGCACCGATACGGATAACACCGTCTTCGTTGAGATCTTTGAGTCTTTCTTCTCCAACATTTGGAATATCGCGAGTAACAACTTCAGGTCCGAGCTTGGTGTCGCGGACGTCGACATTGAAGGTTTCGATGTGGACTGAATCGTAGACACCTTCTTTTACTACGCGGTCAGACATAATTACCGCATCTTCGAAGTTGTATCCGCCCCAAGCCATATAGGCTACGAGGAGATTGCGACCGAGAGCGAGTTCTCCGCCTTGAGTAGCGGCGCCGTCGGTAAGGATGTCTCCTTTTTTAACTTTTTGGCCTTTGGTGCAAAGTGCACGTTGGTGCATTGCAGTTGCTTGGTTTGAACGTTGGTAGACAGAGAGTGGGTAAGTCATTTTCTTACCGTTGTCGTAGATTACTACGATTTCGTCGGCGTCGACGTAAGAAACGGTACCGCTGTCTTCAGCGATCACGAGGTGACCTGAACTGGCGGCAGCCATTCGTTCCATCCCAGTACCAACGATTGGTGATTCTGGAGAAATGAGGGAAACTGCCTGACGTTGCATGTTTGAACCCATGGAAGCACGAGTGTTGTCATCATGCTCGAGGAATGGGATCAAAGCGGTAGTAACAGAGATGATCTGTTTTGGAGAGACGTCGATATGTGTGATTTCTTCAGCGAATGCGAGACTGGCTTCACCTTTACGGCGAACCGCAACACGGTCTTCGGTGAATTCACCTTTCTCGTTAATGATCGCGTTACTTTGAGCGATGATGTATTGAGACTCATCGTCAGCAGCGATGTAATTGATGTCTTCAGTAATGTGAGAGAGAACAGGTACTTCGTCCATTTTTTCTTTCTCAATTTTTTTCGCCATTGCTTCGGTAATCACTTGTCCTTTTTTGACAATAGTTTTGATGTTTTGAGAAGCAATACGGCCAACCATTTCTGAAGCTTTGTTCGCAACAGAGTGTTTAACAGTGCGGAAAGGAGTTTCGATGAAACCGTACTCATTTACGCGACCGTAAGTGGCTAAGTGAACTACGAGGCCAATATTTGGTCCTTCAGGTGTAGCAATTGGACAGATACGGCCGTAGTGAGATGGATGCACATCACGAACATCGAATGATGCTCGTTCACGTGAGAGACCACCGGGACCCATCGCTGAGAGGCGACGTTTGTGCGCTAGTTCAGAAAGTGGGTTGGTTTGATCCATGAATTGTGAAAGCTGTGAGCTGGCGAAGAATTCACGGAGAGCAGCAGTGATTGGTCGTGAGTTCACGAGTTGGGTAGGAGTAACGCTGTCGAGTTCCATTACTGTCATCCGATCTTTGGCAATACGATCAGTACGGAGGAGACCAACGCGGAATTTGTTTTGGACGAGTTCACCAACTGCACGGATGCGGCGGTTTGAAAGATGATCGATGTCATCTGGTTTCGCTTCGCCGTTATTTAAAGTGATCAAATGTTTGAGAATGTTGATCAAATCGTTTACTTGGAAAGTGTGGTATTCCTTGGTGTTTGGCGTGTCGAGTTGGAAGCGTTTATTGAGTTTGTAGCGAGCTACAGGGCCCATGTCGTATTTGCGATAGTCGAAGAACATTGAGTGAATGAGTGACTTCGCATTTTCTGGAGTCGCAAGATCACCGGGACGAATTTTGCGGTAAATGTTCTGGTAAGCTTCATCAACTGTTTTGGCAGTATCTTTTTCGAGAGTGTTGAGAATAAAGTCACGAGTTGGGTCGATGATTTCGTCTTTGAAAAGTTCCAACATTTCTTTGTCAGTTTCGTATCCGAAGACACGGAGGAGGGAAGTGATTGGAATTTTACGTTTGCGGTCGATTTTAACTGTGATGATTCCATTTTTATCGGTTTCGATTTCGAGCCACGCACCACGATTTGGGATGATTTTTACGTTGTGCATTCCTGGGGCTGCGCTATTACGAGCGAAGAATGCACCCGGTGAACGAACGAGCTGACTAACAACCACACGCTCGATACCATTGATGATGAAAGTACCGCGAGTGGTCATCAGTGGGATTCCACCAAGGAAAACGTCTTGTTCTTTAATTTCACCACTTTCTTTATTGATAAGCTGAACATGTACTTTGAGCGGAGCTTCGTAAGTAATGTTTTTGCGCTTACAAGTAAGTGGGTCGTGTTTTGGTTCGCCGAATGAATGTTCGAGAAGGTGGAGTTCGAGTTTTTTACCTGAAAAATCAGAAATCGGAGAGATTTCATCAAGTAGTTCTCGGAGGCCTTCGTGAAGGAACCAGTTGTAAGAATTGAGTTGAGTTTCGATCAGGTTTGGCAAGGCAACACCTTGATCCATTCGTTGAGTAAAGAATTTGCGGTTTTCCGCATCTTTAATGAGAGACTGATCAATACCTTTAATAATGTGCTCAGTTGTCGCACTAGCAACTTTTGGTTTAGCCGTTTTTTTCGGAGCGGCTTTTTTAGCTTTAACTTCAGTAGTTTTAGCTTTTTGAGTAGTCGTTTTTTTCGACGACGTTGCTTTTGTGGTTTTTGCTGCTTTAGCGGGAGCTTTTTTGGCTGACGCTTTAGTGTCTTTTTCTACTTTTTTAGTAGCTTTAGCAGCGGTTTTTTTTGGTTTAGTTTCTTTTTTTGTTTTTTTTGCGGTCGATTTATTAGTCGCCATAAATAAAAGTCGTGAAATTATAGCTCGAAACTGGTAGGGAAAGTGCTATCGCTCACAACTCATCCGGATACCCTTAATATATGGGCTTTTCAGATAGCAGGCTTAGTTTTATTGAGTTTGGTTTGTAAGTCAAGCTTATTTTGCTGAATTTAAGCGGAATCTCGATTTATTGATTTAGCGCTCTAATTGGATTGAGTCTGGCTGCTGAAAGTGCCGGAATATAGGCTGAAATTAAACTGAAGAAGATCGAGAAGATTGTCAGTCCTAATAATAGAAAGATATCGAAGGCAAAGAGGGAGGTTGGTTTGTAGCTGACATCGGGGAGGATTTCGAGGGCGGCGCTATTGATTGGGAAGACTAGGATCAGTCCGAGGATAATGCCGAAAATGCCAGCGATTGTTCCCAGTAGTGCGGCTTCGGCCAGGAAGAGGTTGCGGATGTTTTTTTTGCTGGCACCGAGGGAGCGAAGGATGCCGATTTCGTTGATCCGTTCATTGATGTTGGCGAAGAAGCTGTTGGCGATGGAGAGCGCGGAGACACAGAGGATAATGATGCTAATGATTGTGAGGCCAATGGTGAGGTAGCGGAAATTATCTTGGATTTGGGTGAAGCTTTTTTGGAGGTATTTGGTTTGAAGTTCCATTTCTTCTATTTGTTGGGCAACGGTTTCAATGTGTTCTGGGGAATCGGTGATGACGTAGGCGTTGATGAATTCACTGGTATGTTCGGAATCCTTGTTTTGATTTAGTGTTTCGACCACTTCAAGTGGAAGGGTGACGCCAATGAGGCTGGTTTTGTTTGAGAGGCCGACAATTTTTGCTTTGACTAAGGTTGCGTCTTTGCGTTCGGTGAATGGGGCAAAAAATGAAGAAAAACCGAGGTAGATGTCGATTTCGCGTCCAAGGATCATATCTTCAGTGATTTGAGGGAGGTCGCGCGGTTGGGCGACGGAGAGATTGTAGATGTCGAGGAGTTTGCGGGAGATCAGGGCGGGGTAGGGTTGGCCGTTGTTTTGCCATTCGGTTTCAGGTTTGATTTCTTCGGCGATGAAATCGCGGGGTACGCCGAAGACCATGCTGTCGGTTTGGAGGCGGTGACCGAAGACAGATACTTCTAATGATGATGGGTCGATGTAGCTGGTTTCAGGGTAGACGTCTTGGACATGAGGGAGATTTCTGATTTGATCGATGGTCTCTTGATTTAAAGTGCCGCTGCCGGAGCCGATCAGTGAAGTGAAAATATTGTCGCTGGCGGGTGGGTGGACGGTGATTTGGTTGAGGGGGTTGCTTTTGGAAACGTTGCTGAAGATGGCTTTGCGGATACCGGAGTTTAGAGCGAGGATTAAGAACAGGGAAGAAATACCGATGACGATGGTGGCGCCAGTAAGGAGGGTGCGGATTTTGGTGCGAGTGAGGTTTGTGAAGGCGAGTTTGAGGTGCATTTGGGAGGGAGGAGGCTAGGAATTAGGAGCTAGGAGGCTAGGAATTAGGAGCTAGGAGGCTAGGGGGGGCGGCCTTTGGCCTCTTTTTTTTTGGGGGGGGCTTTTTGTCGAAGTTTTTTCGTCAGTAAATTGTGGGGTTGGTTTTATTTTTTCGGTATGCTCCCCCTAGACGGGCGGGGCGCATAGGTGGAGGGTTAGTAGGGCGTAGTTTTTACTTTTTTAGTTTTCCATCCTTAATCTGAATAATTCGATCGGCTTTTTTGGCTACGGCGGGGTCGTGGGTGACGATTACCATTGTGGTGTTGCGGTTTTTGTGGATGTCGAGAATTAGTTTGAGGATTTTGTCGCCGGTTTTGCTGTCGAGGTTGCCGGTGGGTTCGTCGGCGAGGAGGAGAGTTGGTTTGTTGATCAGGGCGCGGCCGATGGCGGTGCGTTGTTGTTCGCCACCAGAGAGTTCGTTGGGGAGGTGGTCTCGGCGGTGGGCGAGTTCGGTTTTTTTCAGGATTGATTCAACGTTTTCGTGGTTTTTCTTTTTGGCGAAGATTAATGGCAGCTTGATGTTTTCTTCGACGGTTAATGTGGGGTGGAGATGGAAGCTTTGGAAGATAAAGCCGATGTGTTCGTTGCGAAAACGGGATAGTGCTTTGTCGTTGAGGTTTTGGATTTCGATGTTGGCAATGGAAACTTTGCCTTCGCTAGGGGTTTCAAGGCCGCCGATGGTGTGGAGTAAGGTGGATTTTCCTGATCCAGAGGGGCCAGTGATGGCGATGAATTCGCCTTCTTCAATTGAGAGAGAGAGTTTTTTTAGGGCGTGGACTTGTTCGGCGTTGTGTTGGAAGGTTTTGGAGACGTTTTGAAGTTCGATCATTGGTAGTCAGGTATTAGGTATTAGGCTTTAGGTATTAGGGGATACCTAAAAAGCTGACTAGTGATTAGTTTACCTTTATTGGAAAAACGTGTTCAAGGGGATTAGGCTTGGTCGTTTGATTCGAGAGTTGATTCGGTGTTTTCGGATTCTTCTTCGCCGTTGTCATTGGATTCAGTTGGGGCGATGGTTTGTTGGGCGAAATATTTTTCGTAGAATTTTTTTGCCTGTTTTAGAGTCTCAACTACTTTTTCGTCATCTCCAGCGTTGAGGTGTTTGGGGTGCGTTTTTAGTGAGAAGGCGCCAGGATAGTCTTCTTGTTTCATTTTACTGAGGAGACTTTCAAGGGGGAGTACTCCTTTGTCTGGGAGGTGATAAAGTTGGCTGCCGCGGACATTAGAAAGGTGCATGTGGACAATGTATTTGTGGAGAGCGCGGTAGACGCGAATGATGTCTTGTTTTTTTTGGGCGACTCGAGAAGTGTCAATACAAGCATGTTTAAATTCTTTCATGGCACTGAGGTTGTCCATGGCGTGTCCGGGGAGGATTCCGAGAAAATTGCTTGATGGAGCGTTTTCGAGGGCAATTGAAATGTTTTCTTTTTGACGAATCTTTGGGATTTCTCTTTTAAGCCATTGGATGAATTTCAGCTCAAGAAGTTTTGGTGGTTGAATCACAATGATCTTACAGTTGATCGTTTTTGCCATCTCTACTGCCATGTTGATTTTTTTGGGTGTGCCGTGGGCTGGTGTTTGAATCGCTACTACCGGGATTTGGTATTGGTCGCAAAGCGATTTTACGTATTCTGGGTTTTGAGTGTCGTAGTCTTGGGGGTTGATAGCCAAGTCCAAGCCATCATATCCGGCTTCTTTGGCGAATTGGAAAATTCGGTTTAGTCCATATCCTTTAAGGCTGTCAGTAGAGAGAACGAACATTGTTTTTTAGGCTTTAGTTTTTAGAAGTCTAACTTTGATCGACTTATTATACCATTATAGGGCCTTTGGTTCAATTTTCTCTTGGCCGGCCATGTATGGGCGGAGAACTTCAGGGATTGTGATGCTGCCGTCGGCGTTTTGGTAGATTTCTAGCAGGGGAATTAGGATCCGTGGAGAGGCAACACAAGTGTTGTTTAAGGTGTGACAGAAGCGGGTTTTGCCGTTTTCATCTTTATAGCGGAGGTTGAGGCGGCGGGCTTGGAATTCGTGGAAGGTAGAGCATGAGTGGGTTTCACCGTATGATTCGCGTGATGGCATCCAAGTTTCGATATCGTTTTTGAAGTATTGACCTTGGCCGATGTCACCGGTGCAAACGTTTACAACTCGATAGGGAAGTTTTAAATCTTGAAGAACGTCTTCGGCGTTTTGGAGGATCATTTGGTGGAGTTTTTGGCTTTCTTCTTCATCATTTTTGCTGACAATTACTTGTTCTACTTTTAAGAATTGGTGAACGCGGTAGAGACCGTGGGTGTCTTTTCCGTAGGTGCCGGCTTCGCGACGGAAACATGATGAAAGTGCGCAGTATTTTTTTGGTAATTCTGATTCTTTGAGGATTTCTTCGCGGTGGTAGGCGGTGAGTGGTACTTCGGCGCTGCCGACGAGATGTCGTTCGTCTTTTTCAATGTGGTAGGCTTGTTCTTCGCCGCCGGGAAAATATGAAGTCCCGACCATTGATTCGTGATCCACGAGTAGGGGAACGGTCATTTGGGTGAAGCCTTTTTTGATTAGGGAATTGAGGGTGTATTGAAGGACAGCCATTTCTAGGCGGGCGCCGTCTCCTTTGAGGAAGTAGTTGCGGCTACCGGAAATTTTTACGCCGCGAGGGATATCGATGATGTCGAGGTCGAGTCCTAGTTGGACGTGATCTTTTGGTTCGAAATCGAAATTTGGTTTTTCACCCCAAGTGCGAACTTCAACGTTTTCAGTATCGTCTTTGCCGACAGGTGTTTCTGGGGAAGTAGGTTGAGGGACGAAGAGGAGCATGTAGTTGTATTGTTCTTCGACTTGTTTGAGCTCTTCATTTAATGGTTTAGCAGAGCTGGCAATTTCTTTCATTTCGGCGATTGCGGCTTGTTTTTCGTCGCCTTGGAGTTTGGAGATTTTTTCGTTGGCGGCGTTTTGTTCGGCGCGAATTGCTTCTACTTTTTGGAGGAGTTCGCGGCGTTTTTCAGCGAGGGAGATTAGTTTCTCTAAATCGATTTCAACGCCTTTGTTTTTGGCGGTTTCTTTGATCAGGTCGATGTTTTCTTCGATGAATTTGATGTCGAGCATTTAGTGGGAAGCTAGGAATTAGGAGCTAGGAGGCTAGGGAGTTTCGGCCTATGGCCTCTTTTAGAGTCGTGTTGATTCTATTGGGTTTGGGGAAAAGGGCCAAGGGGAAGTTTGGGGTTTTGGGGTGTTAGGAAGTGGTCAACAAGAAAGGATTTAAACTAGTTTTTTTTTGGAGGGAGAGTGGTTTTGTTTTTTCTTTTTTTGATTTTGCCAAACTCTAAAGCTGATGCTAGCCAGTTTAGTTTCGATTCAGCGCTGCTGTTTTTGCATCTTTTTAAGTATTCTTTTTCAGATTGTTGAAGTTTGATCATTGGATGTTTTTGAGTTCTAATAGTCTGGCAATATCGAGTTTGTCTTTATCTCGGTTGGCTTTTCTTTTCATTTCGATTAAATCATCGATTGAGATTACTGGCAATTTGATTCCCCAGGCTTCAATTTGAGTTTGGTTTTCGGCTAAATCGTTAAATGCTAGTGATTCTTCGATTATTATATCGATGTCTAATTGGGGCATTTCATTGGAAATGAATGTGAATGCTTTTATGTTTTTTTCTTCGAGGAATTTTTTAGCAATTTTGTTGTTTTCAAGGTCTTGAATGCTAATTGGCTGACGAGGGTGCTATTTTAGTTTTTGCATAAGGGTGTGCATTTTTTGGAGGTTGGAATTGTTTAGAAGCAAAAGAATATCCAGGTCTCCTGTAAAACGACTGTAACCATGGAGATTTACAGCAATTCCTCCGACTATTACATAGTTGATTCCGGATTTATTGAAGGCTTCAAAGATTTGTTTATAAACATTCATTGTTCTTTTGCTACTTCTTTTGGGAGCGCGAATTTCATGTTTTCTTCTTTGGTTGTGAGTAAGGAAGCGTGGCTGCGAGGGGAATGAGATTGGAGTTTTGCTACGACTTCTTCTACTAAAACGTCTGGTACCGAGGCACCGGATGAAATGCCGACGGTGGTGTGATTTTCGAGCCATTCTTCTTGGATAGCTGCGGCGTTGGGGATGAGGTAGGACTCGGATCCGCAGCGTTTTGCTGTTTCCACTAAGCGGTTGGAGTTTGAAGAGTTGGTGGCTCCGACTACGAGAATTAGCGAGCATTGTTTGGCGAGTTCTTTTACGGCGTCTTGGCGGTTTTGGGTGGCGTAGCAGATGTCTTTTGCTGGTGGGAGTTTGATTTCTGGGAAACGGTTTTGGAGGGTTTCGAGAATTTCACGAGTGTCGTCGACGGAAAGAGTGGTTTGGGTGATGACGGCGACTTTTTCTGGGTTTTCGATTTTGATGTTTTGCGCGTCTTCAACGGTTTCAATCAGTGTCATTGGGGCTTCGCCCATGGTGCCGATTACTTCTTGGTGTCCTTTGTGGCCGACGATGATGATTTCGTAGCCTTCTTTATGGAAGCGAATTGCTTCGAGGTGAACTTTGGTGACGAGTGGGCACGTAGCATCAAGTACTTGGTGGCCGCGGGCGATGGCGTCTTGTTTTACTTGGGGAGGGATGCCGTGGGCGGAGAAAATTACTACTGCGTTTGGATCTGGGATTTCGTCTAGTTCTTCAACAAAAACTGCTCCTTTTTCTTCGAGGGTTTTGATTACGAAGTCGTTGTGGACGATTTGATGGCGGACGTAAATTGGGGTGCCGAAAATTTCGATGGCGCGTTCGACGATTTCGATGGCACGGTCGACGCCGGCACAGAATCCGCGAGGGGCGGCTTTGATGATTTTTTCGATGGGCACGGTTGAGGAGGCTAGGAACTAGGAGCTAGCAGTCTAGGTTTGTGCGGGCATGGTAGCAAAAAAGCCCTTTTTGGGGGAAGGGCTTTTTTTGGGGCAATTTCTATCCGCGGTGTACCAAAAATCCAATATATCCGACGTAAATTATTAGCAGGATTAATCCTT
>CAYGJQ010000049.1:0-2561 GCA_964350285.1 uncultured Candidatus Peribacteria bacterium | reverse complement strand
TCCTTCAGCGCGTTTTAAGACGTGACTAACTACTTTTCCTTCTTTGTTTTTTTGTTTGGAGAGGAAGAACATGAAGAAGAAGAAGAGGAGAGTGAGTCCGACGTTGATGAGGATGTCGGTGTTCATTTCTTGTTTTAGTGGGATTGGGGTGATGATTGAAGTAGCGCCGAGGATCCAGAAGGTGTTGAAGAGGTTTGAGCCAACTACGTTACCGACTGCGATATCGGTGTGGCCTTTGTAGGTGGCCATGGCGGAGGCAGCGAGTTCTGGGAGTGAGGTTCCGATTGAGATGATTGTTAAGGCGATGAGGCTTTCGGAGAGACCAAATGTGGTGGCGATGGCTACTGCTCCATCGACAATCCATTGTCCGCCGAGGGCTAGGCCAATACCACCGATGATGATCATGCCGGTGGCTACGGGGATGCTGCGTTTTTTGGGAGATTCTTCGCCGTTTTCATCACCTTTGGCGATCGAGCCGGCGTAGTACATGAAGATTAACAAGAAGAAAATTAGGAGAATGCCGTCTACGCGTGAGAGTTCGTTGAAGGTGCGGTGGGCGATGAGGGCGTCGTTGGCGAGGACGAAGATGCTGATGATGGCTAGGAGATTGAGAGGGATTTCTTTCCAGACGGTTGTTTTCGTTACTTTCAATGAGGCGATGAGGGCACAGGTTCCGAGGATAAGGGCGATGTTGCTGATATTGGAACCGATGACGTTACCAATTGCAATCTCGGTGCTGCCGTTAATGGCGGAGAGCATGCTAACGAGTAATTCTGGTGCTGAGGTACCAAAGGAAACGATGGTGAGGCCGATCATTAAGTTTGAAAGGCCGAATTTTTTGGCGACAGATGAGGCGCCGTCGACTAGAACATCAGCTCCTTTAATTAGGAAGAGGAAGCCAAGGATAAAGAGGAAAATTGTGAGCGTCATATGAATGAGTTACTCGTTTAAAATGTGACGGATTTTTCGCCTATGATACCAGTAAAATGGGAATGCCACTAGGATCATCGAGGTGCTGCGGATGAGTTCGTATTTGGTGTTTTCGGTATTGGTTGTGCTGCTTTCTGCTGGTTCTTGGCTTTGGGTTTGATAAGAAATTGCCCAGTTTAGTAGGAGGTCTTTTTCGGCGTCGGAGAGAGATTGATCGTCGATGTTTTCGATTTGGTTGCTGATTTCAATGTCTGGTGGTTCGGTTTGGGCGTAATCAATGCGGAAATTATTGCCGATGATTAGGGTTTTGAGGCCGAAATTTGCAAGCGAAATTGTGCCAAGGAAAATGAATATGCCGGCGAGAAAGGCAAAGCCGTAGTGGTATGTAAGGCGGATTGTCTTTTTTTGGTCTGAGGTTTTTGTTTTTTTAGCCATGTTTTGTTGGGCGTAGCAATCAGGATATTATACATCGTTTTGGCTTTTTTAGCTATTGTGGTTGTGATTTTTTGGTGACAGCAGTTTTTTTAATTAATGGCTTCTTGGTAGCATTTTTCGCAGAAAATTTTTTCAGTTCGTGAATTATCATGAGTGGTGATGATTGGGAGATGGCAGCGGTCGCAGTTTTTTTGGTGTAAATGTCGTGAGTTGCGTTTTTTGAAGCGATTTTCGTGGCGGCAGTTGAAGCAGTTTTGGGGGAGTGGTAATTCGAGTTGGCGGTAGAAGTGGAGTTCTTGGGCAGAGATGGTGTAGCTTTTTTGGCATTGTTTGCAGGCGAGAATTTCTTTGGTGATTTCGTTTGCGACTTCAGAGATTGTGTCTGGGGCAGAGTAGGTTGCTGTGAGGTATGATTTGGGGTTGTTTGGTTGCCATTTGTAGCTTTTTGCTGTTGCTTCGTTTTCGCTGAGCGGGTAGAAGGTCTGGGCTTGAGTGAGGTTGTAGGGGAAAGGAGAGATTTGGATGGGGAAGAATTGGCCCCATTCGCCGGTTTGGCGCATGTGTTCGATGATTTTTGGGACTAGTTGGTGGTAGTCGTCTTCAGAGTATTGTTTATTGAGAATGCAGTATTTTTTGCGTTTGAGGCCAATGCAGCCGAAGCAATGTTGGATGTTGTCGGAATAGCTGCAGTAGCTGGCTTCGGAGATTTGGTTCATTGAGTGATCCACGAAGCGGATGGAGTGGAGATTGTAGGCGACGTTTGAGGATTCGTACATTAGTTCGCCGTCACCGCATTCGTCGCAGTCCATTGAGTCTTTGGCGCTAATGATCATTTGGTAGCAGCGAGTGCAGTCCCAGAGATTTTGGGAGTCGAAGCATTCTGTGGCATTTTTACAGTTTATGAGGTAGTTGCCGGAGACGTTTTCGTTTTGGGTGCCGATGATGAAGCGTTGGGGGAATTGTTTGGTGAATGTTTGATGTTTTTTGATTGCTTGTTGGAGATATTTTTGGTTTTTGAGGGCACTTTTAATGCGTTCGAATTCTTCTTTAGATACTGGTTTGTTGAGGACGTGGTATTCTTTTTGGTTGAGATTTGAACACATGATGCAGTTTTTGCAGCCGATACAGTTTTTGAGGAAATGTGAATCGGAGCAGTTTTCAGAGTTTTGGATGAAGGTCGAGCGATAGCAGTTTTT
>CAYGJQ010000048.1:12542-14067 GCA_964350285.1 uncultured Candidatus Peribacteria bacterium | reverse complement strand
ATGAAGCTAAGTGATGACTTGAAAATTGAAGATTATAATCTAGGGAATGTGACTGCGGACATTTGGGAAAGCTACCATGGATTTGTACCGGATATTTGTGAAGAAGGTGATGATGGACACCATGGTTCGGCGGTGGTTTATGATGTGAATGCGATGATGGCGATTTCGGAAAGAGTGCATTATGGAGCTTTTTATGTAGCTGAAGCGAAATATCAGGCTGAACCGAAAAAATATGATCAGTTGATTGAAAAAGGTGATCAGGAAGAGTTGATTGCGGCTTTGACACGAACGGAAGTTGAAGAGAAGATTTTGGAACGTGTGAGATCAAAAGCGGCGCATATTAAGAGTGACGTGGATGAAAACTTGCGGCGAGTGCTGAATCCGGAAATGGCGGCGAAGTATTACAAGGAATGGATTATTCCACTAACAAAGAAAGGTCAGGTTCTATACTTTATGAACCGGAAGTCTTCATAAATTTTTCATAAAAATTTTCGTTTTTCTTCATATTTGATCTGTATGGTTACAGTGTTACGTAACTGCAGAGGATTTTTATTAGGTTTGAATCGAAGGTAAGGTCTTCAAAAGTTTGTCGTTCAAGGGGAAGACCATTGAAATGCATATAGAAGGACTAAGTGAAGGGGATAAGGGCGGAATTGCTTTTTGAGACTCTTTAGGCCTGACGTTTCTCCTGCCCCAAAACTTTTCCCAATAGAAATAAAGGGCCTTTCAGTTGAAGCGAACACAACTAACGAAAGACCCTAACTCCTGAATACTGAGATCTAGAACGTTTTCAACTGACGCCTCGCTCGACTGCCATGGTGACGACCTCTTCTGAGACCGCGGCCACGGCAATTTCTCTTGCGAGACTGCCGGTCCACTCGGCCCTGAGAGGCTCGGAAACGTATGCAACAAATGTTGCAAGAACATTCAACATCTCGGCGGGGACGGTTCAGCGCGAAACTTTTCTTCATGGCAATCTCCTAATTGCGCGAGAATGACAACTGAGGCCAGTAAGTGACCTCATGGAACTGCTAGCATTGAATACTGGCAACTCCATGAGGTCATAAATCAATATTCAGGTGCTTTGGATTTTTGTCGATACTGCAAAAAGCGGAGCAACCTTAAAATTCAAAGCGCCGGCATTATAAAGCTCAAGTCTATTCTGTCAACCGCCCTAAAAAGAAATTTCACCACTCTCAGTGATTTCCCCTACTGACTGAGCATTGATCTTCAAACCTTTGAGCTCGGCTAGCGTAGCCTCTTCGTCTTCGGGGCTGACGATCATGGCAATGGCCATGCCCATATTCCAAGTCTTGTAGGCTTCTTCGCGGTCGACGTTACCGATTTCGATAAGTTTGGACATGAATGGTTTTGGTGGGAGGAGGTTGTCAAAATGGGCACCGAGACCTTCGGGGAGGATGCGGCTGATGTTGCCTTTAAGTCCGCCGCCCGTGATGTGAACCAATCCTTTGACGTCAATTTTTCTTTCTTCACCGTAACGCCCAAGGATTGTAAGTAGGTCGTT
>CAYGJQ010000048.1:3068-12532 GCA_964350285.1 uncultured Candidatus Peribacteria bacterium | reverse complement strand
TTATGGAAAATTCTACATGGTGTGAGGGTTACTTCGCCCCATGGTTTGCCATGATGCGCAGTGTCATCTGGATGGTCGTAGGTTTGATTGAACCATTCTTTTCCAAGGTTTTCGGTAAGAATGTGACGAATGAGACTGAAACCGTTGGAGCGGAATCCGTCTGAAGGGAGGCCGATGATTTTGTCGCCAGAGGCGATATCTTGACCAGTGATTACTTTGTCTTTGCCAACAATGCCTACTGCTGCGGAATTCCAGATGAATCCGTTACAAAGAGTGTTGAGTTCGGCAATTTCACCGCCAGGGATGACTACTTTTTGTTCTTGGCAGGCTTTTGAAAGTCCGGCCATCGTTGGTTCGATTACTTCCGCGTCGACTTTTTGGCAATCGATCGTGTTGGTAATTGATGTCACTTCGGCACCGAGACAAATAGCGTCGTCGGCGACCATGGCTAGGAGGTCGTAACCAAGGGTGTCGTATTTTTTAATTTGATCAGCGATGATGACTTTGGTGCCAACTCCATCGTCGTTTTGGACTAAATAGAAGTCGCCGAAATCTAGCAATCCGGCGAACCCCCCTTCAAGAATGACTGGTGAACCAAGCATTCCTTCGCGACTGGGAAAAGTTTGTTTTGCGGCGTGATATGCAGCTTTAGAAGCGCGATCTCCAGCTTCAATGTCAACTCCTGAATCTTTGTATGTAGCCATTTTACGAGGGGTAATGAGGTTATGTGCATTCAATTATTATCATATCAATTAAACAGTGCAAACTTATGATAGTCCCCTAGCGTAATTACAGCTAATTTACATGTTGGCAAAAGTATTACCTGTTGATATAATGCGCCTGCAATAAGCTCTTACAAACTATGCCAACTATGGCCTCCCGAATCGAAATTCGTCCGAAAGTTAAAGATGCTGTTTCCGAACGAAGTTGTGATAACTTCAAAAGTTTTTTTGAAAAGGTTGAGAAAGTTGAGGTGGTAAGGGTTTTGACGATCGACAAAGAATTCAAAAAGAAGGAGCTACAAGATATTTCTGTGGCAGCTTCAAATCCAGTGACTGAAAAACCGTCATTAACACCGACAACTATCCGCAGTTTTGATTGGGCGCTGGAAGTTGGTTTTTTACCTGGTGTTACAGACAATATTGGACATACAGCGACTGAGTTAGTTGAAGATTTGATGAAATGTGAATTTGCAGAGAATGAAGCGGTTTATAGTTCAACTCTGTATTTGATTAAAGGAGATTTAACGAAGGCAGAAGTTGAAGAGCTGGGGTGGAATGTAGCAAATAATTTGATTGAACGGATTCATATCAAAGATGCAGAAGCTTATCGCAATGATAAAGGGATGGATGTGATTGTGCCGCAGGTTCGTTTGGAAGAAGCGGTTTCGGCTAGTGTGGTTGATCTAGATATCAATGATGAAGCATTGGAAACCATTGGAAAAAAAGGAATTCCGAATGAAGATGGCACTTTCCGCGGACCGTTAGCTTTGAGCTTGAATGAAATGCATGTAATTCGGGCTTACTTCAAACATGAAGGGCGTAATCCAACTGATATTGAATTGGAATCGATTGCCCAAACTTGGTCAGAACACTGTAAGCATAAAATTTTTGCTTCACCGATTGATGAGCTGGAAGAAGGGCTTTATCGTGGCTATATCAAAAAAGCGACTAATGAAATCCGGCGCCGTCGGGGGCAGGATGATTTTTGTGTCTCAGTATTTAAGGATAATTCTGGAGCGATTGAATTTAACGAAAAATATTTGGTTACTGATAAAGCAGAAACTCATAACAGTCCTTCGGCTCTTGACCCTTATGGAGGGGCTATTACAGGGATTGTGGGGGTTAACCGGGATGCGCTTGGTTTTGGAAAAGGAGCGAAGCCGATTGTGAATCGTTACGGATTTTGTTTTGCTGATCCACGTGATGATAAACCGCTATATCGTGGTCAAAATCGAAGTAATCCCATGTTGCCGCCGCAGCGTATTAGTGATGGAGTGATTAAAGGAGTTGAAGCTGGTGGTAATCAATCAGGAATTCCGGGGCCACAAGGATTTCTTTATTATAATGAAAGATACAAAGGTAAACCGCTAGTTTTTGTGGGGACAGTTGGTTTGATTCCGCGTGAAGTGGGTGGACAATCGTCTTGTGAGAAGGCAGCGCGGCCTGGTGATCATATTGTGATGATTGGTGGACGCGTTGGCCAGGACGGGATTCATGGAGCGACTTTTTCTTCGGAGTCTCTTGATGCGGGAAGCCCTAGTACTGCAGTGCAAATCGGCGATCCGATTACCCAAAAAAGATTGATGGATGCGGTGCTAACTGAAGCTCGTGATCAAGACCTATATAGTTCAATCACTGATAATGGAGCCGGAGGAATTTCGTGTTCTGTAGCTGAGATGGCGAAAGAATGTGGTGGATGTGATGTGGAATTGGAAAAAGTGCCGCTAAAGTATCCAAACTTGGAACCGTGGAAAATCTGGGTTTCAGAATCACAAGAACGGATGACATTGGCTGTGCCGCCAGAAAAATGGGCATCATTTAAAGCAATCATGGATAAACATGGTGTTGAAGCGACAGTGATCGGGACATTTACAGCTTCGGGACGCTGTGTAGTCAAATATGATGGACAAAAAATTATGGACCTCGAAATGGAGTTTCTCCATGAAGGTGCACCGCTAGTGCCCTTGAATTCAGATTATCCGAAACCGCCTTTGACTGAGCCAGCGATTGCCAGCCCAGTAGACATGTCGCGAACTTTGGTAGATATGATTGGTCGCCTGAACTGTGCGAGTTTTGCCCAGGTGTCGACGATGTTTGACCATGAAGTACAGGGGCGAACAATTGTGAAACCGTTGCAGGGAGTTGGGAAAGTTAACGGCCCAGCTACTGTCTTTAAACCTGATTATGAAGACTGGAAAGGAATTGTGCTGTCTCAAGGAATTAATCCGCTCTACAGTGACATTGATACATATCACATGGCCGCAGCAGCGATTGATACTGCGGTAAGAAATGCCGTCTCAGTAGGGGGGAATGTTGACTATATGGCCTTGATGGATAACTTCTGTTGGTGTTCGTCGTATGATCCTTATCGTCTAGGACAATTGAAAGATTGTGTCCGGGCTTGCTATGAATATGCAATTGGCTATGGAACACCGTATATTTCGGGGAAAGATTCCATGTTTAATGACTTTAATGGATTCGATGATACTGGTTTACCGATTAAAATTTCGGTGCCACCGACATTGCTGATTTCTTCACTAGGAGTAATTGATGATGTGCGGAAATGTGTGACAATGGACGCTAAAGTGCCTGGCGATTTGGTCTATGTCGTTGGAAAAACGAAGAATGAACTTGGAGGATCGGAATATTACTATATGCATGGAGAATTAGGCGCAAATGTGCCACAAGTAAACGCTGATCGTGCACGTGACCTATATAGAACTTTCCATCTAGCAATACAGAAAGAACTAATAGTTTCATCTGTATCTATTGGCATTGGTGGTCTAGGAGTTGCGCTGGCGAAGAAAGCAATTGCGGGGAGTCTTGGGATGGAAATTGATCTGCGAAAAGTTGAACGTGAAGCAGTTGATCAAGATGATCACCTGTTATTCTCTGAGACGCAAAGTCGTTTCTTGGTAACAGTTAATCCTACATGGAAAGATAGATTTGAAGCTCTGTTTGGAAGTTATGGCGCTAGTTTAATTGGAACTGTTACGGAGACGCCGCAGCTGAAGATGGTTGGATTGAAAGGTCAAATGATAGTAGATGTTTCGGTTGATGATTTGGCGGACAGTTATTTTGCAAGTAATAAATTTTATTAAGATATGGCACCAAAAGTATTAGTCATCACAGGTTTTGGAATTAACGGCGAGCTAGAAATGGCTCAGTCTTTCCGCCAAAATGGTGCTGAAGCTGATCTGGTACACCTAGAAGATTTGATTAATGGAAGCCGCAAGCTTGACGACTATCAAATGATGGCTTTTCCAGGCGGTTTTGCTTACGCTGATGACTTGGGAGCAGGAATTGCCTTGGCAAATAGAATCAAAAATAATCTTGGAGATGAATTGTGGAAATTTGTAGAACGAGACACATTGATTCTTGGAATCTGTAATGGATTTCAAATGATGGTTAACCTAGGGATTCTTCCTGGTTTTAGAGGTGAAATGGGAGAAAGAAAATTGGCATTGAGACATAATCAAACTAATCGCTATCAGTGTCGTTGGGTTGACTTAAAGGTTGCATCGAAGAAATGTATTTGGACTAAAGGATTAGAAGGAATGCATGCAAGTGTGGGGCATGGCGAAGGAAATTTTTATACTGATAAAAGTACGCTAAAGCGGCTACAGGTAAATGACCAAATTGTGGTGCAGTATGTAGATGCCGCTGGAAAACCTGCTAATGGCGTTTATCCAATTAACCCCAATGGGGCAATGGAAGATATTGCAGGGATCTGTGATGAAAGCGGTCGGATTTTTGGCTTGATGCCACACCCGGATCGCTTGCTGACTTCATATCATGATGATCTGTGGACCTTGCATAAGGAGCATGTGAAGCGAATGGGGCATGAATTTGTAGAAATGCCTTCAGCACAGTTGATCTATAAGAATGCGGTGGAGTATTTCAAGTAGGAAGGTGTCAATTTAAATTGGTGAAGTAGCAGTGAGCTTTTTTGGTCTTCACAAATTTTTCACAAAAACTTTCGAAAAATTTCATATTTGACCTGTATACTCCCCCATGTAGGGTGGGTGGCATGGGGGTGGGTTTATAGACTTTTAATTTCACACATATGCGCTTTAAATTTCATAACTTAATCGCGAAGATCAGCATTACTGCCTTGCTCTGTTCATTGTTACCGTTGCAGGCTTTCGCGCAAGGGGTCCCTTTGTTTACTGACCTTAGCGATTCCGCGCCACGGCTGGACAATGTGCTGACGATTTTTGGTGAAAATATTAATCTTCTCGACCAGGAGGTAGTGCTTTATCCGTTGGCGGATGGACCGAATGAGGCGAACCTCCACCGGCCGATTATTGATGATTGGGCGAGCACCTATGTGACTTTCCGGCTTGGGGCTGTTGAATCTGGACCTGATTTGCAGGAAGGTGTGGCCTATACAGCTAATCTTTGGTCTTTCGGGGAAATTTTAACTGAGGGGATCAACTTTACGATTGGCAATGGCGATGTGGCGATGTGTGAAGATGATGATGAAAGTGATGATATTTATACCAGAGGAACTGCAACCTATGATGATCAACAGCAAGTTGATACCTGCTCTGATGATGGAGAATCAGTGATTCAAGTTTACTGTGATGGCACTACGATTATTGGTCAACGAGATGCGATCACTTGTCAGTATGGCTGTCTGGATGGGATATGTCGGACTGATCCGGTGGAGACTCCGGTGCCGGCTTGTACCGATAGCGACCAGGAAGATAATGCTTATGTCCGCGGGGAAGCGAAGTATCAGGATCAAACGCTTTACGACTATTGTGGCGAAGATGATAAGACTTTGTACCAAGTGCGATGTGATAGTGATACCAAAATTGGGGAGAGCACAGTGATTTGTGAAGGCGGGTGTAGTAATGGATCTTGTTTGCCTACAGATAAGACAACGCCGACTAGCAGCTGTACTGATACCGATACTAAGGAAGATATTTATGTAAAAGGAATAGTCAAAGCTGACGGGAAAACGGAAACTGATGTTTGTGATGGTGATGATTTGTTTCAAGTTGCCTGTAAAGATGGAAAGACAAATTTCTTGGATGGGAAAAAATGCGAAAATGGCTGTAACAATGGCGCATGTGTGAAAAAAGAAACAATAGTTGAGGAGACCAATGATGATACTGATGACCAAAGTACTGATGAAGATACGAATCCTGAATCTGAAGAGGAGGATCTGTCGAAATCGCCAAATGTAATTAGTGAAGATGATGTTACGAAAGTATTTAGTCGGCTGGAGACGGAGATTTTTGAGAAACCGATTGTGCGGGAATTTGATGAACTTGCCGGTTTGTCGAAGGATGCTAAATTTCGTCTGGGGCTCAGTACTTTTAAGGATGTTGATGGTGAATGGTTTGACCGTCCGGTGCGTCGACTCAGTAGCTTAGGGATTGTTTCAGGGTTTAAGGATGGTGAAGGAAATCCAACGGGAGAATATGGTCCTGGAAATAATGTAGTACTGGGAGCAGTGCTGAAAATCGCCTTCCAAAGCGCAGGAATTGAAACAGCTGATGAAGTGACTGGTCAACCGTGGCACAAGCCCTATATTGATAAAGCTAAAGAGTTAGATTTATGTTTCTTTAATCAGCCCAATGTAGATCCAGTGCGGCCGGCAACTCGTGGCGAAGTAGCGTGTATTATCACTGAAGCATTTGAGTTCCAAAAGGGGCCATTGAGTCAAAACTATAGTGATATTAGTGGTGATCATAAATTTGCCCAGGACTTTGCGCCACTGCTGAATCTGGGCGTATTCAAGGGTGATGATAATGCTAGCACTTTGCGTCCGGATGATGGGATCAATCGAGCGGAAGTTGCGGCGGTTTTTGGGCGAGCGATTGATGTTGATTTGTCATCGGCGACGATTTGTCCGTTGGCAAATGATGCGGCGAATATCATGATTATGGGAGTGGAAACCGAACTAGTACGTGAACTGGATGGGTCGGCAAAGATTGCGAATAACGCTTATCAAGTACGGGTAAAACCACAACTATTGCTGACAAATGGCCAACCGGTTTCGGGGATCCGGGTGCGATTATTTAGACATGATCTAACCCCATTAGGTAGCGGAAAATACCAGGAAGTGATCAAGGAAATTAAAGTTCCGGCGTCATGGTTCAGCACGAAATTAGAGGCCGGACGCTACCGGGATTTGTCGGCGGTGGTGCAGGTGCCGAAGACTACTTATTTGGCCTATAAAGCCTATTCCGGCAGTGTTTATGACTCAGCTCGATTTACAGTTGTAGTTGATCTTGGTGAAAATAATTTGGCGGAGATTATTGATGTAGCGGACAATATCAGAACTTTTGATGCACGACTAAATGTAAGTGGTAATTCTGCCGTGGCTGATGATATTCCGCAAAGGGAAATTTGGATTGGTGATACGAAAAAGACCACCAATAAATCTAACTTAGAATTTGATGTTTATAGTAAACATAAACTGCTGGCTCATGCCCCTTATGAAACTGCTCTGGGCAGCTTCTATAACCGAACTGGAACCAATATTGGTAGGACAACGAAAGGCTGTATGAATTTGAAGGCGATCCCGGGGTCGTTAAAGATTAATGAACTTTCGAGTAAAGATGGCGAAGTACGAGTACAGATTGAAGGGCAATTTGAAAAGACGAGCAATATCCCGTTAGCGACACATACCTGGCAGGCGGAGACCGTGCTTTATATGACGGAACGTGGCACCAGCAATACGATTGAGCTTGGGCGATGGCGCCCTTCACATGCCGGCTTCTCACAAAAACTAGGTAAAGGAACAAATGAAAAAGTGACGATTAGTACAACGGTCAATTTGAAAAACCCGCCGAAGGATGTGGAATTTTTCATGATGATTGATGCGGACGATGACTTGAAAGAAATAAATGAAAACGATAATGGAGTTGGGGCGGTACATCAGTTTACTAGCAATCAATTCACAGCTTGTGCCTTTGATAAAAACAAAGAAGTTGATATTTGGGTCATGGGAGTGACTGGAGATCCGGTAAAAGAGAACGGGCAATTGAAGAAGTCTGGCAAAACTTACTTCCTCAATCTTGAAGCCCATGTTCAAGTGTTTATGCAGGATGCGAAGAACGTGAACTTGCACTTGTTCCAGCACAAAACTAGTAAGGATTCTTCAGGAGGAATTATTGAGACGATTCAGGAGATTAATGTGCCGAATAGCTGGAAAGGTCTGGATCTGACGGCTGGGCGGATTGAAATCATGAAGGCCGAGATCCCCGTAGATGAAGATGATTTGATCTTCTTAGGTCAAAATGAAGTGGTTGGAGCTTACTTCACGGTGGTGGCGGACTTGCCGGAAGACTCAGTAGCAGAAACTGAGGAAGTGAATAATAATATTGGCACCGGGTTTATCCCGGTAGAATCAGCGTTGCAGGCGGCGGGGCGATTTGAGATGGATGGGTTGAAATTTTATACGCGGAATATTAAAGAAACCTCGTCAGCTCAGTATGAAAATACGACGTTTAAGAATACGATTCCGAGTGATGTGGAATTTCCAACTTATCGCACGGACAAGATTATCAAACGCCAATATGATGAAACTGCTTATGCAGCTGCTTTCCAACGTCACTACACGGGGAATCATCAAATAAAAAATCAAGGAGCAATTCAGCATCAAAGATGTACGAATTTGGAATTAGATAATATAACGGTGACTCAACAGCCTGGAACTACAGACCGGGCGATTAAAACGGACGTCAAAATTGAACTCAGTAAGACTGGCGCGCTACCGTTACCGAAAGATTTTGTCGTGGCACAATTTTACTATCGTCCGGCGCAGACTAATAAACCGTTTAGAATTGCTCAGACCTGGACAGCTAGCGACTTGAAAGAGAAGAAACCGGTGAAGCCAGGATCTACAGAAACTGTGCTGGATCCGTTGGGTGATGATGGAGCGACCTTGGGCAACTCACTGATTTTTGGAGGAGTTAACTTTGAAAGCAATACTGGTTCACTACTCATTACAGAACCGAAAACTGAATATGTGCTGAATGGAGAAGTAACCGTAAAGGCTTATGACACGGAATCTTCTTATAATGACTATGACTTTAGAGTCTTGATTGATCCGAATAATGTGATTGGAGAAAAGAATGAAAAGGATAATGAGGATGTACAGATGCACCGAACTTCGTTGAATAAATCAGTAGATTTGGAGATTGATTTCCCGAGTATGAAAATGTCGAATATCTATAAAGATGGAAATGGTAATCTAAAAGCGGACTTTTCTTATTCTATCTTAAATAAGGGAACGTCTGATGTGGAGAGTGACTTTAGTGTCAGGCTAAGTGCGAAGGAAGATCCTAACTTTGGTGATACCTGGCTGGTGCCGGAGGTTAAAAATGGAAAATATACGGGGAAAAGAACGATTTCAATTCCGGACTATTATCAATCTGAATACAATTTGTTCTTTGAAGTTGATGTGAATAAAGAACTTCTTGATGCCAATCGAAACAGTAATATCAATAGTACTGGTGTGCCTTGGGATCCAATTCTAAAAAATGATATGAGCGTGGACATTGAGGTTTTGACTGACCCGAGTATTTCACTTTCGGTGATACCGGAGACTGATTACACCGGCAAGAAACTTGATGAATTCTATAGCCTGCTTGTTGATTACCCAATCAAGAACAATGATAAAGACTGGGCCTACTTTAAAAATGGCCAAAAATTCCCGTCGACATTTGATAAGAAGGAGGAAACTGTGAATAATTATCTCAACGGGCAATGGCTTTTCGCCAG
>CAYGJQ010000048.1:0-3058 GCA_964350285.1 uncultured Candidatus Peribacteria bacterium | reverse complement strand
GAATTTGCCAGGATTGATATTGAAAAAGTCATTGCAAACCAAGACTTTCCGCTACGTTGAGCATGTGCTTCATAGCGGAAACCAAGTAGGACTTCATGTAGGAGCAGTGCGAGTAAAATGTGCAAGTAAATGTAAAGATAATGCTTTCAAATCTGGTTCGGTAGGCTTCGGCCGTGAAGGGAAGAATGGGGTGAAGTTGATTGAAGAGTATTATGGCCCGGGAAAGGTTCCTGGCAAAAATTCGGCACAGGTTTATGACTGGCAATCCACCAGAACTTATTGGCCAAATACGTGGAATGCCCAAACTAAAGAACATCTGCATGAGTATGGAAATGAACAACCATTGTATGTAGCAAAAGATGATGGAACTTACATAGTCTACAGCTACCTCAAACGTCACTGGTTCAGCTCATGGGTGCATAGCCAGAGTAATGAGGACTGGGGTCATCTATTGCCGAGTTTCGTGCCGTATCGCCATTTTGATCGCCCTTACACTGATGGATACAATGACAATAACTATCAGATTATTGAATTAGAGATTAAAAATGGAAAAGTAAATAACTGGCGCAAAATTTCAGCCGCTGCTGCTGCAGCAATGACGAAATCTGTGAGCTCAAGTGACTTGCCAGCTGAATATAGCCAAATGATAAATACTTACGCAGGGAACTAGCTAATAGTAAAAAAGGCTTCGGAGGAATCCGGGGCCTTTTTTAGGTGCCTAAAAATCGCCGAAGAAAATATGAAGATTTGGATGCTCGAGGAGTTTTTTTGCCGGACAGTCGGCGATGGATTTATCAGAATTGAGAACAGTGTCGAGGACTTCTTTTTTGGCACGGCCTTTCATGAGTACGAGTAAGGTTTTGCTGCTGAGGATGATGGGGAAAGTAATGGTGAGGCGATCGTGGATGGCGAATTCGGCGGTGGTGGTGTGGGCGGTGGTTTTGGTTGTCTCTGTGAGGGCGGGACTATCTGGGAAAAGGGACGCAGTGTGACCGTCGGGGCCGATGCCGAGGATGGTGACGGTTGGATTGATGGTAGCTAGTTCTTTAGCGTATTTATCAACGCATTCTTCGATGGTCAGAGAAGTGTCGAAATAATGGAAAGGTTTTTGGAGAGTTGCCTTGATCATTTTGTAATTGGCGTCGTCGTGATCGGCGGGGACGTAGCGTTCGTCTACTTGGAAAAACTCAACTTTGGAAAATTCGATATCCGAGGACTGGCCGAGAGCTGAATAAATCGGACCTGGTGTCGATCCCCCGCTGAGGCCAATAGCAGCAACCGGGGCGCCAGGATGATCTTTTTTGGGGCAATGAATAGCGATAAAATCAGTGCTAGCAGTAATGAACTCTTCGAGTGAATGAAAGGTCTGGAGTTGTGGAGTCATATTTTAGAGGTCGTACCATTTAAAGTTATCCATAGCTGTGAGGAGATGTTGTTCCTCAGGTCCTTTGGATTTGTTTTTGTATTCGTGGAGGTTTACCTTTTTACTCTTCATGAAGCGGACGATTTTATCTGTTAGACGCCATGAAGCGATGACTTCGGGGAAACTGATGAAGTTCATTTTGCGCTCGCGGATCACGTCGAGAATAAGATTTGAATGCTCTGGCAAACAGCTGTCACCGATACAAGCGATGGCGTGAGATGGAGTGTATTCTGCCATTTCGGCGCCGTCTTGTTTGTTGGTGAGCTGGATACTAATTTTGGGTTCGGGTTGAAGTTCGATAATTAGCCGATTTGGTTCTTCGTCGCGGGTTTGGAAATCAAATTTCTTCAGTTCAACTACAACGTAAGTTTTTTTCTGATGAAGATTTTTACCGGTTCGAATATAAATCGGCACCTTGTACCAACTCTCACGGTCGATGAAGAGACGAATAGCGGAAAAAGTTTCTGTTGGTGAAGTGCTTTTCATACCGGCTTTTTTAAGCTCATTGGCGTAGGTGTGATATTGGCCGGCGATGATGTTCTTAGCGGCATTATTGAATTTGATTGCGGAAAGAATTGAATATTTTTCGCGGTGAAGACTGGCATCAGAATTGGTGATCGGGATCGACATGCTGACGAGAGAAAGAATCTGCAACAGGTGTGATTGGATCATGTCCTTAAACGCGCCCATGTGTTCGTAGTAGCCGAAACGGTTTTGAACGCCGAAATCTTCGAAGGCGCTAATCTGAATGTTGGCGACTTCGCGGCCTTTCATCATTAGATTCACGATGCGGTTGCTGTGGCGGAGGTTGAGAATACTTTGGACTGAGAATTTTCCGAGGTAGTGGTCAAGGAGATAAACTTTTCCTTCGTCAAAGTAGTTGCCGACGAAGTGGAAAAGTTTACGGGCGGACTCAGTGTCGGTCCCGAAAGGTTTTTCGATGATTAGTCGGACATCTTCGCGGCGGCTTTTCTTTAGTTTTCCAAGGTTACCGATTATTGGTTCAAAAATTGTTGGGGGCACGGCGAAGTAGGCGATTTTGATCCATCGTGGCCCCTTGGTGATTTTCTTTAAGAACTTGCTGTATTCTTTGAAGGATGAAAAATCGTCATATGAACCGGAAAAATAGTAGACGTGCTCGATGAGCCTTTTGAGGAGTTTGGCGTCAACGTTTTTGATCTTATCTTTAATACTTTGGCGAAACTCTTCTTGGAATTCAGCACGGGATTTTGGCGTCCGAGCGTAACCAACGATGCAGAAATCTTTCGGCATCCGTTTTTGCTCGAGGAGGCGGTAGATAGCGGGAAAAATCTTAAGCTTAGCGAGATCGCCAGAGGCACCAAAAATTGTAAAAACAAAAGGGTCTTTGATTCTGTATTTAGCCATGGTTTGAGGGGTTAATTGTCGAGGATTTCATTTTTTCTTCATCATTTTTTAAAAAAATTTCATATTTGATCTGTATGGTTGAGATGTCGTTCGACTGTAGAGGCATTTAGTTAGGTTGAATTGAAGGATGGACCTTCTAAAATTTGTCGTTAAGGTGAAGGTCAGGTCATGAGTGGTGTAAAAGGGACTGAATGCCAGGAAGAGAGCGGGGATTCGGTTGTTTCTTGGTTTCAGGCCTGTCTTTGCCTA
>CAYGJQ010000047.1:7148-14103 GCA_964350285.1 uncultured Candidatus Peribacteria bacterium | reverse complement strand
GCTGATTTGCATGACGTCTACTTCGCCTTCGCTTTCGACAACAGTGTCGAACATTTTTTCGACAGCTTCGACGCTGCGATGACTGCCGCAGTTGGGGCCGGATGAAGCGTAGCAGGTGGGGCATTTGAGGTTGCAGCGATCGGTGATTTCTACCACTACTGAGCAGGAGTGTTGTTCGTGGTCTTCGCAGAGGCCGCAGTCGTAGGGGCAGCCGTATTTTACTTTGGTGCCGAATTTGAGGGGCATTTCGCTTTCTTTCATGTATTGGCGGCATTTTTTGTAGTACTCGATATCAGTGGCGATGAGGACTTTGAAAGCGCCATGTTCTTGGCAGCGTTTGAGCATGTAGACATTGTCGTTTTCGAAAATGATTTTGCCGTAGACACGTTTTAGGCATTTGGGGCAGATGCTGATGGCGAGGTCGTAGTATTTGTAGGTGCGTTGTCCAGTCATGTGGTGTTTTTTAATCGATATCTATTGATGAATACAATTGAATAATAAACTATTACTAAGGCACAGGTCACTTGAATGGCGGATAGGCCGAGAATTAATGGAGTTACTGGTTTGATAAATTCAACTGCAAGGCGCCAGGTGCTGTAGCTGATCATGAAAAACTTAAAGATGTCGCCGTTTTGGAGTTGGTATTTTTTGTTGATGACTTTAAGCGTTTTCCAGAGAATTAATAGGAAGATGATTTCATAGATGGCGGTGGGGTGACGAGGGATGCCATCGCCTTGTTCGAAGGCCCAAGGGAGATTTGAAGGAATGCCAACAGTGCCATCGGATACACCGGTGAGTGCACAACCTATGCGACCGATGATAATGCCGAGTATCAATGGATAGGTAAAAAGATCGCCGCTGGATTTTGTGATTCCGAGGATTTTTTTTGTGACTTCGATACTGATCCACCCGCCAACAATTCCGCCAACGATGGTTTTGGATTGAGTGAAGGCAAACCAGGAGAAATTTTTGGATAAAGTTTCGTAGTGTTCAGCTGCTGCGAGGAGACGAGATCCGATCAGCGCGCCGAGGGCAGCGGCGAGAATTAAAGTGAGGCGTTGAGAAGAATTGAAGTGATCTTTTTGGTTTTTGCGGAGGTGGTAGTAGTAATAGACTCCTAACCAAATGGCGAGGATTTCGAAGAGGCCGTGGATCGGTATTAGTTGGCCATTAATAATAAATCCGAATGGGAAGTCTAGGTGGAGCATGGTGGTGATTAGTGGCAGATGGGATAACGAGGAGGATACCCGACATCTAGAGCGTAGATTAGGTAAACATTTTGAGTCAGACTTTCAGGTGTGACTTGGTATTTTTGATGGAGGTTATTTCCTTTGTTTAGTAGTGTAGATTGTTGGACTTGAGGTGCTCCATTAAAAGTGGGGTTTTCTGGTTCAGCTGGTGGGATTGTTTTGTTGCGGTAGTGTTCTTTAATTTCAATTGGAGTTAGTTCAGTTTTGATTAAGTATGAAGCTGAGTAATCGCAATGATTGCTGTTGCCGGAAAGGAGGCCAAAGCTGGAGTGAGTGGCTCCGATGCGTTGGGTTTTTGGTGGGAGAGGAATGTTTTCAAGATTGTTAGTGAAAACGTAAAGGTTGTAGTTGAAGATTGGCTGAACTTTTAAATGGTAGGCCGTGGCTATTGCGATAGTTGCGATAATTGTGATGGCGAAGAGAGTTTTGAGAATAATTTTTGTTTTGGAGGACTTATTGTTTTTCATGATTTTTGTTTAGCGAAGTGTTTTCTAGTAAATAGATATGAGTAGCCAGAGAAATAGATTGCGAGTAGAACGATTGGGCCTCCTTCAATTTCTCCATGGCCAAAATATTCCAGTAGGGCCACATGGAGGGCGGCGAAGATAAAGGCAAGATGTGTAAGTTTTTGGAGTCTTTTCCAGGATTTGGCGCCCATTTTTTCGATGGCCCAATTGGTTGAGGTGAGGAAGAGTGGGAGCATGATTAAAAATGAGATAGTGCCAAAAATTGTGGCATGGCGAGTTGTAAATGTTGCCGCCAGGATGTCTGAAAGATTGAAGAACTTGATTCCTTGTTTGGCCAATTCGGCGAAGGCGTGGGAGCCGATAATGAGGAAGGCGAAGATGCCGGAGAACTTTCGTAGTGGGAGCAGTCTTCTGAAGAAGTTGAATTTGGGGAAGTGGAGATTAAGGATTTTTTGAATCAGTGAAATCATGATGGTGAATATCAATAATTTCCAGCCAAGTTCGCCAGTTTCGTGGACGATGATTCCCCAGTGGAAATTGCCATTATTGGAGGCTGTCCAAAAAATTTGAAACCAGATAAGTGAAATTATTCCGATGAAAGTCCATTTGAGGAATGGGAAGGAGGAGAGTTTTTTCATGTTTACTGATTTAGAATTTTACTAAGTGTGCTGCCTGCAGTTGATTGAAGTCATCGATGTCACTATCGATGATGCCCATTTCGAAGAGTGCACGACCGGCGTGGCCGGGGGCGAAAGTTTTTTCGTAGAAGGGGAATTTTTTGTCGGAGATTTTTTCGACTTCTTTGGTGATGAGGTTGGTGCAGTTGGCGAAGAAGAGATGGTAGAACTCGGGGGTTTCGTAGAGGGAGTTAACTCTGTCGGCGATCAAGAGGAATAGCTCTTGGGATTTGGCGGCGCTGGCTTTGATTGGATAAAGGTAGATTCTTTCATTGCGTTTTTCGCGGAGGGAGATGAGGTCTTTTTTGGTGGCGAGGAGGTAGATGAGTTCGTAGTCGAACATTAATCCTTTGGGGATGGTGAAGTCTTCACCGTTATCGCGGCGGCTTTCGATGGAGAGGGCGATGTCGCGGCCGTCTTTGAGGTTGAAAATTAAAAAGATATGGCCAATGCCTTCGTGAACAGAGAAGTGTGACTCCCCTATTTCCATGCTTTGGATGTCGCCGAGAATGAAGCTGAAGTCGTGATATTTTTCTTCGTTGCCTTCATTGGTCCAGTTGTAATCGCGGAGATCTTTGACGGTGATTTTATCGCCTTTTATTTCTACTTGTTGGGCTTTTTGTTGGCCGAATTCCCAGTCGCGGTCGTTGGATGGAGTTTTGAGGCTCCATAAGATCATGGAGGCGGCGGTCAAAATGACGGCTAGTGTGCCGACGGTGACAAGTGAGTGATAGACGATTTTGATGATGAGCTCTTTGATTTTTTCCATTCAGGTTTGGGGTTTAGACGTGTTGATCGATCAAGATAGGGTTGCCGTCGGGATCGACGACAGTGAAGCTAGCGGGGCCGGTGGTGTTTTCGTCGACTTCAGTTTCTAGTTGGATGCCGTCGGCTTTAAGTTGTTTTTGGAGGTCGCGGATATCGGTGAAGTTTTCGAGGTTTTCAGCGTTTTCGTTCCAGCCAGGATTAAAGGTAAGGATGTTTTTTTCGAACATTCCTTGAAAGAGTCCGATAGTGCAGTTGCCATTTTTCATGATTAGCCAATTTTGTTCGATGTCACCGTGAAATTGAGTGAAGCCGAGTTTTTCGTAGAATTCTTTTGAAGCATGGATGTCTTGAACACTGAGGCTGAGGGAGAAATTTCCGAGTTCCATATTGTAGTAGTTAATAGATGGTTTTACTTTTCGAGTTTTTTGAATTGCCAGTAAGCAAGAGTCCAAACAGCAAGACTGACAATCATGATCCAGGGGAATCCAGGCATGGTCATTACTACTGCTTGAAGTGCGAGGAGAATGATGTAGAGGTAGCCGGCATAGGCCCATTCTTTCAAAAAGCGTGGTACTTGCGGGAGAATGATTGCGAGCCCACCAAGAATTTTTGCAGTAGCGTTGAAATACAGAGTGTAGGCTGGATATTGAAGCTCAGCAAAAATTTTGGCAATTTCAGCGGATTGAACCAAGTACATCACTCCGGAAAACATCATCATTAGGACCATGAAACCGTTTGGGAGCCAGAATTTCCAGTTGAATTTTTTCATATTAAGTTTGGATTATAGTAAATAGAGTAAGTGATTACATTTCAGTGATTTCCATTAATTCGATATAGGCGTCTTTGGCATCGAAATGAGGGTTGTTGCTGAAAATTTCAACAGCATCGTCGTGGTTGGCTGCCTGGATAATTGAGTAGCCGCAAATTTCGTTGCGGTGTTCGGTGGCGCCGGATTTGGTGATGCGAACGTTTTTGCCAGCAGGGTTGCCAGCGTCAATGAAGGCGTTTTTATATTTTTCCATCCATTCGATCCATTCTTCCATGCCTTTTTTTTGTTCTTCTTCTGAGGCTTGTGACCATTCATCGATGGTTGTTTTAGGAGCGCCGTAGATGACGAGGAATTTTTTCATGGTGATGAGGTTAGAGGTATAAGTCCACTCCATGTTCTGGGGTGGTGATTTTGGTTTTGCTGTGTTGGCGGTCTTCAAAGAAAATTTTGATTCCCTGATTGGTGAACTTTTCTTCTTTGTAATCGAGGGAGATGTGTTCTGTGTAAGGAAATTCAGGGATATCTTCACATTTTTCTCTTTTGCTGTAGAAGTGGGTTTTACCGCTAACTATATCTATATTAAAGTAATCGGTCCCTTCGCATAATGAGCTGTGGGTACTTTGATACTTCGCAAGTTGTAGTTCTCCATCAATTAATCGATATGTGTCATGGTGGGCCCAAATCCATTTGTTTTCGGTGAAATTACTGAAATGGCTAATATAAAGGGCATTGTTGTGAATGTTGATTCCATCATATGGATCGGTCCAAAGTGGATTGTCTCCTCCGCTTAGGCTGTGCATGATGGCGGTTTTGGAACTTTTCCATTTTTGCCAATTATTATCGTTGTGCTTGTAAATGATAATTTCTCTTTCGATTGCTTCGACTTTTGGGTCAGCAAGGCTAGTGTTGTACACAACCGCTAATTCATCTTTTTGGTCATTGGTAAGGTCTCCGTATTCGTGCTCTATCAAAGTGTAACCATCAGGGACGGGAATATGTTCAGTGGTTTTCGGGGCGACGTCGATTGGTTCCGATGATATGGGGAGATAGGTTCCAAAGATTAAAGTGATGAGTAGTTCTTTCATTGGCTATATTTTATGTTGGGGGTGAAAGTAGAATTCCGGTTTTTGATATTTCCGGAATGGTGCAGAGGCTGCGATTGAAGCAGCAGGGATTGCGTTTGCCAGATTTTAACATATCTACGGCGGTGTTGATTCTTTTTGTGCGAGTGGTGGGATTTTGGGTTGAGCGAATCCAGCGAATCCAGTCCCAGCGGGCTTTGGTGGTGATGTCGAGCCATTGGGCTTGGGCGCTGGTGTGGTTGGTGATGGCTTTTTTGATGTCGGATGGGACTGTGGGTTCGGGCCAGTCTTTGATTGGTGTGATGGTGAGATCGATGCTGTCCCCTACTTTTAAATTTGTGGCTTTGCGGATTTTTTGATCGACTGCAAACCAGTGACCTTTTTTGCCATCGGGTTCGAAAGGGACGGTGAATTTATGGTTGTTGATAGTGACTTCTCCCATCGCAAGGCCGCGGGATGGGAGGAGTTCACTAGCGGGTGCTGGGAGTTTAATGATGATGAATTTGTTGATTTCGGAAACCCTAGAAGTGAATTTAGTTGGGGTCATTGTGAGTTGCTAGTGAGATAGGGCGTGCGGATGGAGAGGCGGCGTTGGTGGCGGCAATCGAAGCATTGGTTGGGGATGGCGATTTGGTGTTTTTGGTGGAATTTGAGTTCGTGAGAAGTGATTTTGAAATTTTTGCGGCATTGGTTGCAGGCGAGGATTTCGTGGGTGATGTTGTCCCCTGCTTCTGTGATGTTGTAGCTGCCGATGTATTTTTGTTCTTGGTAGTTTTTGGGGATTTCTTCTTTCCAGTTGAAGCCTTGTTGTTGAGCTTGTTGTTTTGAAAGTGGTAGAAAATCCTGAGCTACGGTTTCGTTGTAACCAAAGGGAGAAAGTTGGGCGGGGAAGAATTTTCCCCATTCACCAGTTTGTTTCATGTGAGTGATGATTTTGGGGACGAGTTGTTCGTATTCTTGTTGGGAATATTTTTTGTTGAGGATGCAGTATTCGTTGTTGGTGAGTGAGATGCAGCCGAAGCAGTTTTTGGATGAGGTGACGACGGAGCAATAATAAAGATTGCTGCAGTTGATGAAGCAGAGGTTGCAGAAGGCCATGTTGTAACAGTCGCCGCCGGAAGCGATGCATTCGTAGAGAAGGCTGGCATTTTCGCCAGAATAGGTGCAATCGAGGGAATCTTTCAAGGCGGGGAAAGCGTTGACGATGTAACGGCAATCTTCGCAGTTCTTGCCGAGGATGTAGGCGTGATGGCAGTTTTTGGAATTGAGGATGTATTCGCCGCTACAATCTTCGGCGGAGATATTATGAGTTGCGGGTTTGGGGAATTTTTGGCGTTCTTGATTCCAGCGGTTGATCAATTTGTCTAAAATTTCGCGATCTCCGAGGGAGAATTTTTGGATGATTTTTTCGTATTCTTCTTTGGAGTACTGTTTATTCATGAAGCAGTATTTTTGGCTGTTGAGATTCCAGCACATGAAGCAGTTGCTACAGTTGATGCAGTCTTCGAGGAAGGCGGAATCTTTGCAGCTGCGGCAGTGGAGGGCGAATTTGACGTTGTAGCAATTGAAGGAGTGGACGAGTTCGTAGCAAATTTCGGAATCAACAACGAAGAGGCAGTCGACACAATCGCGGGAGTTTTCGGCGTTGTAGCAATAGAGGCTGTCTTCGAGGTGGTTGCCGGCGAAGCAGAGGTAGCAATTTTTGTTGGCGTAGGTGTAATTGGTGTAGAGGCTGTTGTGGTCACTGTGGACCATGATGTGTGGGAGGGGCGTGGTTTGGAGGAGTTCGTCGAATTGTTCGAAGAAGGGGCGGGTGAAATCAAAATCGCGGCCGTATTTGGTGGCATCCCATTCGTCGCTGTACCAGATGTCTTTGTGCATTACCTTTACTTTCGAATCCGGGGCGAACATCGAGATGAGTTTTTGGCTGCTGATATCGCAG
>CAYGJQ010000047.1:0-7131 GCA_964350285.1 uncultured Candidatus Peribacteria bacterium | reverse complement strand
TAGAGTTTTTTATCATTCCGCCAAGCCATCCGACGTTGGGCGCGGGCTGATGGGCTGAGCGTTGGGGCCGGGATGGAAATTTTGGTTTCGCCAAATTTGGGGCTGATTTTTTCGAGGAAGGCAAGATCTGCGGGTGGGGTTGGCATTTTAGGGGTACTATTGTTTGATTTGATGTGGGCTGTCTTTGAGGAGTTCATTGATGAATGAAACTAGTGATTCTTCAGTGATTTGGTCGCAGGGGAAATTTTTGAGTTGCATAATTTCTTCTACTAGTTTGATGTCGAAGTGAAAAGTTTCGTCGTACATCAAGGCGGTGATGATGGTGTCTAAAGTTTCTAAGATTCTGGTTTCGGAAAATGTTTCACTTAGTTTGTAGGCTTTGATGGCTTTTATTACGTGTGGTCTTACTTCGGTTCCATAATGGACTACACTAGGTATTTCATAGTTTTTTTCTGAAGGTTCGATTATTTGCTGGTTGGGATTTTGGGCTATTACGTTTAAATCTAGCTCTGGTATGAACTGGCAATCAGGGAGAGTGAAGTATTTGGTCGAGGGTGGATTTATGCGATAGATTGCTAAAATTCTTGGATGGTTGTCGTTAAATATCCAAGCGTCTTTGATGTCTTCATCGACGAATGTTTCTAGTTCGTTAGGGTTATCTTTCAATCTTTCAAAGATGTAGTTGGTGTCTTGAAAGGTTACTTGATCGTGTTTGTTTCTTGTGGAGTTTTGCGATATTGCGACCAGATTATCTAGTTTTGATTGAATTTCTAGGAGGAGTTGTTCGGGATTATGTGATGGTGGAGTGATTTCTGGGTTTTCGAATGGTTGAGTTTCCATAATGATTTGGTAAATGAGTTTGAATCAATGAAAAGGTAGAGGGATTAGTTTAAGTTTTTTTTGTTGTTTGAACTTTTTGGCAAATCAATTCTACTAATCACTTGGGCGCCGGTTTGTTTGTTGATGTCTTCGAGGAGAATTTTGATTGCTCTTTTGGTGATGCCGCCGGAGTTTTCAAGAATTCCGATAGTTTTTCCGAGGTCATAGGCAATGGTGAATTCATTCATGGAGCCAATGCGGCCCGATATGAAGATGGCGGCATCGACGGAGGCTACCGATGAAACATTACGATATTTTCTGCAAATTAATTGGGAGTTTGCGTGTTCGTATTCGGGAGGTATGAAAACGAAATTTGAGAATCCAGTTGTTGGGTAGTTGTGTTTTTGGTGTGATTCCATGTTTATGGCTGGCGAAAAAGCGATGCAGTTGCCATTCTCTTTGTGGGCAGCTAGAACTGCTTCATGTGGTAGGCCAGTGCAACCTCCAGTGATAAGGGTTGCTTGGTTTTTAGCTATCGTTGTTCCAATTTTTTGAGCTTTTTCTTTTGTTTGATCATTGAGGGGGCCAGCGGCAGAACCGTATACTCCGATTTTCATAGTGTAGTGTTAATCATCAGCCCCATGATTATTACATCTTCATATTGGTTTTGGTACTTTTTAGATTTTTTCTTAACTCCTTCAATTTCAAATCCTATTTTTTTGTAAAGGTTTTGTGCTGGGAGGTTACTTTTGAATACCTCTAATTCAACTTTTTCAATTCCTTTGTTTTTTGCGTCCTTGAGAGCTTTCTTTAGTAATTCTTGGCCGATTTTTTGTCCCCGATAGTCTTTAATGATTCCTATTCCAAGAATGCCAACGTGAGAATGGAATTCTTTTGGCACAGGGATGATGTCGTACCAGCCAATTACTTGATCATTATCGATGGCGAAGAATTGAGTTTCGTCGTTTTTAATGATTTTTTCGACGAATTTAATGGTGCCTTCTAAGGGGAATCCGGTGGAGTTGCCAAGGTATTTGCCTTCTTTACAAACTGATTTAACCGCTTGATTGTAGGACTCAGCTTTTTCAATTGAGGTGTATTCGATTTTGATCATTTGGTTGTGTTATTACTCGCAATTGTTGTGCAACTTCCACATTTCAGGGTTGTGGCCATTGGGAATGTTTATGCAGGGATCTCCGGAGTTGTATCCTCTTAGTTCGTTGTATTGTTCTACTTGCTGAGGGGTGAGGATTTCAACCATAGCTAAATGATATTTCAGGTGAACAGTTCTTAACTGGCCATATAAATTTGCACTTTCTTCAACCTTTTCCTGGAGGAATGCGTTGGTGATTTGTTTATCGGTGAATGCATCATTGATTTCTTTTTCAATATCAACAATTTGTTTGCCAAGTTTGATCGCGTCTGCGCGCATTTCTTCGTAAATCGTTTCTGTTTGTGTGTATTGTTCATCGGTAAGTTGGAGTTCGCCGGCGATGTGGGCATCTAAAACATGGCGAGGGCCGGGATAGCCATTTAGTTCAGCTGGTTTTGCCATGCCTCCAAATGGAGTGCCAGTTCCAGTAAGTAGTCCTTCAACGTCATTTTGGGAAAGTGCTTTGATTCCTCTTGTTTCTTGGCCGGCGTAGGGGGAATGTACTGTGCTTTGGTTTCGAGTCTGAGTGGACTGATGTTGTTGTAAAATTATGCCAATGATGACGATGATAACGACGGAGCCAATGGCAATTGATAGTGTTTTGTTGGATTTCATAATAATGATGACTAGATTGTAATTATTTAATTTTTAATGAATTGTAGATGTTGTTGAGTTCCTCTGCTGTTTGTTTGTCATCGGCCAAATGGAAGATCCAGATTGAATAGTCTTCTATTTCGTATTTCTTTTTTGGGGTGTATTTATATTCAAATTCTTCGAATCCGGTGCTTGAGGCTCCAGTGATGCGTTCTCCGTCAAAGTCATTCATTTTAAAAATTTCAATCCGACCATTCTCTCCGTTGATAACTAAAGTTTTGGATGATTCAGTAGGTTCGGTGATGGAATATGATTTGGGGTGTTGAAAAGTGAGATTTTCGGAAGAGTAGGTTTCCAGGTTTGTTGGTTTACAGCCAATGAACATCAGAGAAATTCCAATTAAGGTGATTATTGTTTTTAGATTTCTTTTGCTTGGCATGGATTTGGAGTGAAAATGGGGAGGACGGATGTGGGTATATTATCATGGAAGTTTTTTGGGATACTAAAAAAAGCCCCTCACACTGGAGGGGCTTTTAAAACTTTCGATTACATCATTCCTGGCATTCCGCCCATTCCCGGCATTCCTGCTGGAGCGGTTGGGGCTGGGGTTTCTTCGGGGATCTCGGTTACTGCTGATTCGGTGGTGAGGAGGACGGAAGCGATTGATACTGCTGATTCGAGTGCAGAGCGTACCACTTTCAGTGGATCGATGATTCCGTTTTGAACCATGTCTACAAAGCTACCGTTGGTAGCGTCGTAACCAGTTCCGGCGGATCCTTCTACTACTTTGTGAACTACTACTGATCCGTCTTCACCGGCGTTGTGGGCGATTTGGTGGAGAGGGGCAGTGAGAGCTTGGCGGACGATTTGAGCGCCGGTGGTTTCGTCTTCGTCTTCACTGACTTTTTCGGCGATGGCAGTCATTGCTTGAGCGAGGGCAGTACCCCCACCTGGTACGATTCCTTCTTCAACGGCAGCGCGAGTTGCGTTGAGGGCATCTTCTACTCTGAGTTTTAGTTCTTTCAGTTCTACTTCGGTAGTAGCACCTACTTTGATGATCCCAACACCACCGGAAAGTTTTGCGAGACGTTCAGCGAGTTTTTCAGTGTCGAAGTCGGAAGTTGAGTTTTCGAGGTTGATGCGGATTTCTTGGATGCGGCCTTCGATGTCTTCTTTGCGACCTTTTCCGTTAACGATAGTGGTGCCGTCTTTTTTCGAGATCACGCGGCCAGCTTCACCGAGGTCTTCGAGAGTGGTGTTTTCGAGTTTGAGTCCGAGTTCTTCAGTGATGACTTTGGCGCCGGTAAGAGCAGCGATGTCTTTGAGCATTTCTTTGCGGCGGTCACCGAAGGCTGGAGCTTTCACAGCGAGAACATTGAAGATTCCGCGGAGTTTATTGAGGACGAGAGTTGCGAGGGCATCGCCGTCGATGTCTTCAGCGATGATGACCATTTCTTTCTTCCCGGCTTGAGCTAGTTGCTCGATTACTGGGAGGATGTCTTGGATGTTGGAAATCTTTTTGTCAGTGATGAGGATTTTTACATCTTTGTATTCGGCACTCATGTGTTGAGTGTCAGTAACCATATAAGGAGAGATGTATCCGTTGTCGAATTGCATTCCTTCTACTACTTCGTGGTCGAGGCCGAAGGTTTGTGATTCTTCTACAGTGATTACACCGTCGTTTCCTACTTTATCCATCAGTTCAGCAATGATTTGACCTACTGCTGGGTTTTGGGCAGAGATGGTCGCTACTTGAGCGATCTCTTCTTTTGATTGGATTTGTTTAGAAACTTTTTGAAGGGCAGCAACTACAGCGTCGACTGCTTTGTGCATTCCTTGTTTCACCATTACTGGGTTGGCTCCGAGTTTGAGGTTGCGGAGACCATTGGTAACCATTTGTTGGGTGAGGACGGTGGCGGTAGTGGTACCATCACCGGCAGTGTCGTTGGCTTTGGTTGCTACTTCTTTTACTAGTTGAGCTCCCATGTTTTCCATTGGGTTTTTGAATTCGAGCTCTTTCGCGATAGTGACACCATCATTAGTAATAAGTGGTGCACCATATTTTTTTTCGAGGATTACGTTGCGACCTTTTGGGCCGAGAGTGACTTTGACGCAGTCGGCGAGTTTGTTTACGCCGTCGAGGAGTTGTTGCCGTGCGTCGTCACCGTATTGTACTTGCTTTGCCATTTTGAGTATTGGTTAGATTTAGATGGAAATGAATATAAGGCAGCATTTGCTGCGTTAGGGATAAATTTTTAATCCTCACGTACCTTTGAGTACGCTGCGGTTAAAAATTTATCCCTGCCTTGCAACTACTACCTTATATTCATTTCGTGACCTTCAAGGTAGGTTGCAAGAAAGGTTTAAGCAGTAACGATCCCAAGGATGTCACCTTCTTCAGCGATGAGGTATTCTTCGCCGTCGATTTTTACTTCAGTTGGTCCGTATTTTGTGAAAAGGACTTTGTCCCCTACTTTGACGTTCATTGGGAGAGTATTTCCTTCGAGAGTAATTTTTCCAGGTCCTACAGCAAGAACTTCGCCTTGTTGTGGTTTTTCCTGAGAAGCAGTGTCTGGAATGATAATGCCAGCGGCACTAACGGTTTCGGCTGGGGTTGCTTTGATGAGCACGCGGTTGCCGAGTGGTTTGAATTTAACGTCTGCCATAGTGGGAGATAGTTAAAGAATTATTAATAAAATTTAGCGCTCGTAATAATAGAGTGCTAGGAATGTGTTTGCAAGAGGAAGTTACTAAAAAAGTCCCCTTTTCAGAGGACTTTTTGATTGGTCTATAATTCGTTTTTACTCGGCGAATTCTTCTTGGCGCATTTCGCGGATGACGTGAACTTTTACTTGGCCTGGGTAGTTCATGTCTTGTTCGATTTTTTTGGCGATATCGTGTGAAAGCTTGATTGCTTCGAGGTCGCTGATGATGTCTGGTTGAACGAAGACTCTTACTTGTTGGCCGGCGTGGACGGCGAAGGATTTTTCGACACCTTTGAATGAGTTGGCGATGTTTTCCAATTCGCTGAGACGTTTGATGTAGGTTTCGAGGTTGTCACGGGAAGCTCCAGGGCGGGCGTTGGAGATCAAGTTTGCAGCGCTAACGATCATTGCTTCGATTGATTCTGGCGCTATCTCACCGTGGTGTGATTCGATGATGTGAGTTACTTCTTTGGTAAGGCCGAATTTTTTGGCGATGTCGGCACCGACTTTTGAGTGGTGGCCAGGAACTTCATGATCAACTGCTTTACCGATGTCGTGAAGAAGACCGCCGCGTTTACACATGTTGATGTCGGCTCCTAGTTCGGCAGCGAGTTGGCCGGCGAGGAAGGCTACCTCCATTGAGTGTTTCAGAACGTTTTGGCCTTGGCTCGTGCGGAACTTAAGCCGACCAAGGAGCTTGAGAAGATTCGGGTGGAGTCCGGCGACGCCAGTTTCGTAGGCGGCTTTTTCACCGAGATCTTTGATCATCACGTTTACTTCTTCTTTTACTTTGAGCACAGTTTCTTCGATCCGGGCAGGATGGATACGGCCGTCGGCGATCAGACGTTCGAGAGCCAATTTCGCCACGTAACGGCGAACGAGGTCGAAACCAGAGATTACGATTGAACCAGGGGTGTCGTCGACGATTACATCGATACCGGTGATTTGTTCAAAAGTGTTAATATTCCGACCTTCACGACCAATGATGCGACCTTTCATGTCGTCACTTGGAAGGTTTACGATTGTAGCTGTGGATTCAGAGGCAGTTTCTGCAGCGTATTTCTGAATTGCCTCAGCGATAATCATTCGGGCTTTTTCTTCTGATTTTTCTTTCATGTTTTGTTCGACCTTTTTGATGTGGTCGACGAGTTCTGATTCAGCTTGTTCTTCAACTTTTTTGAAGAGGATTTCTTTTGCTTCTTTTTCTGAAAGGTTAGCAATGTTTTCTAGTTGTTGTTTTTGCTCAGAGTAAAGACCTTGAATGTCTTCGCGGAGTTTTTTGACGGAAGTGACTTTTTGTTCAAGTTCAACTTTTAGTTTTTCAGTGTTATCGATACGTTTATCGAGAGTTTCTTCTTTTTTGAGAAGTTTGTTCTCGATTTTATTGAGTTCGTCACGTTTTTGACGTTCTTCTTTTTTGGAGTCCTCAATTAATTTAAGCGCATCGTGTTTTGCTTTGAGGATTTTTTCTTTTGCAGTGTTTTCGGCGTCGGCAAGAAGCTTTTTCTTCTTTTCTTCAAGTTGTTTGTTTTTTTCATCAACAACTTTAACGCGGTAAAAATAACCCGCACCACCTCCGACAATGAGGCCGATCACTGCAACGATTAGAGTTACAGTTTCCATATAAAAATGAGGTTAGATGATGTCATCTGACCCAGGTTACGTTTTGGCATAGGCACGCGTTTCTTCAGTTTTGAAGAAAGTTGGAATTTCCTTGATGTGCTTTTTTGCTTTTTTATAGGGGATTCTTTTGCGTTCCTTAATTTGTGTCAGTTGAGTTGGTTGCGTGCTAAGAACTTTGAGAGTTTCTGTTACTACGTTTGACGTCTTCCTGAATCAAAATAATATTATACAACAAAA
>CAYGJQ010000046.1:3991-14154 GCA_964350285.1 uncultured Candidatus Peribacteria bacterium | reverse complement strand
GCTACTTCGAAAAACCTCACATTTTCAGCGTTGACTGCTCCTTTTACTGGGGCAATTACTTATGACGACCCCACGCAGACAGTTTCTTGGTTTTTAAATGGTGTTTTAGATGAAACCGCTGTTATGGCTCAAGCTGGCAACTTTGGAAGTTTTTTGGAAATTGGTGGCAGACTAGACGGTGCCTTCGATTCGTTTGATGGGAGAATGAACCGATTTAGAGTTTTTTCTCGCATCCTTACCGAAAAAGAAATTGAAGACTTACACAATAACTCTTTGTTAACACTTAAAAGCAATGTCTATTTGCCGTTTCATGACAAAATTGGCAGTGCAGCACCATACGCTAGCTCCGACGTTTTGAGTGGGCTTACCTGCCAGTATGGGGATGGATCAACAACTTCAACAAATCCAACAAAAGTGCAAGGAGTAAACAGGCTGGAATTTGATGGAGGGGATAGAATTACCATTCTTGACAACTCTAAGATCCAATATACTGACTCTCTGCATCTGGGGCTTTGGATCGACGGAGACGCCCCTGTCTCTAATAGAGGCTTTGTTACTAAAAATGTGGGAAATACAATTTTAACCACTCAGGTGAATACCGTTTACGAACTTTCATACTTAAACACAGATGGAAACATTTATTTTCAAATCAGTGATGGAGCCACGAAAAACAATCTTAGTGTAATTGCTAGTGAGTTTTTTGATGGGCAAACCCACTTGTTAGTGGCTGACTGGGATGGAGTCACACTGAGAGTTTATAAAGATGATGCGCAACTAGTGAACAGTGTCGCTTCTACAATCAGTTCCATCCAGGTAACTGCTGACGACTTATGGATTGGGAATAGCGTTTCTGGTGGACATGTAGGAGGCGTGCGAGGCTTCTTTTCAGGACCTAATTCTATTAGTCCAACACAAATTAAGCAGATTTATTGCAATGGTCCACGCTATTTAGGTAACCGCTAATAATGAAAATTCCCCAACAAAACTTGGTGTTTGACATTGATTGTCTGAAGGGAACGTTTAAGGACTGGTCTGTCAATAACAACGATGCCGCCCAATCAGCCAACAGTATAGTGAAAGGTGAGTTTGGCTGGGGAAGTATCCCTACCTTGGGGACGCTGTCTATTCCTCATGACAACAGTCACAATGTGAGGGAGTTTTCATATATGCTTTTTGCTGATTTTTTTAGAACTCAAACCAGTGGTGATCGGCTGCTGTATAAAGCCGGAGCGTATGACTTTTATTTCTCAAACGCAACTACGTTTGCATACAGCGACGGGTCGACAGCCTATACGATTCCCGGATCATATAACTATGTCGGAGCTAAGACAGTTGGCATCCGTAAGTCAGCTGGGAGCTCTAAGTCAGAGCTTTGGATAGACGGAGTATTAGCCGCTACTGCCGGGGGAAATAATTCTGTAGGCAGCTCATCAAATCCTCTCTACATCGGAAACGCGTTAGGCGTCGCGAATCAAATGGATGTGCCAATTTTCAGTGCTGTGATGTATGGTGATGCCAGCGTTGATATGACACAGCTACATAAAGCTCTTATTTCTAGAAAAACGCCATTTAAATCAAAGAGGAATTTTTATACGGCACCAAGTGTTGGGGTCCCTTCGTCTGGTTCGGCATGGAACGCTATTGTTTCAAAAGGTCAAATCATCGAGCAAGGGCCTAACCAGGACAATGGAACGATTTATAGTGATATTGCTGCGACTCAGTCAGCGGGCTTAATTCCAGTTGAGACCCCATGGGGTGAGCCTGCGTTAGGAAACACGAAAGGAACTGAGGCACACATTAACTTTGGTGCGGCTGCAAATGTTCAATACTCTGGAGCAGACACTGTTTTTGGGTATGCTCAGTGGTTTAAATGTTCTAGCGATGGAGCTCAAATGCTTATGAGCAGAAGTGGAAACTATTTTCTACAAAAAATTAGCGCAGGTAATTTGCAATTATCGATGGGGAGCGGTGCATGGACGGTTACAACATCGCCAGTGCGAGATGATGTTTGGCATTTATATAGTTTTTTTGTAGATGAGGATTATGAGTATATTTATATTGATGGCGAAGAAGTAGGGAAAAGCGCTCGAACGGGTACACCTGGAGGTGGAACTTTAAGGATTGGTCAGTACGTAATCACTGGCTTTGATATTGATGGAGCAATAGGGCCACAGGTTTTTTATAGATCATTTAGCAATCTTGCTGAATATCAGGCAGAGTTAAAAAAAGAATGGAACCGTGTAGCTAATAAAGTTATTTACGAAGAAACTTTTTCTGACGCACACATTCATAATTCCGACATTTCTTCAGGTCCTATACCTGGGACAGATTGGGACGTGCTTTCAGTGGGAGGAAGAATTGTAGATGGACCAGATCTGGGGACTAAAAGTATAACTTCTTCTTCAGCGGGAAATTCTATTAGAACTCCTGGGGTTACTCATACTTTTGGAGTAATTGAAATTGACTGTACACCAACTTCAGGCACTCGGTGTCGTCATGCCTTCTCGTCTCCCGGCTCTTTTTCGATCCTAGATGTAGGAGATTCGAGTAATGGCCGCATCGCTTACACAACAAGTGTTGGAGGAATTGTATTTGCTACGGCAAATCTAAGTTCAACAACGGATCGTCAAACTCTAAGAATAGAAAAGAAAGCCAATTTAGCAACAAATAATACCTCGCTGTATAAAGATGGAATTTTACTCGTCGCTGCCACTGGCAGCAATCCATGCACGGACATCACGAATTTCACTGCGGAAAGACAAATCACAACTTATAGCGGAGCACAAATTCACAAAATCACTCACCGATTTGGTAAAACCTTACCCTAATTAAATGGCCGAAGAATGTTGTCAAAAAGACGAGATCATTAGCATGAGACAAAGAATTCACGATTTGTCTGAAAAAGTCACGATAAATCATGCCAAGATTGAAGATCATGCTCGTGAAATCGATGATTTACGAACAGTTACAAAACTGCTTTTACCATCCAAAACATTTTGGACAGTCCTTGGGATCATGATTACTGCTGTCGGCACCATCTCAGGATATCAGGTCTATTTACAGGCCCAAACAAACGTTGAGGTGAAAGAAATCAGCAAAGAAATGGCTGAATTAAAAACTGACATAAGATGGATAAAAAACGGCTCTGAATCTCGCAATTTAAACCCATAAATCATGGCTATAACCGTACAAGATATAAAAGATACCTATACCCGTCAAAAAAGAGACATCAGTGATGTCGATCCTGATGTTTTCATTGAATGGGTTAAGTTTTTAGTTCAATTCATCTTTGATGAACTAAAAGGCATTGATCCAGATAGATTCGTGGCGAGTCAGTCATATTCAGTAGTAACACCTCCACAAAAGGAATTATTGCCAACTGACCTCCAGGACGTAAATCAAACATCGTGCGGATTTTATCGATACTACACTCGAAAAAGATCAATTGTTACTTTTGATGAGACAGGGGACTCAGGAGTCACATTCAGCGATTCAGGAGGAACCAGCGCATACAATACGGCAATTAAGGTTCAAGGAGGTGCATCTCGTGGGTTCACAGGTGATGCAGAAGCAACCCTTCAATTAAGTTGGGCAACTAATGTTAACTGGAATGATTTTAGCGACGGTGGAGCTACAAGTCCAAATAATGATTTCATTTCAATTTGGGTCTACGTCGGGAACACCGTGCCAAGCAGTGTGACGCTTGAATTCTCAACGAACAGCAACGGGTCAGATGTCGACACTAATGAGTATCAGTACCAATACACTTCGTTGGTTGCTGGATGGAATCGTATCAAAGTAGCTAAAAGCGCATTCACCGCGACAGGATCTCCTTCATGGGATAGTTTAGGTTATTTACGCTTAACTCATACTGGAGGAGATACAACCACCAATGTTTACTACGACAAATTAGAGCTTGTTGAATCTGAGGTGAATGGAAATGACGAAACAGATCAGAAGCTTGGAATTACTGGTTATGGAAGCAAAGATGAAGGCTACTATTTTGATGGTGCTTATGTGGTGTTCACTGGGGCAGACCAACCAACTGATCGTGACTATGTGATGAGATATACCCCTTTTGCACCTGAGATCACAGGTTTAACTGATTACATCACTCTCGATAAGTCTGCGACAGGTAAACCAATCCTAGAAAACCGTCATTTACGCCACACCATTCCATTGCTGGATGTGTTTTATGAGTTCTGGGACGACGATGTTGGAAGAGAAAGTATTGCTGACTTTAGGCTTGTTCGTGCAATGGGACAACTTCTTGGCAGCTATAACCGTCAGCCTCAAATTGCAATGATGAAAAATCCTTTAAGTTCTTATTAATGTATTATCCACCGTTACAGGTAAAATCCGGCAGCGGCCCAAAGTACACCAATCTAACCATGCCTAAAAAAGGTATGAATTTGGAGACTTTACCTCAAATGATGGATACAAACTATGCCACTAAGATAGTTAATCTCATTCCTTTTGATGGAGGATTGGAAAAAAGAGGCGGGAAAGAGAAAATCTTCGAGAGGGCTGGAGCTAGCCCAGTGACTTTGTTAAAAAGATTTACAACAAATGTGTGGATATTTGGTTACTCCACTAAGATTGAAGCCTACAATGAGTCAACTGACTCTTTCACTACAATTAAAGATGATTTCAGTGCAAATAACGGTTTTGGTGGCGTTCGAGTTGGTCAGTACTTCTTGGTCTGTAATGGAGTAGAAAAAATTCATCGAATTGATGACACACTGAGCATTTCAGTGATTTCTAACGCACCAATTTGTAATGGGCTTAAGGTTATTGGAAATCGAGTTGTTGCGTACAATCTTTCTAGTGACGAATCAGCTGTTTATTACTCTCCAGTTGATGATGGTACAAATCCTCCATTTAATGATTGGAGCATCACCACTGCAGCAGATACAGCAGGAAATGCCTTTTATAGAAACGCCGGGGCAGTTCGTTCAGTTGTTAATTTAAATGGTGCGATTGTGGCTTTTTGTGACCGAGGGTTCTTTGCTTTTTCTATCGACACCATCGACTCAGGAGGGACATTGAGAAAAGTTGAAAATATTCAAAACTACACGGAAGATTACGGCGGCGCTACAGGTGCTATTGAAACGCCAATTGGGGTTTTCTATTTTAATGAGATTGGACTATGGCACATGGTGTCTGTTGGCCAGAGCGACGTACCAATGAGTGTTCAGCAACAAAATCTCTCTAAGATGCTTGGGTCTGATTACTTTAAAGACATCGATCAAACCAGTGTCGACATCGTGCATGCTGAGAATATTAAGAGCGTCTTGATTACTTACGCGAAAGACTCAGAAACCAACAACAAAGTGTTGGGCTATAGATTAGATCGCCAAGCGTTTTATGAAATTGAAGGATGGAACATTAATCGTTTCGCAAAAGACGGACAGGATATTTACGGTGCAAGCTCAACCAAAACAACAGTATATAACCTCTTCGCAGGATATGATGATGATGGTCAAACTATTGGAACCAATTACGACCAAGCGGTCCCTCTTAATACGCTTTTTCATAAACATCAGCTCAATGGTGCTTACGCTGGTGGATACTTGAGTCCAAGCACACATTTGGACATTGAATTTGATATTTACGACCGAGATGGATGTCTATTGAAGAATAAAACACGTTATCGGTGGTCGGCAGATGAAAAACAGTCTGAGTATGACGAATGGGCTTCAGCTCAATTCGCTGGTTCTTCATGGGCAGGGGACTATGACTTGGCAGGACTGGTTGAGAGCTTTGGTGGTGGGTCACCACGCATCAATAATCTACAAAGATTGATAATACGTGTTGTTGGTGGGGATAAAATGAGGCATATTCTTAATTGGATTAGTGTTAAAACGCGTCAAAAAGGTCCAATCCGCCGAAGAAATTTTACGCAATTAACCTAATCAAATAATGGCAGATGCAACAATGCTACCTGCCGCGTCACAGTTAGTTTGGTATCAGTGGTCACGCAAAGGTGCTCCAGCACCTAAATTAGCTGCACCGATTGATGCAGATGATGAAACTATTTCAGTAAACACGCCTTTACGAAATGAATCAGGAGCTATTGTTACTGGCAAAGCTTTTCTGTTTGGCATGAGAAAAAGCAGTGGCTGGACTGAAACAGCTTTATGTCCTTCGCATGTTTTAAATTACGACGCTCAGTCAGCAAATTTCACGGTTGGAAGCATTTTGACTGGTGGGACCAGTGGAGCTAAAGCCTTAGTTGTTGCCGATTCAGACTCAGGAACTTCAGGGACCTTAAAGCTAATACTCATAAGTGGAACATTTCAGGATAATGAAACGATTACAGATGCAGCAGGTGGCAGTGCAACCTCGAATGGTACACTCACGAGCTGTATTAGTGCTGATGGTCGAACCTTGTCCAAGGTTGTTCGTGGTATTAAGCCTGGAGGGCTTGATTTCACTGTTGGTAGTTCTGACTTTGCAGACTCCCATGATCAAGACGAACCTATTTTCTGTTCAATCCCTGCATTTGTTGCCGAATCATTACGTAGCGTTCTACAAGGCTTGATCGCATCAGGGGCTTCAAATTTTATTATCGGAGCCGATGAATCAGGAACGGTAACTATTTCTCGAAGCACGGGAGTTGGGACATATGTTGGTTTTGCACGTTGGAGTTCAAGTAACAATAAATCTGAATTCTCAAACAACGGTACTGACTGGACTGCTCACGATGATGTGGTTGCATCAAGCCTGTTTAAAGTCAGTGCAAATGACACCACTCCAAGTTATTTAGATACTAAAACTACTGCAGGAGATGGGATTTCCAAACAAATTACTAGTCCTGGAGGAGATGAAAGGCTCGAACTTAGTGTTGATGCTAGTGACCTCGTAGACGGCACTGCTGGTCTTGAAGCGAGCAGTAATAATTTTCAAGTCAAAACGGATTCAGACTCAGGCCTGCAATTCGATGTTTCAGGTAACTTAGAGGCTAAACTTAAATCAGGAGGAGGGCTTGCTAAAGACTCAAACGGTTTATACTTAGAAGACAACCCTGTTGCTTCACTCACATTTGGTGAAGCAATTGATGGTTCTTCAACTCCAAAGTTAGCATTTGTATCAAAAGGAACGTCTGACTCTGACGCTACAGTTGTTCAAGAACAAAAAAGCTACGCCAGTGGTGGTGATAGAGATGTCTACGGTGTGAATTTCGAATCTCAAACATTTACAATCTCTACATACGAAGACACAATCACGGCAATTGAGTTGCTTCTAGAAGAATTTGGTAATCCATCTGGAAATTTCAGAATGAGGCTTTATGCAGTTGACGGTTCAGGCAAGCCAACTGGTTCAGCTTTGGCCACCGAAACACTCACCGCAACTTCAATAGGAACAACAAACTATCGATGGAAAACATTTACTCTTTCTTCTCCTTTAACTGTCACCCCAGGCACGGAATATGCGATTGTAGTGGATGTTGTTTCAGGGGACGCTTCAAACTACGTTGGCTGGATCCATGGAAGCGGAAACACTTATTCAGGAGGCCAAGCTTGGAATTCAGCTGATGCAGGTTCAACTTGGACATCATTTGCAAATGATTTCTGTTTCCGAGTATGGAGCTATGAGACTCAAACTGCTGGCCAAGTTTATCAATCTCACCAAGGAGAACCATATCGAGGAGCAGTAGATGGCTTTGTTACGACTAATACTGCAGCGTCAGCAACTGGAACTCTCGTGATGGGGGGACGTCAAGATTCATTCACCGGCCTAACTCCAGGAGCAAACTATTACTCTGATACTACAGCTGGAGGTATTACTGCTAGCACTGGAGGGTTAAAAATCGGTAAAGCGGTATCCGCAACAGAAATCGTTGTAGATAAAAGTAATCGTTTTGTAGTTGGAAACACCGTTACCACTGAATCACTTCAAATATTTTCATTGTCAGGTGAAGAAGAAATATTCTTCAACTTTGGCTTTGAGCCTGAGAAAGTCGGACTGCATCTAGAAATGGAACTTTCGGCCTCAGTAGCTGCGAATAGTCGTCAAATGGTGTTTACTGGTGAGTATTCAGAAGGAACCTTAAAAGGAAATTACGTTATTGGACGATTAACAGCTACAGATTATTGCGATGTTAAAAGCGCTCAAGGCACTACAAGTATTACCATTACAGATGGAGCTGCAGAAACTTTTGCTTTTGATACTTTAGCTGTCACAGAAGCAGGATTTAGCTGTCGTTTCTTTTCACAACAATCAACCTCTGGCTCAGCAGGGCAGGGGATTATTACTGCAACCGGTTACCCTAAATAATAAATGAAAACTTTACCTCAATTAATAGAACAATACGAAAGAGATCAAGCTGGCAACGCTAATTTCAACAAACAGCATAGTGGCCAAGTTAAAAATAACCAATCAACAAACCAGCCTCAAGAACCAATAAATAATACAACTGTTGAGCCAGAGAAAGTTGAAACGCCTGAAATTACACAGGAAGAGATAGACGCATTAAAGGAACAAGATAGAATTGCCCAAGAAGGCCTAGTTGAAAAAGGCCTACAAAATACTTCAGAGGTTGGACAAAGGTATAACTTGTTTGGTGAAGAAGATCGTCCACCTGAGACCATCGAAGAACTCGTAGCAGAACAAAAAAATCAACAACGTCGTGAGCTAGAACAGGCTCAACAACAAGTGAACACCGCACAACGCTTAGACGACATGCAGTTGGCTCGTATTGAAGACCAAGCAGCTAAATCTAAGGCTGGTGTTCGTGCTTCGTTGTCACAGGGACGTGAAGGGCCACAGGGCACTACTACTGCACGTACAATGCAGGCTATTCAGGGCGATATTGATACTCAGTTGGAAGAAACAAAGTTGAGATTTTTTGCTGCACGGCAAGATCGAGATAATACACTTAAGCAACTGGAAGAAGCTCAAAAAGAAGGAAGGGTTGATCTGGCTCGTAGATTAGAACGCTCGTTGGCTGCAGCTGAACACGAACTCAATCAACAAAAAATCAATATGACAAATATGGCTCGACAAGAAAGAGCTGATTTGTTTGATCAAGGATTAGCGTTACGTCAAGAGGACCGCATGGACAGAACAGAGCAACGTCAAAGCCTTCAAATGTTTACACAAATGGTTGATCAAGGAATTGAGATGACCACAGAGGGGATTATGGCGACAGCTCAAGAAATGGGTGTTCCATTTGAGATGGCCTATGAATACTATAAAGGCGCTGAGGCAATTAGAAGCTCTAAAGATTTGACTTTAGAGGCGCAGAAATTAGCACTTGATGATGCAAAGCATAATTTCGAATTAGCGAGACAGGGGTATATTACTGATACGGCAAAACAGATTAAGTTAATTACCGACAAGCTTAAAAATGGGCAAATAAATGAAGAAGAAGCTCGAGAATTTTTTATTGGAATGCAGATCCCTACCTCTATGGATCCTTTACGTCAAATTGATCAAGCTCGCTCAGTAGCTGAATTAAGGGCGCTAGAGATTGGATTGTCATTCCTTCCACAAGAGAAACAATTAGAGATTCAAGAAAGACAACTCGGATTGCGTTCAGGCGAACAGGCATTGTCGATGGGAGACTATGATCTGATGATTAAAGCCGCTCAGGCTGCTGGAGCTGAAGAAAGTACAGTTTTGGCACTTAAGCAGGCGCAACTGGATTTTGAGAAATCTCAGTATGAGTATGATTCTATTCGTGGCATCGACCGAAGTGTTGGTAGGTTTGATAGAGCTGTTCCTGCCGTTAATTCTTTAGCCGAATCAGCAATTGGGAAAGGAACCATTACTGGTTATGGGTCGCCTAAGTGGGGGTCAGGATTAGACTTCGTTTTAGAAGGTGGTAAAGGAGCGCCTGTATCAATTCCATTTGACTTCGAAGTTATTGGCATTGATGGAAAAAACTCTACACCACGAGACGGAAAAGGATTTGGGAAAAGAGTTAAAATACGTAACACAGCTGACGGTAGGGAGATGTGGATCAGCCACCTTAACAATTTCGGAAACATTGAAGTGGGACAAACCTACAATTCTGGCACAATCATTGGAGGCCAAGGCAACACGGGAACTGTATTAGGCAAAACAGGCATCCATTTAGATATTACTATGCCAAAAGGGGACGGGACTTACTTTACAGCTAAAGAAGTTGCTTCTTACCTTGGAGTTGGGCAGAAACG
>CAYGJQ010000046.1:1089-3981 GCA_964350285.1 uncultured Candidatus Peribacteria bacterium | reverse complement strand
GAGATGGAAGACACAGAAGTTTCAAGACTAACTCAGGAGATCATGAAAAGTGGAGTCAGTCTTGAAACCGCAAAAAAACAAGCTGAGAAAGAAATTTTGAAAGAACGTGAATCAGCTGATAAGAAAAAAGAAAAATCTGCTGAATTAAGAGCAGCAAAATTGAGAGTCAAACAAAAACAAGACATAGTCTTCAAAGAAATTGATCAAATTCTTAACGATAAGCCATACTGGAGTACTGGGCTTACTGGATTTGGAATGTCTATCATTCCTGGGACTGCAGCATACGATTTAAATAAAAAGCTAGATACAATCAAGGCCAATATTGGTTTCGAGGAATTAAGCGCCATGCGTGCTGCTTCACCAACTGGAGGGGCACTTGGATCTGTTTCAGAAAATGAAAATAAACTTTTGCAGTCGGTGATGGGATCTTTGGATATTGGACAGTCGGCTGATCAGTTTAATGCTTCTCTTTCTCAAATCAGAGATAGTTTGCAGAAAGTTCGAGACGCTATGGAAGAAGATGATCAAGAGCAGCTCAGGAACGATGACAGTCTAGATTCTTTTGGTGAATATTCAATTAGTACCGCTGATGCCTCACAAGGTGCAGCACCAGAATTTATAGATGTAACCGACCTATAATGGCAAATCCAATAGTCCAATCATATTTAAATGATCCTTCAGTTGATATAACTAAACGGAGAAAAGTTATTAAAGCTATGAAACTTGGTCAAAAAGACACTGATATTGCAGTAATGTTGAAAGAAAAATATCCTGAAAAGTACGGACAATTCGCTGCGGGGTCTGCTAAAATTGAAGGAGCCGCTAACTTTAGGTCAGCACGAGATATTGCTATACAAAAAGCAGATGCTATAGCTGAGTACCCATTAAGTTTGACTCCCGGTGGTAAAATCATGCAAGCAATGGGGGGACAATCAGCCCCTTTAGTTAGAAATATGACAACAGGGGCTGCCTCAAAAGCATTTAACTTACTGGGCAATGCTGGAGGTTATCTTTCTGGCCCAGAAATGGCTATGGCTAAAGGCATTAACCCTGAAACTGGAAGACCTAACATTGAATACAAAGAAAGGGGCATAGGCGGAGAAGACTTTAAAGAATTTGCTCAAAGCCAGGCACAGTCTTTAATTCAGGAAACTGGAGCCGACCCTAAATCTACAGCCTTTAAGGCTGGTGAATTTACTAGCAACATTGCGTCTATGGTTCCTGCAATCATGACAACAGGCGGAGCAGGGAATTTAGTTAGATCTGGAGGTTCTGCCATTGCCTCAAAGATACCGTCCGTGCAAACAATCGCACAAAAATCACCGTTTGTAGCAAACGCTGTTGAGAGCATTTTATCTGGTGTAGCTGGAACTGAAGCTGCTGCGGCTATTACCCTTGGCAGAGGGGCCACCTCGGACGAATTTACCACAGGAGCAATCATTGATGTAGCTATTCCAGCTATTGGAGCAGTAAAGAACACCATCAAAGGATTCAGAGCTGGAAGAATGGGATTAGAGCCAACCAGAGCAGAAATTGTAAAACAAGCTAAAAAAATTGGAATTCAGCCCAAACAGGTCGCGGACATACAAAACATGAATCCAGATCAAATTAAGAAGACTTTTGACTTCATGGAACAAGCAGAAAAAGCATTAGTTGGCCAATCTGATAAAGCAGCTGTAGAGACTTTGGCTGACCAGTTTAACATCGGCCTACGAAAACTCAATGACGTTGCCAAGCAAGCTGGTAAAAAAATTGGTAAAGTCCGCACCCAAAACATTAAGGGGGTTGATGACATCTTTAACACAAACCTGCTTGGAAAAATTCCTGAGAAGGTTAAGAGGAATAGTTTCTATAAGTTAGCAAAGAATTTGTACAAAACCTTGGATGATCAAGGCGTGAAATTTGAAAAAGGAGTGCCTAACTTTGGCAAAACAGTTTTCAGGGGCAATCCAGGAGATCAGAAACAAATCATCGACCTACTAGATAGTGTTAAAAAAATTGCTAAAGAACCACAAAAGTCACTTGGTGAAATTGAAGTCAAAATTTTGGAAATAGATGACTTCCTTAATGCAGCCTACGGTGCACAACCTGGAAAAAGTACAATCAGCAGTCAAACAGAGAATGTTTTCAAGCAGGCTCGATCTGATTTGAAAAACATTTTAAGGCAAGTGGACCCGCAGAGGGCAGAAGCAGACGATATTTTTTCCGATCTAATAGGATTAATCAGGTCAACCGGTCAAAAAACTGCCGGAACCTCTAAAGAATTGAAAAAAGATTTATTAGGAGGCGTAAATACATATAACATTCTACGTCGATCTCAAGGCACAGCGAACAAAGATAACTTAGAGTTGATTAGACGAGTTGTTGAAAAAGGCAACAAGCACAATATTTCTGAATTCAAACATTTCCTGGATGATTTAAATTCAGCCAGTTTTGCTGATAGTCTCTACAAGATCGATGTTGCAACTAAGCCAACCAGTTTTGCAGCAAAAACAGCTGAAGGAGCACAGGCGGCATTAACTGGAGGGCCGCTAAACGCTGCTAGAAGTGTTGCTCAGTCAGTTGTTGAACCTCTTAAAGCATCAGAAATTAGAAAAGTGAAAGGTTTCTTAGATCAAGTCCTGACATCATATGATAAGCCAACAGTTATCTCAGAATTAAAGAAAGGGATTGCTGAAAATTCTAGCCCAATCATTAAGTCTATTCTTTTTGGAATGGAACAGTCTTTAGAGGAAGATTAATCACTAGAGATCAATAAAACAATTTCACTGATACCAGCCAAAATAGCTATGGCTACAACTATCGCTATAAAAACGAATACGATAAATCGAGTTTTTTCATTGGGTTTTTTAAAGAAATCATAGACAAGAATACATCCAATTCCTCCAAATA
>CAYGJQ010000046.1:698-1079 GCA_964350285.1 uncultured Candidatus Peribacteria bacterium | reverse complement strand
ATTTCAGTCCAGTTTTTAGCAGCCCATATAAATGGGAGCACCACTAAACCAAGCAAAAACTGTAAAACTGGAAAACCAACAGTGAGTAGAAAAATGACACATCCTCCAATTAATACAAATTTAATTATACGATTAGCAGCATAGTGTCCCATTCTCTGGGCAATATAATCCAATTCTTGAGGAGATGGTTCTTTATTCATTTCTTACCAAGTTATATTAAGTTACCTAAAATGATTCAATTTCCAATTGATACAGAGTCATGAGTTGACTTAATTCCTCATCAGCATTCACTCTAAAAGATTTAATATTAGTCTTTTCTAATAAGTCGTAAAAATGAACAGATTCGATGCTTCTAACTGATCTATAGATTTTGGCCACACA
>CAYGJQ010000046.1:0-688 GCA_964350285.1 uncultured Candidatus Peribacteria bacterium | reverse complement strand
CCACACAGGTATTTAGCTTTGGACTGTAAAAAATCTTTTCTATATGCTCCACTTTATCCTCGGCCAAAGACGATTCCACTAATGAATTAGCAAACTCGTTGTATTTGGCACACCTTTCTTTCATTGCAAATTCATCCATTGCGCCTTTCTGACCAGCGTCAGGACCAACAGAACATCCAGACATTAAAATTAAAGCAACCAGTGCAGCCTTCAATTTAAACATTTTCATACTTCGCAGGGTTAGGGTGGGAACATTAATAAGTCAAAACGCGCCCGGTGTCAAGTATGTCATTCATTTGTCATTAGTAAGTAGTTCTCTTTATTCCGTCATCGGAAATCACGATGACGAGGAAACACCTTTGATTAAGAGGGTTTTGCCGATGCCGGGATCCCGACTTCGGACTAAATTTCCAACGTAGGGGATTGATACGCTTAAAACAAAAACAAGACACAGCCAGCTGTCAATACGTGTCAGTTGAGTCATACGCATGAAAATGCGAGAATTAAATGTAACGCTAGAAACGTTGACACATTGACAGTTGTTGTGTAAACAATTGAATCCCATCAAATATTCGATTGAAGAAACCCCGTAGACTCCAGAATCTACGGGGCGTGAAGAGTTGCTATCCCTAGTTCCAGCTGGGGATAGTTTTATTTAACGTGAACGGGATATTTTGTCCCATCAGGT
>CAYGJQ010000045.1:13929-14200 GCA_964350285.1 uncultured Candidatus Peribacteria bacterium | reverse complement strand
TATTTATCCAATTCGCCTGAAGCCTTCATTTCTTTATACTTACGCAAATGACCAATGCGGCCCTTCAAAGTATTAAAATTTGTCAAAAGACCTGGAATCCATTTCTTCACCACATAATAGACTCCAGTTTCCTTAGCTGCCTCTGTAACCAATTTAGTTGATTGCGGCTTAGTGCTCACGAAGAGGAATTTCCTCCCTTCTTTTGCGGCATCACCCAAAAAAGCCAATGCTTTCTCAAGACAAGCTGCAGTTTCGTTAAGATCGAAAATAT
>CAYGJQ010000045.1:0-13919 GCA_964350285.1 uncultured Candidatus Peribacteria bacterium | reverse complement strand
ATTCCGTTTTTTTCACCGTACAAAAAAGGAGCCATACGCGGATTCCATTTTTGGGTCTTATGGCCATAGTGAACAGCTGACTGGGCCATATCTTTAATAGTTGTGCTCATGCAGACAAACTTTAAATGATTACAAAGCAGAGACAACTTAATATAACAGATTGAAAAACTCAAGAAAAAATGGTTAAGTTTAACAGATAAATTAAACATTTGCTGACCACAAATTGTGAGAAAACTTTCTAGAATCACAACAACTCTACTGATATTAGTCGGCTTATTAAGCCAACATTCAACTGCTTACGCTCAAGTTTTGCCACGGACAACTAAAAGCACCAAAGAATGCTTCGAGTTTCTTCGAAAAGAATCCGCCAACCTTGAAAACAAGCTTAAAAGCACCAGCATTAAACAAGCAGAAAAAGACGACATTCTTGGGTGCACGATCAAAACCGGTCAAACAGAACTCTGGATGCTACCATTTTTCGTCACCTACCTCATCAATTTTGTCCTAGCACTTGCTGGCCTAATTGCCACCTTATTTATTGTTATTGGCGGATACTGGTACATCATTGGCAGCGCTCAAGGACAAACCGACAAAGGGAAAAACACTATATTATATGCAATCATTGGCCTGGTAGTCTCTCTACTCGCCTGGATCATCGTTAATATTGTCCAATCTGCTGTCACTTAATTTATTTTCCATGAAAAAAATCCTCTCCTCACTCAAACAACTTCACTGGAAAGTAAAAACGATCAAAGAAAGCCATCAAGATAAAAAGAAAAAACACAAAAAGAAAAGAAGCACTCAAAAAGAAGAAGTCATCCACATCTCTACAACAAGTGTCGCCAAAGGCACCGTAGCTGTAATTTTGCTTTTGCTTTTAGCCAATTTTCTCTACCAGATTAGCCACATTCTCCTCCTTTTCTTTATCGCTTTCCTCTTCGCCTCCGCCCTCGACCCTTTCGTCGACAAAATGCAGAAACGATACATCCCACGTTGGCTCAGTGTTATCACAATCTATCTCATTGTTTTCGGAGTTCTCGGCGCCTTAATCTCCAACATCATCCCTCTAGTAGCTAGCCAAATCCAAGAACTGGCCAATAATCTCAGCGACTTTCTCCCTAAACTTACCTCCGGCGACGACGTTCATCCAATCATCAACCGCATTCGTGAATATGTAAACAAATTCTTCCAAGTTGAAGACATTACCGCTCTCACAGAAGAAATCCAAACCGCTCTCGAATTCACTGCCGACACTCTGCTTTCAATTGCCGGCAACACCTGGGAAGCAATCATCGCCATCTCTAACGGCCTCATCAATACCGGCATCGTTCTGGTATTAACCTTCTTTATGGTTGTTGAAGAAAGAAACATCGAAAACTTCTTCCTTTCACTCTTTCCATCACGCCATACCGAATACATCACCGAAAGAATCACTGCTGTCAAAACTAAAATCGGCCAATGGCTCCGTGGTCAACTCATCCTCAGCCTTTCGATCGGAATTCTCACCTTCATCGGCCTTACAGCTCTCGGCGTAAACTACGCCGCCACTTTAGCTAGCATCGCCGCCATTACTGAACTCATCCCATACTTTGGCCCAATCCTTGCCTGGCTCATCGCTCTACCAATTGCCGCCAATCAATCGCTCTGGATGGTAGTAGCTGTATCAATTCTTTACTTCATCATTCAAGAACTAGAAAACAACTTTCTCGTACCAATTATCATGCAAAAAACCGTCGGACTTAGTCCGATCATTGTAATCCTAGCTATGTTAATCGGCGCCCACTTTCTTGGCGTCCTCGGCCTAATTCTCGCGATACCAGTCACCACAAGTATAGGAATTTTTGTTCGCGATTACACTGAAAGAGAAAAATAAATCAACCATCAAAAAAGCCCCGGTCATCTTCAGGCCGGGGCTTTTCTTTTACCTAAAACTCAATTACTTCAATCCCTTCTGGTCAAATCGGTAGATAAACTCTGCAACGTCACCACGCGTCATTGGCGCAGCTGGCACAAAGTTTCCAGCCTTATCAACATCCATCAAAGTATTGTCGCTCACGAACTTCGCAAACTTAATGTACCAATCAGTAGTTGCATCAGCAGGAACATCAGCATATGGAGCGCTAGTTACAGCATCACTGAATTCCTTCCCTGAAGACACAAAGAAAATCTTCAAAAACTCATTGCGAGACACCGCTCGGTCTGGCTTAAACGTCCCGTCTTCATAACCTTGAACAATCTTAAACTCTTTCGCTGTGCGGATATAAGACATATACCAAGCCTTTGCAATCACATCACTAAAACCAAGAGTTGTACCATCATCGTCTAGCATCTGTTGATCGAAATAGACAAAAATCACCTTCAAAGCCTCAGCCCGACTAATTGGACGACTATAGCCAAAAGTCCCATCTTCATAACCAGCAAAAATGCCTTTCTCCTTCACCCAGCTAATAGAATCACAAAGCTGAGAATCTTTTAGCACATCAGTAAAGCCTGAACATTTCTCAAAGTTTGTTGGCGTAGTAGTTGTAGTCGTTGTTTTCGGCTCTTCTTTTTCCGCTTCTTGTTCTTTAGTTTCTTCAGTCGTTGCCTCAACCACCTCATTTGCTTTATTTGGATCAGCCTTCACTAGTTCAAACTCTTTTTCCTCCTCAATTTTTCCACCTTCATTTTCCACGGCAATAACCGCTTTATATTTGCCGTAGTCAACTTTTTCCTCGTCATCATTATGTTGATCCCATTCATACTTTAGCGATCCCTTTTTAGCTGCATCCTTATCAACAAATTTATTTATCACGTTTCCTTTTTCATCTTTAATCTCAATCGTCACCGAAGCATCAGCATCAAGATCGAAAGTAATCCATGCTGGATCACGGTCACCTTCAATTTTGATATTGGTAATCGTTGGCTTAGTCACTTCCCCTGGCTCATCACCTTCAATCTCATGAGCACCGGGATCAGTCCCAAAAGCACCATCTTTATTTCCATCTAAATTTCTTTTCGTTCCGAAGTAATCAGTCATCAAAGCAGTAATACTATTACCACCACCATAATTCTGACCAATATCAATACATTCAGAGCCTGCACCTAATTTCAAATTTGCAGGATCTCGACTTCCCTTATCTGCAATCTTTGGATCACACTCAGTGACCATCTTAGATACAGCACCATTGCCAAAATCAGCATTATTTTCACTCTTATAGTTAGTCAAAGAAACCACTAATGGTGAATACCCTTTATTAACGTTATAAGCAGAAAGATTATTAACTACATCGACATCATTAGAACCAACTTGAATACCATGACCGGAGTTTCCAATCACAGTGTTGTGCACCACATCGGCTTTACCAGTGACATACAACCCTGAATCTTTACCATTCCCCAATACATAGTTGTTATAAATCTTCACTTGACCGTCAGCGGCGACACCTCCACCTTTTGAGCCAGAAAGATTTTTATTGTTGTCATAAATCAAGTTTCCAACAATTTCCGTATCACCGGTAGCGTAGATACCACCACCTTCTTCAGGTGACTTATTAGATTTAACAGTATTACCAATAATCAACGTCCCTCCTGAGGCATAGATCGCACCACCAGTTAAAGTAGTCGCCTCATTTGAATCAAAAATATTATTAGCAATTACCATTTGATAATCTCCATCAACAGTACCTTTTGCAGAGATGGCTCCACCTTTCGAAGCTTTGTTATTCTTAAAAGTGTTATTAGTGATCGCCACTTGATTATCACCTTCATACTGAATTGCTCCGCCAGATTCTTGATTTGCGCCAGCATTGAGGTTTCCATCGATGAATTCAAAGCCGTCAATCACCGCATCAGAACCGAAAATTTGCACCCCAGTTTCTAGCTCAGGACTAGAGCCAATTGCAATCAGAGAGATAGTAGATTTATTAGCAGAACGTGAATTATTACGTTTCGCGAAACTATCATAGAAACCTCCAAGAATCTTTACATCACTAGTCAAATTCCATGGAAAATTTTCACCCGAGTTTCCATCATATTTTCCTTCAGCAACAACAATTGTATCTTTGCTCTCAGTGATATCAGCAAGTGCCTTGGTCACTGATTTATAGGGCTTATCTTTCGTCCCATCATTATCAGCATCATTACCATTTGCTGAATCAACATAAATCGCACATGAATCCGAAGAAACACAGCTCGGAATATGATTAGCCTCACTATAAAATTTTTCATAAGGCCAACTACTAATAGGCAAAACAGGTTTCGCCAAAACAACTTGTTGCAGCGCTGAAACCAATAGCAAGGCCAACACAGCTAACAATGATACCCTTTTTCTCATACGTTAAGGTTAAATGATAAAAGGCTACAATTTTACAACGATTATACACATCATCCATTTCACTTTTAAGCCAAAACCACCAAGCAGACTGGTTTTTGAAGCAAGACCTGTAATTTTTTCACATTGCTAATCCTGGTAACACCAAGCTTTACCATTAGCACCACCTCAGCCTGATCTAAATCTCCAACTAAATCATTAGGAAACCTCACCAGACAATCTTTCTTTAAGTCCAAATCTTTCGCATCAACTGGCAAGTCACAATCTACAGTCACCAATTTCACATTATTTTTAGTCGCCAAAAAACTCTGCAGATAACTCCAGTCTGACTTCGAGTCCACAATTTCAATCACATCCTGCCAATCTTCATCTGATTTCAATTGAGAAACAAAAGAAACCCTGCCGAATAAAAACTCAAATACAAACCCCCAAGCAACACCGAGGATTAAGCCAAAAAACAAAGCAATCAACAAGGTTGTTCTCAACTTATCCTCCGGCACATTCACCTGCGTTGTAACCGAAGACAGCCCAATTGCGTAAGAATTATTAGTTCGCTGATTAAACTCCGCCAATCTCATTTCTAGTACTTTCAGCACTGCTTCCGCATTCGTCTTGGCCCCCAACCCATCATCACCATTACCAATCGAAACTATAATATTTTGCCTTTCCTGTTTACGCGCACTCAAGTCCAAATCATTATCACCCGCAACCTTTCTGACCTCAGCTAAAACACCAGGATCCTTCACCCACCCCTGAACAGTCTCGGCAAAACCATCAGAAGCATTTATTCCACCATAATAACCTTCAATATTCTTCGAACGATCAACTCCAAAAGACAAAAACAAAGTAGAGGAGTAAGTAGGTTGCACAATCTGCCTCGTGCTCACATAAGCAGCTCCTAAAACCAACAAAACTATTACTACGATCTCTTTCCATCTTCTCATCAAAAGAGCCAAATAATGCCGAATGTCCATAATTAAAAAGTTAAGTCATCTCACTCTGCCAAAGTTTCCATTGTTCCATTAAAAATTGCAATAATTTTTCCCGAAACACCGCTTCATCAAATTTCTCAGCCTGGCTTCGAATCACTTTTGGATCCCAAGTTTCAACCTCAAACTCATCAATCGCTTCAGCCAAAGCTTCTACTGTTTGCTCTTCAAAAAAAACACCAGTTTTCCCCTCCACTACAGTTTCCAAACTCCCACCTGATTTAAAAGCAATCACTGGCGTCCCTGCCGACATTGCCTCCAAGGGAATAATCCCGAAATCCTCAACTTGGGGAAACAACAATCCCTTTGCATTCATATAAAGCTCGCGCAAATCATCATCAGAAACTCTCCCCAAAAATTCAATATTCGAATTCGCAATCTGCTTCAATTTCTTCAAATCAGGCCCCGTCCCCACAATCTTCAGAGGCAAACCCAACTGATTAAAAGTCTCCACCAATAAATCAAAACGCTTATAAGTAGTTATCCTCCCCACAGCCAAATAGTAATCACCATGATCAGTCGACACCGGCCAACGATCACATTCAACCGGTGGATGAATCACCATTGAATTCTTACCGTAATACTTTTCAATCCGTTTCTGCACAAAAGCTGAATTCGAAATATACTTATCAACTCTCTCCGCCGACAATCGATCCCACATCCGAATTTTATGAATGAAATGGGGGACTATCCGTTTCACTAAACCATTCAAAGGATACTGATCGATATAGGTATGAGACTCATCCCAGGCATAGCGCATCGGAGAATGACAATAACAAATATGCAAAGTCTCTGGCTTGGTAATCACGCCCTTTGCACAAGAGTGAGAACTGGAAAGCACGATATCGAATTCATCCAAATCAAATGACTCAAAAACTCCCGGCAAAAAATGCAAAAACAACTGATGCTTACTTTTAGCCCCCGGAATTTTCTGCAGCCACGAAGTCCTCACATCAGCATCCTCAAAACCAACCATCTTTTCTTTATTGTAAAGAGAAGTAAAAATCGGTGCATCCGGAAACATCTTATGAAACTGATAAATTACCCTTTCAGCTCCACCAAAATTTGTAAGCCAATCACAAACAATTGCAATCTTAGGCTGGGTCATAAAAAGCGATCAAATAGCCTCCACATGACACCACATCTCAAACTCAAAATCAATTCCCTGACTACTGTTCTCTTTGCTGCTTCTTTGCAATCAAAGTTCTCACATATCCTTGCAGTTTTTTCTTATCCAATGCTTTCGCCTGAAACAGCTTCACTACATTGTTATCCGGATCTCTTTCGAGCAAGCGCTCACAAGTTTCCACCACTTGATCATACTGCCCCTGATTGTACAGAATTCCAATGTACTCAATTACCGTCTCCTCATCTCGTTTTCCCATCGTTGAAACCTGACGACTATCAATATCATTCACAAGCATCAAATTTCCTGACTTTTTATTCAGCAAATAAATCAAATAGCCAAACGCCGCTATCACTGAGAGCATCACCGGCAGCACACTTCCCACCTCCAACAAATAATTAAATACACCGTGAAACAGCATTGCAATCACCAATCCTTTGAGAATCATCTGCTCACGAAACGCCTGCGTCACAGGCATCTGGGTCGCCCAAGCTATCACCTTAGTCAAAAACATCCCTTGATTTCGCCATTTTTGCTGCTCGACAATATTCACACAAAATTTCCCCCGCCCATAGTAATAGCCCCACAATCCGGAAAAACACATATGCGCCGCCGTCGTAAAAGTAGACCTAAACACCACTGGACCAATCAAAAACTCCGATCCCAATCGCGTCCAAATCGCATAAAAATAATAAACATTCTCCGCAAAAGCAAACCCCAACGCCGCAACTAAACTATATTGAATTGAAGTATTAATATCTTTAATCAACAAATTTCGACTATCAACCACCCTTACCAACCACTGCTTCAACAACTCCTCCAGCGCCCCGGCCACAACAAAAACCACAATCAAAGCCACCGATCCTGCCTTCATTAAGGCCACAGGGTTATACTCTTGCACCACCTGCCAAAACTCTTCCAACACCACCAAAGTCGCTTCATCGCTCACCACCCCACCAAGTAAATCATGAATTTCGTAACTCGCTATCAAATCACCCAAAACTTGCAGCAACAACATCATAAAAACCGCTAGAATCCCCCCAAAAAACATTAAAAAAACGACCCTCTTATTTCGATAATCACGAAACAAAATGGCCGCCCATATCACTACCGGTATCAACGCTAGAATAAAACTTAGTGCAACCTTCACAAACAATAATTAACAAATAGACCTCCAGCGTCCTCCACTCACCCTATTGTTGCGGCGCACCACCTTGAAGATCAGCAACAAGCACTGGTTGAAGCTCTTCCAAAGAACCAAAAGATTGAATCAATTGCGTCAAACCTACTACCTGAAGAATATCCAAAATATTCTCCCGTGCCTTTACAATATAAACCTTTCCGCCAGCCTCGAAAATCTTTCCATACCAATCAGTAAGGTAGCCAATTGATTTACTATTCATATACTCAAGCCCTTCAAAGTCGAATACCACAAATAATCCAGCAGGATTAGCATCAATCAATGCATAGATTTCTTTTGCTTTTTCATCAACATTACTCTCATCGAGCTGACCCGAAATAATCACTCTTTTTAGAACTTTGCCTTGGACATTTGAAGGCATGTCCTCAATGGTGATATGTGCTTCAGTCATGGCTTTAATTTTAAATTAATAGATAAGTTTAATTGATTCTAAGTATAACACAATTCACTACGACGCCGGAGCTGCATGGATAGTAATCCCAGCTGTAGTAGCCTCAGCTTGTTTTTTCTCTTCCGGCACATCAATTCGCTTTCTCACCATTACCCGCACACCGCCACCTTCACGATCAAAAAACTCTAATTCATCAGTCCATTCAGCCACAATCTTTGCCAAACCACGACCCCGGATGCCTTTAATTACAAAATCCGGCTGACGACGTTTCTCTACCAAGGCCTTAATATCCTTAGCTTTCATCGATTTTTTCCCAGTCCCCGTATCTTCTACATTGATTTCAATATACTTCCCATGAATTACTGCAAAAGTAATTTTAATATCATTCATCGGCGCAGATCCGTACTCAATTGCATTATTACAAAGCTCATCCACTACTGACTGAAAACGATAAGCCCATTGCACTGAAAACGGCGTTGTATTGCGAATTAGACCCAAAGTAAAATCCCTAATCCCAGAAATAAAATAGGCATTAGAGGGCAACACGATCACAATTCGCATTGGCTTTTCAGAGTTTTGCTTTGATTCAGCACTTCCAGCACCAGTTTCCATGGCCATGGATTATTAATTAAATCATAGAATTATAGCACGAAACGCCCTTCTGTGTAAACTACTAAAAACACTCAACTATTAGTAGGAACAAAGCATTGAATTTATTATCATTCCAATGTAAAGTTCACTCCAATTCTTTTTTTTTAGTATGTCCGCAATAGTAGCCATTGTCGGCCGGCCGAACGTCGGCAAATCCACTTTATTCAACCGAATCGTTGGCAAACGCGTTTCAATTGAATCACAAATCGCCGGCACCACCCGTGATCGCATCTTCCAAACCTGTGACATCGAAGACCTCAAGGTTACTTTTGTCGACACCGGTGGAATTGAATATGGCAAAAAAGAAAACATCGAAAATGACATTCAATCTCAAGCAAAACTCGGCATTGCCGACGCCCACCTCATCTATTTTGTCCTCGACGCCACTCAAGAGCTGACCCAAGACGATTTCGCCGCCGCCGACATCCTCCGAAAATCCGAAAAAGACGTTATCCTCATCCTCAACAAGTGCGACAACGAAGCTATCAAAGAAAACATGTACAACTTCTATGAATTAGGCTTCGAAGAATTCATCCTTACCTCAGCCATCCACAACCGAGGCGTCGAAGAAATCATCCACAAAACCTATACAACCCTCCAAAAACAAGGATTCACACCTTCGACCAAGCAACAAACTGAAGACCAACCATTAGCTGTCAGTATTCTCGGACGCCCGAATGTTGGAAAATCATCCTTAGTTAACGCCTTATTTGGCAAGGAAAAAGTAATCGTTTCCGATGTAGCCGGCACCACCAGAGACGCCACTGATACAAAAATTACTTATCAGCAAAACCCAATCACGCTCATTGATACCGCCGGCCTCCGACGTCGCGGCAAAATTGAGAAGGGGATTGAAAAATTCAGTATGCTCCGCTGCATGCGTTCAATCATTCGCAGCGACATCTGTGTTTTAATGATCAACTATGAAGAAGGCATTTGCAAACAAGACCAACACATCGCCGAATTTATCCTCAAAGAAAGCAAAGGACTAATCTTAGTAGTAAACAAGTGTGACCTAATGGAAGATCCTGAAAAAAACCGCCCTCGCTTCCTCAATTATCTCCAACGAAAATTCACCTTCATCCCTTGGGTCAGCGTTGTATTTGTATCAGCCAAAGAGCGAAAGAACATCTTCAAGATCCTAGAAATTGCTCAAGAAATAGCCACCGAACGCCACAAAAGAATCCGCACCTCCGAACTCAATGAATTCATCAAAGCCGCAACATACAAACATTTGCCAAGTGGCTACGGCCGCACTCCCCACAAAATCCTCTACGTCAGCCAAACTGGAACCAATCCGCCAGAATTCACCTTCATCATGAACAATCCCGAAGGCCTCCACTTCTCATACAAACGCTACCTCGAAAACGAAATCCGCAAAAATTACGGCTACGAAGGCACCGTGATCGATATGATTTTTCGCAAACGCAAGCGCCGTGATCTCAAAAAGGGGATCATCGAACCTGAAGCTTAGACATTTTCGCTAAGAATTTCTGATTGATTACCTTTCGCGCATCTTTATCGTGAAATTTCAACATTTTCTTTGAAATCACAACATGCTTAAGGCCGCATTTCATCGCTACCGCTTTCCTGCGGGCCCTTTTAATTTGCCACTGCGCCAACAATGGTTCCAACCACCAAACAACTAGCAAATTCGCAAATACTTCCAGTAGAAACTTTAACCTAGAGGCAAAACTACTTCTTTTGATTAAACGTTCACAATCAGCAAAATCTACCGGGCCATAAATCGTCACCCAACTATTTTCCTCAACAAACCGTTTATAAGTTGCCCCTCCTATCACTGGCTGCAAAGTCAAAACCCAAAACAACATATAAAAATCTTCGTCATCCAGCCTAATATCATCCAAGTTCAAAGCATCATCAGTCACAAAAAAACTCAAACAAAACCGACCCGCAACCTTCCCCCCATAACGTCTCACCCCCAGAAGCTGAAAATAAATCGTCAAAAAGGTTCGAACCAAAAAAATCCGCCCCTGCTTTGCCACAACAAACAAATCAATATCACTCTCACCATCTGCCACCCCAAAAGCCAAAGTATTTCCCACCGCTACCATCTCTAAGAAAGGACAAAATCGCAAAGGCGCAACAAACCGACTCACCTTTCGCCAAAGATCTTCAGCCACATTCATGTCAGCTCCCTCGAAACAATCAATAAAAACTATTCTCGCCCTCTCGATATCAAAATCTCTCAACTTTAAAGCTTAAACAATAAAATTGCGTCTATCATAGACCATTGCCAACCAAAAAATAAAACTCCTACTTTTCCCCTAAAACTAAACAAGTTAAAATCAAACCATGACTTCCACCCACATCCAAAAAATCCTCGACCAACTCCCTAAATCACCGGGAATTTACAAAATGAAAAACGAAGAGGGGAGAATCCTCTATGTCGGAAAAGCCAAAAACCTCCGCAATCGCGTCCGCAGCTATTTCCAAAAATCCAAAGACCACAGCATTCGCACCAAAAAAATGGTCTCCCAGATTAGTGATATAGAATTTATCGTTGTCGACTCAGAATTAGAGGCGCTGATTTTAGAAACCAATCTCATCAAAGAACTCCGCCCCAAATACAACATCTTGATGAAAGACGACAAAAGTTATGTCTACATCAAAGTCACCACCAATGAAGACTTTCCTCGCATCACCATTGTGCGCCAAATCGAAAAAGACAAAGCCAAATATTTTGGCCCGAAAACCTCTGGCCAACGAGCCCAACAAACATTAAAAGCCCTCAAAAAAATCTTCCCATACCGCCACTGCAATTTGAATATCGACTACGTCCCCAACGCTAAATATGACCCCGAAAACAAACAATCATTCAAAAAACGCGTCCGCTGCACCAACGTCAACATCAACATCCCTTGCCTTGACTACCACATCAAACGCTGCATCGGCCCCTGTGTTGGCATCCCCACTCCTGAGGAATACAAACTAATCATCGATCAAGTTGTCCGCTTCCTAGAAGGGAAAACCGATGAAGTGATCGATCGCCTCAAAACTGAAATGACCAATGCAGCTCAGGACAAAAAATTCGAACTAGCCGCGAGAATCCGCGACAAACTTTTAATCGTTGAATCAATTACCGAAAAACAAAAAATCAGTGACCCCAATCAAAAAAACACCGACATCATCAACTTCGTCACTGCCGACTACAAAGCCTATTTCAACCTCTTTCTCATCCGTGACGGCAAACTCATCGACCAAGAAACTTTCATCATCGATCTCCCCAAAAACGAAGACGAAAAATTTCTTGATGACGACGAAACCTACCATCAAGAAATTCTCGCCAACTTTCTCCAACAATACTACGAAAAAGCCGCTGACATTGGTAAAGAAATCCTCATTCCTCATGAAATAGCCGAACAATCAGTACTCGAAGCATTCCTTACCCAAATCAAAGGCAGCGTAGTTAAAATAATTATCCCTCAAAAAGGAAAAAAGAATAAACTCCTAGAACTTGCTCGTAAAAACGCTCAACTTTACGCTCAACGACACCAAATCAGCTGGCAAAAAGACAAAGTCCCACCCACAGAACTACTCCAGCAACTTAAAGAGTACTTAAAAATGGAAAAAACCCCTCAAAGAATCGAATGCTACGACATCTCCCATTTTGGCGGCAAAAACACCGTCGCTTCGATGGTTGTTTTCGAAAATTCTCGCCCCAAAAGCAAAGACTATCGCCAATTTCGCATCCAAACAGTCCCCAGCGGCAAACCCGATGACTACCTTTCGCTCGAAGAAACATTAGCCCGCCGCCTCCAATACCTCAGCAGTAAAAACACTCTCCCAGACGGAATCAGTTTTGGAAAAGCCAAAAAAAAGGAGACCAACGAAGTTCTAGAAATACTAGAATCTGAAAAACTAGATCAAGAAAACTACGACCACACAAGCTGCTACGTTCTTCGCACCGAACTAGATCTAGACAAAGACGCAAAGAAGAAGAAACCCATCGAAAAAATCATTGGCTTTGTTCGTATTAAAAAATATGGTTCGGAAGAAAAACCAGTTGAAGAAATCTCATCACTTTGGATCAACCAAGATTATCGCAAACAAAACCTTGGATTAGTCCTCGTAAAAATGGCTCTCAAAAAAGCCAAAACTCATCGCGTATACTTAAGCGCCAAACCTGAAATGGAAGAATACTTCACCAACATTGGTTTCCGCATAATCTACAAAGTTCCCACCGAACTAGCTGAAGAAAAAAACAACATCTGCAAACAATTAGGATGCGAACCAACCTTCATGGTCTTCGACAAGAAAAAGGGAACGGATCATTCCTTCAAAAAAAAGCCGGATTTAATCCTCATCGACGGCGGCAAAGGCCAACTCAACGCCGTCTACAAAATCATCGAAAAACTCCAATTGCAAAAAACCATCAACCTCGCCTCAATCGCCAAACGCGAAGAAGAAATTTTCGTTCCCGGCATCAAAACACCACTTCCACTAGAAAAAGAAACCCCAGCATCCCGCCTCCTCCAACAATGCCGCAACGAAGCCCACCGCTTCGCCAACGAATACCGCAAAAAACTCCAATCCAAAGATATGAAACGTTCTATCTTAGACGAGATCGAAGGAATAGGCCCAAAAACAAGACAAGAATTACTAAAAACCTTCGGCTCAATCAACGGGATCAAGGCGGCCGCCATCGAAGAAATAGAAAAAATCTGCGGACCCAAGTTAACTAAAAAGGTGCTAGAGAAATTGAATCAACAAATCTCTTCATAAATTTTTCATAAAAAATTTCGAAAAATTTCATATTTGATCTGTATACTCCCCCTTGTCGGGTGGGTGGACCGGAGGAGGGATACGCCCCACCTAAATTTCAAATAACTCACAAAATGCAACAAGTAATCATCTCACTCATCTCCGTCTACTTTTTCGTTCTCCTCGGTTACGCCGCCAAAACATCTCTCAAAGGCAAACTAGAAGAAAAAACTCTCATCTACCTCTCAGTCTACTTCCTCCAACCGATGTTGATATTTTGGGGACTAATGAAACGCCCCATTGATTTCAGCCTGGTCGCCGCGCCACTCTTCTACCTCACAATCATTGCCATCGCCCTCATATTTACCTTCACCCTCGGCAAAACATTTATAAAAGATAACAAAGATCGTTCAATCTTCATTATCGCTGGACTGGTTGGAAACACCGGCAACCTAGCCATCCCAGTTGGCGCCTCAGTCATCGGCCCTGAAACTATTCCTTACACCACAATCATCAACATCGCC
>CAYGJQ010000044.1:13887-14336 GCA_964350285.1 uncultured Candidatus Peribacteria bacterium | reverse complement strand
ACTATATTGTCATAAAAGTCTTCCTCCCAGTCCCAAGACAAAATATCGCCATGCCGAAAATCAACTTTCACTTCTTTGGTGGCCGCGAGCCTGCGAGCTTTTTCAAGTGCTATCTCTACACAGTCCATCGCCACCACCTCCATCCCCTTTTCAGCCAAAAAAACTGAATTTCGCCCTTCCCCATCAGCAATCGCCAGCGTTCGCCCTCCTGGGTGCAAAAAAGGCAACATATTAACCAGTCCCCTAGATGGCGCAGTTCCAAAAAGATAATCAAGCCGATCATACCGCTTCGCCCATTTCGATTGGTTCATAATAAAGGAAATTATCAATCTTCAAGACAGATTATTGCATATAATCCAGCCAGGGACATCAATGCATGACTTCAAGAATAAACCGCAAAAAGACTGCGGAGCAAAAACGTCTAACTCTAGAGCGCAGCCAGCCGGAAA
>CAYGJQ010000044.1:4171-13877 GCA_964350285.1 uncultured Candidatus Peribacteria bacterium | reverse complement strand
AAACGAGCAAAGCGAGTTGAGGACTAGGCGAGCAGGGGCCCCCGCCCCGCAACCGTCACCTGACGGTGCCTGCGGGGTGGGGTGGAGGAGCACTGAACCGTAGGTCGAAGAAGCCTGCGGAGCAAAGATGGATGGATCTAGAGCGCAGGACACCGGAGCCGTAGGCGAGGATGGCCGAGCAGGGGGCCCCGCAAATCTGTGATTTGTGGGGAAGAGGAGAAATGAAAGGCTGAAATGAAAAAGCCCGCGGAGCGGGATTTGTAATGTAAGTCTTTTATTTCGACGTGGCGGGACGGAGTAAACCGTTTCCGAACTTATTTTGTACTACAGACCAAGTCCGTTCAGTGAATTAGACTTCAGTTAATAACATTTCTTCTGGGAGGGGCTAGGAGGAGCAATTTTATTCCCCTCCTAGCAAAAAGCGTGGACTCAGGCTCTAGTGTAGGCCCCTGATCTTGATTTCCCTGGTGGGATCTTCCCAGATTTGCTCATAGAAGCGGTTGCGATCATGGGGTTGAAAGTGGAGGAAAGTCGCCTGGCCGATCACTCTGATGCGGTATACCACATTGAGTATATGGTCCGGTTCAGCTTGGTGAATATTGATTTCGATTTTTTCGGAGATAAAATCGGTTTGTTCGTTTGTGAGGTCCTTCACACGCCCTGCTGAAAATTCAATATAAGGCAGGAAAGTGGCGGTTTGCAGTGTAGGGCATTCTGAGACAGAGGCATCTGGGGTTTTCATGATATCGAAAATGAAGTTCTCGGTCCTATCGAGTTTCTGTCTTTCAAGATCTTCCACAGTAGCTCCCTGTTTCCAGGCTGCATACAACGCTTTCGAAACGCTCATCGTCTCGGTAAGTGTTTTAAAGAAAGCCCCCACGCTTTCCCCATCCCACTTGATCAGCGTTGCCTTTCTGATACGGCTCTTCCCAAGGAAGAAGAGCAGAAACGCAAGCATCCTGTTTGCAAAATCAACAAACTTTCTCTTTTGCTTCTGTTCATCATTCATGGCTTTAATCCTTTTCCAGTTGATGTCAAAGAAATCACGATCAATAATAGTCCAACATGGGTTTCTTAACTACTTAGTCCAGAAATGTCAATTCTAACGGGATCTGAATTGAAATAACGTCAGTAATCCTAATAAACAACAAAAGTTCAGAACAGTCCGTCCGTGTGCGCTCCGCGCAGCTTAAACAAGCGATTCCAAACGTGGCGGGACGGACGGGAGTTGAACCCGCGATCTCCAGCGTGACAGGCTGGCATGTTAACCACTACACCACCGCCCCATATTTCAATTGCGACTAGTCAACCTAGTCAAAAGCTACACAATCTTAGCGAAGTGATTTTCAGTTTGCAAGAATAAATCTTCGGCTTTTATTGCGTTCCGTAATAAAACAAAGTCCAAGCGCCAAGCCCCATTCCAAAACCCACTACCATAAAAATTGTTCCCACAGTCATAAAGGTACGCGCGCCTTGCCGAACCATTTTCGGATCAATCCGTTGACCAAGTTTCTGGATTTTTCGCAGGTGTCTGCCACTGCCGTAGGGATTCATTTCAGATTTTCTCCCCACCGATCTCAAAAACATTCCTAAAGTAATGAATAGCCCACTCATAAAAAGTAAGATCACCATCGGCATTAAAATTTCTATCCCCATAATTTAAAGTAGATTACAAGCACCAAAATTTTAACACACCAACTTCATCACTTATAATGCCAATGCTGCCCTCTAGCTAATAGTTAAAAGCTTTTCTCTTGTCTGGCCTCCTAGCTCCTAACCCCTAGCTTCCTATGCCTAAGATCGGCATTGACGCCCGCATGTACAGCTCAAAATTCACCGGCATTGGGCGCTACGTCTACGAGCTCACCGAAAATCTTTTCCAGATCGATCAAAAAAACGAATACGTCCTCTTTTTAAACGAACCGGAATATTCCAAATTCACCCCACCAAATAAACGAGTCAGCAAGGTATTAGTCGACGCCCATCATTATTCTCTTTCCGAACAAACCACTTTCCTCAAAAAGATCATCGCCGCCAAAGTCGACCTAATGCATTTCACACATTTCAACGCCCCGATTCTTTATATGGGAAAGTCAGTAGTCACTATCCACGATCTCACGCTTTCCTTCTTTCCCGGCAAGAAAATGAATTCTTCAATTTATCGTCTCGCCTATCAGCTAGTAATCCGCACCGCTGTCCGCAAAGCCAAAAAAGTAATTGCCGTCTCCAACAACACTAAGCACGACCTCCAAACCATCCTCGGCACCCCCGATAAAAAAGCTCAGGTCATCTATGAAGGGGTAAACTCCGAATTTAAGGCCATCACTGATCAGCAGAAAATAGACAAGGTCCTCAAAAAATACAACCTCGACAGACCTTTCATTCTCTACACTGGCGTCTGGCGCAGCCACAAAAATCTCGCCAACCTCATCAAGGCTTTCGGTATCCTCAAACACCAATACGGTCTCGACTGCTATTTGGTCATCACCGGTAAAAAAGATCCCTACTATCCCGAAGTCGAACAAGAAACCCTCTCTCTCCAGCTCGAAAACGACGTTGTTTTTACTGGTCTCATCCCCGAAGATGATCTCATCACTCTATACAGCGCCGCCCGACTCTATGCTTTCCCTTCACTCTACGAAGGTTTCGGGCTCCCAGTGCTTGAGGCCATGCAGTGCCATACTCCAGTTGCCTGCTCCAACGCTTCTTGTCTCCCCGAAGTTGCCGGTATGAAAAACGCCCTCTTCTTCGATCCTAAGTCTCCAGATGACATCGCCGAGAAAATCTACCAACTCTATAGCGATCCTCAGCTCCGGGATAAATTAGTGAAACACGGCATCAATCGTGTCAAAGACTTCTCTTGGCAACAGATGGCCAAGGAAACATTAGCTCTATACCAATCAATCCTCACTCCGAAGCGACTAACCAAAAAACATGAAAAATCTTAGTAATATCAAAGAACTGGTCACCAAAATCGCTAACCGTCGTGGAATCTCCCGCGAAGCATCAGCCGCTTTCGTCTGTCACAAATACCGCGACCTTGCCCCCAAAGTAGTATGCAACAATATCCTCGATCATAGTTTTCCAAAGCATTTCAAAGACAGCATTCTCACCATCGCTGTCGAAAATAGTGCCTGGGCTCAAGAGATCCACATGTGCAAAATCAATCTCCTTGCCGCCCTCAATAAGGAGCTGTCGCCGCATAAAATAAAGGAAATCCGTGTTTTGATTAGTAGGAGCGAAAATATCTTGACATAACGACTACACACGCTAGACTGAAGGTCGTTACTAAATAGATAACCCGATTCTCTTGCTAAGAATTAGATTTACACGCACGGGCAAGAAAAAACAGCCTAGCTATCGTATCGTTGTTGCCGAACACTCTAAAGCGGTAAAGCGTCAATACATTGAAATCCTTGGACATTACAGTCCATCAAGAAACCCAAAAGAGGTCACTCTTAAAGAGGACCGTATTAAATATTGGATTTCTGTTGGAGCTAAACCATCTGATTCTGTAGCTTCTCTGCTTAAAAAAGAGGGTTACAAAGACATGGAAAAATACATCGTGATCAGTCGCGAGAAGAAAGCGAAGAAGAAGAAAGAACAGCCAGAAGAAGAAGCTGCCGCAGCAGCTCCCGCAGCCGACGCTGCTCCAGCTCAGGAAGAAGCTCCTGCTGCTGAGGCTCAACCTGAACCAGCCGCTGAAGCGCCTGCTGAAGACGCAGCTGCCAGCGAATAAGAGGCTAAGGAAGAGGCCGCATAGTTTCACAATCGAATAGAGAATTCTAGATCTCTTTATTCCCTAACATAATGGCCATGACCGACGCAGAACTTAATCAGGATATGCCAGACCTGAAGTTTATTGAATTTGTTGTAAAGCAAATTGTAGACCATCCCGATGACGTTGAAATCAACCGTAAAGTAGACGAATTGGGAGTTTTGGTGACTCTTCGTGTTCACAAAGATGACATGGGGCAAATCATCGGAAAAAATGGACAAACAGCTAAGGCTTTACGTATACTCCTAAGAGTCATCGGATCAAAGCACAACGCTCGGGTGAACTTCAAAATTGAAGAGCCAGTGGGAGCTGAAGGGGGCAGCCCAGAAACAGCTGAAGCCAATGAAGAAGCTGCTGAGTAATCCGTTTCTGACTTTTCATCAGTTTTTAAATCCACTTGGTTATGCCTAGAGATACTTCCATACTTGATGCAGCACAAAATTACGATGTCGTGGAAATTATCAATCGAGGGCTAGCTTACGCAATTATCATTGCCGGCTTCCTTTCAGTAGTCTTTATTTTCATCGGGGGGATTTCCTTCATTCTTTCCGGTGGCCAGGAAGACAAAATCAAACAAGCAGTGGGGACTATCCGTTACGCTATCATTGGTTTGATCGTAACTTTTCTCTCAGTGGTAATCGTTAGCACCGTTGGTAAAGCTCTCGGATTGAACATTATTAAATACATCAATCTCGGTGAAATCGTCAGTCTCATCTCTGACATCGTCGAACAGGGATCAAGCAACAGTATCGATTCATTGAACTAAGTATCCGCAACAAAAAAGGCGCCTCTCAGGGCGCTTTTATTATTCCGCAGATTTTCTACAGGAACTTTGGAGATGTCTCCAATCATAAGGAAAGCGATAAGTTTCCAGCGCTCTCACTGTTGCAGCAAAGTACCCCCATACATTTCCCATTGGCGCAATGAAGGCATTTCCCGTTTCTTTAATCGGATTGTAGTCCTCTACGAATTCCCCTGCCTCACAAATCGGCACACAGCCGTGAGACCAGGCATCTTTTAAAAGTTTTTCATTTGGATTCAGCGCCACCAATAAGTCGCTAGCAGCAATTACTTCATCATATTGAGCTGGGTCTGAGATTAGCATTACGTCACCAGTAATTGTCGTTCCAGCAGCACCAAGAATCACCACTGGCAATCCCAGTTCGCTTACCCCAGTCATATATTGCAGCACCCATTCCTGAAGCTCATCATTCTGCCTAAGATCAATGGCCACCAAGGCGCCATCTTTTTTATCAAGACCAATCCGTTTCAGGAAAATTTTCTTAATCGAAACATCGGAAACATCAGTAGTTTTCGGCACAGGTGAATGGGCTACAAAGTTAAATTAAATCTAAAAATTATACCTGATTAAAAAGAAAAAATCTATCCCAAATAGCTGTAAATAACTATCAATCCATTCAGCAGTTAATGTATAAATAAACCATGAAAAAAGTAGTCCTCATTGACGGTAACGCCATTGTCCATCGCGCATTTCACGCGCTACCTCCATTTAAAACTGCTGCTGGAGAGCTAGTAAACGCCGTTTACGGTTTTACTTCAATGCTCTTAAATATCATCCTCAACGAAAAACCCGATTGCATCGCCGTGAGCTTCGATACTGGCCGCACCTTCCGACACGAAGAGTATAAGGAATACAAAGCAACCCGCGCCAAGGCTCCTGATGAACTCTACGCCCAATTTAAACGCATCCGTGAAGTACTAGATGCCTTCGCCATTCCAATCTACGAGATCGAAGGATACGAGGCCGATGATGTTTTAGGAACTTTAGCCAATCAAATCGAAGCCAAAAAAGATTACTACACCCTCATAGCCACCGGCGATAAAGACGCCTTCCAACTCGTATCCGACAAAACTCACATTCTCATGCCTCATAAAGGCTTCCGCGAATCAATCATCTATACCCCAGAAAAAGTAGAAGAAAAAATGATGATCCGTCCGGATCAAGTCCCAGACTACAAAGGACTATGCGGCGATTCATCCGACAATATTAAAGGAGTAGCCGGAATCGGCGATAAGACCGCAGTGAAGCTACTTCAGCAGTACGAAACAATTGAAGGCATTTACGAAAACTTAGATCAAATCACCGGTGCAAATCATCAGAAACTCGATACTGGTCGAGAAGATGCTTTTTTCAGTAAGAAGTTAGCAACAATTGTTCTCGATGTGCCACTAGAGATCGATCTAGAAAAGTGTCGCACTCATGAAATTGATCAACATGCTGTAAACGCTCTTTTTGCAGAGCTAGAGTTTAAGTCGCTGATTAAGAAGTTGGATCAGTTTAAGGAGAAATATAGTGAGGAGATCGCTGTGGCATCTGGGCAGCAGCAGTTATTTTAGAGACTTTGGGGCACGGGTAATATCAGGCCTGAGCTGGAGTTTTCGCGATCCCCGCTTTCCTCCTGTCATCTCATCCCCTTTCAACATCCGCCACCTGTCTCCACCTTTATACGACAAATTTTGGATAAACCTTCGATCTAACCTAATATCAAGCCTCACGTCGAGCCAAACTTCCAACCTACAAATCATTCTCCACTTCGTTTCGAAGGCTTTTCCGGCTTACAGTTTGGTGCTCCTCTTCCCCAAAAATTACTTTGCAATTTCCGGGGGCCCTGCTCAAAGATCCTCGCCTACGGCTCCGGTCTTCTGCGCTCAATGTGCAATAACCAAATATGAAGTTTTTCGCCCCGCAGTCACCCCGCAGGCATCTCATGATGGCGATTGCGGGGTTATGAAAAATTTATGAAGCGTTCGTCCATACAAACGGATAGGCACATTTCAAACTCTCAGCCGCTTTCAAAGCGACCTCAGCCCCCTCAAACACCCCAAATACCGCCGATCCTGATCCACACATACAAGTCTTCACTGCCCCCGCCTCAGTTAAATCCTGGTGCATCTTTTCAATCGTCCCACCAAGACTCCAGTCTCCCCGGCCCACCAACATATCACAATCATTCCCAATCCAGTCCACCTCAAACGACCCATCTCCTCTCAGTGCCTTAACCATCTTCTCAGTCTTCTCAAAATTTTGCCCACAAGCATCATAATTCAACATCCCATACATCTCCGCTGTCATACTCGCTTCCCCAGGATGAATCACCACTAAATCAAGTTTCGGTCCCGTCTTCAAAGGTTCCATTAGCTCCCCATAATGAGTCCCAATAGTAGTCCCTCCATAAACAAAAAACGGCACATCCATCCCAATTTTCGCTCCAATCTCCGCCAATCTTTCATTGCTCCAATTCAACTCCCAAATTTCATTACAAGCTTTCAACAAAGTCGCCGCATTTGAACTCCCCCCTCCAAGCCCAGCACCAACCGGAATTTTTTTCGTAATACAAATCTCCAACCCTCCACATTCACCTTCTTCCGGCACTTCATAACTATGGCCAGTAATCGGACCATGTCTCTTCTCCATCGCTATCCTCATCGCACACACTGCTTTGTAAGCTAAATTAGCGTCATCCACCGGCAACGATTTATCTGAGCAATCCAAATGGATCCCCTCCTCACACCGCTTCACTTCAATCTCATCACAAAGCCTGATCTCATGTAGCACAGTCGTCAAAGTGTGATAACCAGACTCATCCTTTCCATGAATATCTAGAGCCAAATTGATTTTTGCCGGCGATAAATATTTCATAATTGTAGACAACAAAACTACCCTCATTTTATACTACTCTCCTAGCTTTAACACCACTATATGGCTCGACCTAAAATCTGCGTGTTACTCACTGGCGGTACGATTGGCATGACTCAAAGCAGTAAGTCCAAACTCCTCCAACCTAGTGAAAAATCTTTCGATCTCATCCGCAAAATCCCCGAAATCCAAAAACACCTCGAGCTCGATTATCATATAGTTTCCAACATCGATAGCTCCAATATTCAGCCCACGCACTGGACTAAATTAGCAAACAAAATTCACTCTCTTTACAGAAGCTACCAAAGCTTCGTCGTCTTCCACGGCACCGACACCATGGCTTATACAGCAAGTGCTCTTTCCTATGCCTTAGCCAATCTTAACAAGCCAATTATCTTCACTGGTTCACTCATCCCTCTCTCCGAAATTGGTTCTGACGGCCGCAACAATCTTATTCACGCCTGCCTCTCCGCCACCACCAACATCGCCGAAGTCTGTATCGTCTTTGCCAACAAAATTCTCCGCGGCAACCGCACCAAAAAGCACCACGAATCCTTCACCGACATCTTCCATTCCCCAAATTATCCAGAGTTAGGTGAACTCAACCGCCCCACAATCCTTCACGACTGGCGTAAAAAGCGTCGTAAACGAAACCTCAGCTTCCAGCCAGAATTCGACCCCAAAGTTTCTCTGCTAAAGCTTTTTCCCGGCTTCGACCCTGAGATCATCAACAAAGTAGTTGAGCGCGGTGCCCATGCGATTATTATCGAAGGCTTCGGCCCCGGCAACATTCCTTTCCAGTGCAACACCCTAGTTCCCGCCCTCGAACACGCCATTAAAAGCAAAATCCCGGTGATCATGGCCAACCAAATGGAAAGGGGAGTCACTAATATGAAAAACTACGAAGCCGGCCACAAAGCTCTAGAAATCGGCGCTATCTCTTCACACGATATGACCACCGAAGCCACGGTCACCAAGTTGATGTGGGCTCTAGCACAAGACCGCAGCATCAAATCTATTCGCAAAATCTTCGAAACTAACATCGCCGGTGAGATGAGTATTTCCGAATAATGAACTTCGCCCATCCTGATTCCATCGCTACATCTTGGGAAAAATCTTAGGTCATTCAACTTCACATATTCAGTTTTTATTTTTTATTTCAGAAATGGTAGACAATTAACGTGTCATTGTTTTGGCATTTACGCCATTCACCCGTCCGATGGATGAATCGTATTGTGCTCAACACATTGCGCCCCTTGAAAACAAGAGGGGTATTCATCCGTCATTTTCACCCATGAAGAAGGAGAATCCCATGATCGTTAACCTCGGACTCGGAACTGTTCCCGACCCCGTCATCGAGCGCGCCTTGCAGCTGAATCAACAAGCCCAAGTCGCCCTGAATAGTGGGTCAATGGCAGAAAGAATTGAGGCGGCCAATTTTATTTACAACGGCCCCCAAAAGTTCATTCACCGTCCCTTCGGCGACCTCGTCGCCAGCTGGTACGGTTTGCCAGCAGAACAGTCCAGCCAAGTCATCGCTACCTTCAGCATTCGTCAGGGGGTTGCTATGGCCCTCGCAACACTGCGCGATGACACCGATCCTACCGAGCCTCTATATGTGGCGATTCCTTCGCCCACATACTCTCGTCACATCGAGGCTACCATCGAAGGTGGTTTCATTCCCGTGCCCATTCCGCTCACGTGGAACAGCCAGAACCGCATGGAGAACGGCGGCCAGCAGCGCCCCAGCAATCACATCGACCTCGATGTGTTCGCTCAGGTTGCCCAAGCCGGACTCCATGCCCTGTTTCTCAGCCGCAGCAACACCAATCCGCTCGGCTACACCACCAGTGACGAAGACTTCGAAAGGATCATCGAGATCTGTGCTAAAAACAAAGTGCTCTTGGTCGTCGATGAGGTGTACGACCAGTTTTTCTACAACGCCACCCACCCAAGCAACATGCTCAATGTCGCTCAAGTCCAAGAGGCTCACCCTGACCTCCGCATGGTCATCCTCGGCGGCTCAAGCAAAACCCTGCGCAACAACGTCTCCTGGCAGGTTTGCACACCAAACATGGTGGATACACTCGAGCGCAAAGCTCAGGTGATGTCCGCACAAGGAGCCAATAGACTGGGACAACAAGAGTTCCTCTGGCTCTGGCAGCAGGGCCTCTACGAGGAATTCATGACCTTCCTCCGCCAGTACAACGGTGAACGCTTGGAAGCCATGAACACCGCCCTCGCAGATTACTTCGAACCCTGGCAACTCC
>CAYGJQ010000044.1:0-4141 GCA_964350285.1 uncultured Candidatus Peribacteria bacterium | reverse complement strand
AAGGTCACCGGCGGCTATTTCGTCGGACTCCATCTGGTCTTGTCCAAGGGTAACTTCCCAGAGTTCCAAGAGGCCCTTCAGCAGCAAGGAGTTCAAGTCAACGACAATTCTAACTGCTTTGTGGACACCAATCCCTACTACAATCGGAGCAGAGCCAAGGTCAAATTCAGCACTAAGGCAATATCTGAGCTGCTCAAAGGATTGCCTACCTTTGCCCGCGACGCTGTCTTCAATGCTCACCAAGCTCAAGGTAGTCGCCACCTGATTCGCCTCGGATTCGCCCATTTGGAACCTGAGCAAATCCACACGGCTATCAAAACCCTCCACGATGTCTACGATGCCCACATGTAGTCTCACCTGACGGCCCACCCCAAAGTCCTATTCTCCCCGAATACGCGACTTCCCACCCCTCTTGTCCTACCAAACTAAAAAATAAGGCCCAATTCTCCCAAAAACTAGTTTCCTAGCTGCCTAATTCCTGGCCTCCTAGCTCTTATTTCCTGTAAAATAAAAACAAATACTAACTCCCAATCTTGGAAGCAACCCTCTCAATTATCGCCACTATTACTCTTTGCACAGTAGTTATTGCCTGGCTTTCACTTGCTCCCTGGGTTCCAACTAGCGCTAAAGACTTAGAGCGTGTCCACAAATTGGCTAACCTCAAGAAAGGTCAAAAGTTTTACGAAATCGGTTGCGGTAACGGTCGCGTCTGTACCTACATTGCCAAAAAGAATCCCAATTCAGAGGTGATCGGCATTGAATATGCTTTACCTTTTTATCTATTCAGCAAATTTCGCCAACTGCTATTAGGCCCAAGAAACTTAAAAATCAAATTCGGTAATGCCCTAAAAAAAGATTTCTCCAATGCTGACATTATTTACGTTTACGCTCTAAAGGACACATTAAATGGTTCATTAAAAAAGAAACTAACCAAAGAGCTAAAGCCTGGAGCTAAACTGATTTCCTACGTTTTCAGTCTTACTGACTGGCCCGGCATAGTAGAAAAGCACACAGCTGCCCCTAATCAATTCGCAATCCATACCTACACCCACCCCGAGTCGTAAAACCCATTGCACCATCGCCACAATTTAGCAAAACAGGGATAACGTGCCCCAAAGCCAACAATCCTGCAAAGCGAAGCGTGTAGTAAGCATATGCCCCTAGTAAGCGCAGCCCACCGGAGCCGTAGGCGAGGATGGGTGAGCAGGGGCCCCCGGGAATTGCGAAGCAATTTTTGGGGAAGAAGGAGTACTGAACCGTAGGCCGAAGAAGCCTGCGAAGCGAGTATGAAATGTATGACTCTAGTAAGCGCAGGAGACCGGAGCAGTAGGCGAGGATCTCTGAGCAGGGGCCCCCGCAAATTTTCAATTTGTGGGGAGGAGGAGCACTGAAAGGCCGATAGCGAAAAAGCCTCCGAAGGAGGATTTGTAGCGACAGGCCTTTTAGCTCGACGAGATGGCGGAGAGAGGGGGATTCGAACCCCCGCGCCGGGAAATCCCGACCTACAGGATTAGCAATCCCGCCCCTTCAGCCACTTGGGTACCTCTCCTTGTTCCGCCGAAGCACACCAAAATGTAGCAAACCCCGCAATGTTTTTCAAAGAAAAAAAAACGTATAATAAAACCGCTAAAATAAAACATCTCTCATGAAACTTATCACTAAATCTTTAGCTCTAATTGTCGGACTGTCTCTGCTAATGGCGCCATTCACTCTTCAAGCACAAGGTCAAGGATTCCTCAGTACATCAGATTCCACTCCCGAACCAACAGGGTACACCGATTATCAGGATTATTCTGACTACAGCGATTACGGTTATGAGTTAGTTGAGCCAACCTCATCCGAAAACGTTCTTCCAGTGCCCAGTGCTGTATTGGAAGCCACTGATGCCTCAGAAAGAACTGCTCCAGCATCTTCTTCCTTCCTTGGAACTGGTGATGGACTTGGGCCTAGCGAGGTGCTTGAGGTTGATCCAACATATCAAAAACGCCAAATGATGCTGGCTACAGCAAGTTATGGGCTCAGTCTTGCCGGCTTAATTGCTACTATTGAGACCTTCTACGGCATTGCTTCAATGAACCCAAATCGTACTATTCACGGTGCAATATCCCTAACTGGGACTATGTTTAGTTATGCAGTGGTTAGCACAGTTCTTGGGGCTGGGCTAGGTGCCTAGTTAAACTAGAAAACACCTAAATTGATTGCTCTATCTTTAACAATCTGTTAGAATATACGGAAGAGTTACCCAAATCGGGTCTCACAAACAATTTATCCAAAATAAATTCTAAATAACCTTACCACCATGAAGAAAACCCTTAAGCAGTTGGCAATTATTGCCACATTTATCATTATTGCTTTATTTGCAACTTCAGCCGTTGGCTTTGCTCAATCATCAGGATTCCTCGGTGGTGGTGCTTCTTCATCTGCTCCCGGAGCAGTACTCGAAGCAACAGGTGGTCAAAGTAGTTTCCGTCAACTCCTCCTTACGGTAATTGGTTTCTTCCTTGGTTTCCTCGGTCTCCTCGCGGTAATCATGATTATCTACGCAGGTGTCCTTTATGTAACTGCTGCTGGTGCTGAAGATCAAACCGGTAAGGCAAAGAAAATCATTCTTTACTCAATCGTTGGTCTGCTCGTAGTAATGCTTTCATGGGCTATCGTCAGCACTGTACTCGGTGCTGGTATTGGTCAAGAGCCTGCCTAGAGTCCAGTTTCAATTGTCCAAAAAGCCTCCCAATCACGGGGGGCTTTTTTAGTGCTCAAATTTTTCTAGTAATCAAGAGACAACTTTTTTCCAAAGTTAAAATCCAACTCCCTCAAAACACTATCCTTCACAATTACTTTTTTCTTGGTAACTTCAATGATGCTATTTCGACCTACTAGATATCTTTTAACCCCAAAAAACCATAAGAGCGACCGCCTCACATATAGCTTTCTCAATTCAAAAAAAGTTGAATCAATTGCATAATCATAGACCCTGCCCAAATAATCCCCACCCTCGGTATAAACTTTTTTTGTTAGCACATACATATTTTGTGACTGAATTCTTTTCACTCGCGCTACCTCTTCTCCAGGCACAATATCCTTGGCGCTAGGAATCACCAGCTCACCATTCCATTCAATCACATCACCAGTTACCACCACGGAATTAGCAATAATCCCAAGCAAAAACGCTACCACTAGGCCCTTTTCCGTATCTAAAAGCAAATGTTTCACCTTCCCTGCTTTCCGCAAAGAATCATGTGCCACTACCTGCATCCCAATAATCTCTGAGTAACGTTTTTCCATAATTAAAGCCAATACTAAGCCAACTAAAATTATATGTCGTTTAATTGACTCCCGCCAATAATTTTTCTATACTCGCGAAGCAAATTGAAATCCCAAGGCTGAGCAATCCAGTAAAAAAGCTCGCCAAAACGAATTTCGGGGCATGGCGCAGTTGGCTAGCGCGCCTGGTTTGGGACCAGGAGGTCGCAGGTTCAAGTCCTGCTGCCCCGACCATCGGATCAACATCCACTTTCGGCCAAAAAGAGTCAATGTTATAATCGCCAAGTGGCTCTTAAATCTACCTATGAAACTTCAAAAAGACACCAAAGAAACCATCATCATGGTTGTAATCGTTATTATCGCCGTTTACATCCTCCTTTGGATTACCTACCCAAGAAACGTCGAACAAGAACTTCCTGAGCCCTTAGACCTTGACGCAATCACCACTGAATCCACTCCTGAAACTCCAGCCGAACCAGCAGCAGAAAACACTGATCCTCAGCCGGAATAAGGAGGCAAGGATTTCCCCATTATTTCATCAGTCAGCCCAAACATCACTTGGCGTTTTTCGTCGTTTTCATGGGTATATCCGGCAATATGTAAAAATCCATGAACGAATAAAAACTCCAGCTCATCCTCGAATCTCACGCCACGTTCAGCTGCCTGCTTTTCCGTTCTCTCCAAGGAAATAATCACCTCGCCAATACTTTCACCTGGGACCAGCGGCGTCACTTCTCCTTCCAGATAGCCAAATGACAAAACATCAGTTGCCTCATCCTTCCCTCGGTATTCGGAGTTGAAGTGCTGAATTTCCTTATTATCAGTCAAAACTAACGTCAACAGACTTCCCTCAGGAATCATGAGGCTATCATCTCTC
>CAYGJQ010000043.1:0-14611 GCA_964350285.1 uncultured Candidatus Peribacteria bacterium | reverse complement strand
AACTGATATCCAAGAACGAACGCGTAGATTTAGGCACCATGATGTCTTCTCCCGGCATTCAATATAAAGGCAAAAACTTCTTCTTCCTCTGGAGCGAACGCGCTTCATTCCGCGTCGGCAAATCTTTTGACGCTGACGAATTCGGTCTTAAAAACTGGAATTACCTTGACCCGTTCAAAAAGAAGCCGCCAATGAAAGGCTGGATAGTCGTAGGCATCGACCAAGCCAAACACTGGCCAGATCTCGCCAAAATAGCATTAAAAAAAATCCAATCCCCCCTAGCTTCCTAGCTCATAATTCCTAGCCTCCTATCTCCCCCACCTTCCGATAAAACTCGGCTTCCTTTTCTGGAGTATTCGCCGAAGTATCCACCCCATACAGCACCACTTTTTTTATCTTAGAAATTCCACAAAATCTCAATACCCCATTTTCCAGCTGATATTCCGTTCGACCAAACATCCGCGCCCCCAAACTTGGCCCTCCATAAGTTCTCACAATCACCGCCTGCTTATCACCAAAATGACCACGAGCAGAATGAGTTTGCACTAAATAACGCACCCCTGGAATCCAAGAAATCAACCACGCCCCCAGCATCATCAAACTATTTGTTCGCTTAAAATTATAAGCAAAGCCATTGGTAAAAACCCGATCCAAAAATCCTTTCAAAATTGCCGGCACCCCGTACCACCAAACTGGATAAATAAAAATCAAAGTATCCGCTGCCTTAATCAACTGCTGATACTCCAAAACGTCTTTCCTCATTTCTCCTTTCGATTTCATCGCTTCCAATTCCTCCGCTTCCAAATGAGACTGAAACTTCTCTCGATACAAATCCACCACTTTATAATCAACACCCTCTTTTTCAAACTTCCCCACCATTGTTTCTAAAGCCTTATGACTATGAGACTTCTGGTGTGGGTGAGCATAAATAATTAATTTCATAAAAAACAATAAACCATTTAAATTTAAATCATTATAAAACATTTCCTTCCAAAATGGACATCATTTCCCACGGCCTCTGGGGCGGCATTGCTTTCGGTCGGAACACCAAAAAATCATTCCTCTGGGCTATCTTCCTTGGCATGCTTCCCGACCTTTCATCTTTTGGCATCTTCACCGTCGCTACCTTTCTCGGCATCCACGAACGACCAGATTGGAGCTCCGGCCCGCCGCCAATGGAAATGATTCCTGATTATATCCACACCCTCTACAACATCAGCCACAGCCTGATAACTTTCATTGTCATCTTTAGCCTCATTTGGTTCATCCGCAAAAAACCCTTCTGGCCCTTCGCTGCCTACGGACTCGCAGTCGCGTACGACATCCCTACTCACTCTATCAATTTTTTCGCCACCCCTTTTCTCTGGCCAATTTCTAATTTCAAATTCGATGGCACCCCTTGGAGCTATCCACCAATTTTCTTCGGCAATTTCATTGCCCTAACTATCACCTATGCCATCTGGCTAATATGGAAACGAGGAAACTTGTTTACAAAAAAATAATTGTCCCCTTGCTTTCTCCTAAATTTTCACCGAAAGTCAAAACATGAACATCCAAGAATACTTGCAATTCGGCCTCAACACGATCAAAAAATCTCGGACGTTGATTCTAGAAAAAGCCAATGCCGACTTTCAAATTTCCCAAAAAGCCGACAAATCAATTGTCACTGAAGTAGACCAAGCCGCCGAAAAACTGATCCGCCAAGAAATCAAAACCGCCTACCCAGACCACGGCATCCTCGGAGAAGAATACGGCACCACCAACGAATCCTCCGATTTCCAATGGATCCTCGATCCAATCGACGGCACCATCAGCTTCAGCCATGGCATCCCCCTCTACGGCACCATCCTCGCCCTCCATTATCAAAACGAACCAATCATTGGCATCATCGATCACCCTGGAATCAACCACCTCTACTACGCCGCCAAAAACCAAGGAGCTTTTCATAATCACCAACCAATTAAAATCACCGACATCAATTCCCCAACTGAAATCCCCAACCAAATCATTGGCATCGGCGACATCGCCCAATTCACCTCTTCAAACACCCTCGACCAATACCATCAACTAATCAAACAACACCAATACGTCCGCACCACCACTGATTGTTTCGGTCACACTCTTGCAGCCCAAGGGTCAATCGGCGCGATGGTTGATTTTCGACTAAACCCCTGGGACACCGCCGCCACCAAAATCCTGATCGAAGAAGCCGGCGGCAAATTTCTTCTCCTCCGCGAAACCCCGACATCAGAAGGCAAAACCAAACAAGACATCATCATCGGCAAACCAACAGTAGTTGATTGGTTAGCCAAAATTTTTCAATAGAAAATTGCCAATCACCCTTAGATCAGTTAGTTTTAATAAACCTATGCCTAGACGAACAATGAAAAAATCCACCCCCAGAATCCAAGAATTGCCACTAAAATGTCTTGAGAACTTTGGCAAAGTTATTGCTTTCTCGATCTGTTTCGGGCTACTTCTAACTTCATCATTCATTGTCATCGACGCCTATATCAGTCTATTCACCAAAGACTACCAAACCGCGATCCAAGACGGACTTTTCGTGTTAATCCTCTTGGAAATGTTCTACGTCACTCGATCATTTATGCGCTTTGGCTCAATCAATGTTTCCATCGTTGTTAACGTCGGAATTATTGCCTCAGTAAAAGCGCTGATCTTTGAACTCGATAAAATCGATAAAGACACCGCCATCGCTTTCGGAGTAATCTTCGTCACTCTCGGCTTCACCTACTTCATGGAAAAAATCTACTTTGAAAAAACCATCAAAAAGCCCAGCAAAGAAGAAGCCTAAATTTCAAACAAAAAGTACCAGCCATAACCTACAATCAAAGCTGGCACCGCCGTATACAGAGTAGCCAACACCGCAACTTTCGGCGACATTGCGATTGCCGGAAACAATGCATCTCCATCATTGCTAATCGCATTACCAAGCTGAGCCGAAAACGGAATCAGTCCTTGCACATACAACGAAGTCACCAAAACCTGCGGCCCGCACCCTGGCAAAAAACCAATAAATATTGCAATCAAAGGCAAAACTGGCTGCACATTTTTAAACAATGACGCCAAATCAACCCCAGTCCACAAAACGCCCAACTCAAACATCAAATACCCTAAAACCACCCACGTAGTCACAAAAGCCGTATCGGCCACCACTTTATCCCACACATCCCCAGCCGTCTTACAACTAAAAGACTGCGATCCCACCGTTCCCGCCAACGGATTCACCAACCACATCAACACTGTTACCGCCGCTCCAACCACTCCCAGCCACAAACTAAAATCCGCCATTCCCAGCTCACCTACAAATTCATCAACCACCTCCACCGACTGGAAAGCAATAAACATCGCTACTACAAATCCAGGAACCAACAGCAAAATCCATGGCGTTTTCAACTTCTTATATTCAAACAAAGTACCAAAATCACCATCAATTTTTCCCGACTTTTTACGCAAAAAATCATACCCATGAATCCATTCAACCAAATACCCAAAAATAATCCCCACACTGATCGAAATTCCAAATACGACCAAGGCATCAAACGGCTTCTGAGCTAACAATAAAAAAGCCGCATCGCCCATAGTAGAAGTCAAAACCGCTACCACCCCACCAAATCCAAGCCTCCCCATCGAATACTGAGTCATCACCATAATTGCTCCCCCACAACCCGGCAAAGCCCCCATCAATGCCGACAAAGGCACCTGATACTTTCGATGCTTCTTCAACAGCGCCCCAGTATCCAACTTCAACCAAGTCTCCAAACCATAAAAAATCAACAAAGTCAGTGCCACAAACACACTCACCTGCAAATAAGCATCAGAGATTGAACCAAAAAACGCCTCCTTCGTCTCAGCTCCACCCAAAAAAGGAATAAGCAAAAAACTCATCGCAAAAACAATCCGCCAAATATTTTCATAGTAATAATCAAACGTTAACAAAGCCTTCAATTTATTCATCTCAATTCCGATTTAAAAAATATCAATGCTACAATCCAATTGAACTTGGAGTAACAAACAATTTATAACCAAAAAAGTTCGCCCATACAAACTTTTGTCTACCAATGAACATCACCTACACCCAAGAAGACTATATTAGAGCCATTTACCTTCTAAGCGAAGAAGCAAAAATTCCCGTAAAAACTTCCGAGTTAGTCAAAAACCTCCAACTCTCAAAATCAACTGTCACCCAAAGAATCCAAGACCTCCAAAAAAAAGGGTGGGTAAAACAAGAAAAATACGGACCAATCATCCTCACCCCAAAAGGAAAAAAAATCGCCGACAATCTCACCTACAAACATCGTATTATCGAACTTTTTCTCACCAAGACTCTCGGCATGTCAGAAAAAGAAGTCCACGAAGAAGCCCACAAACTAGAACACGCCATCTCCAACAAAGTGGTCCAGCACTTAGCCAAATTCCTCGACAATCCCACCCATTGCCCTCATGGACAAAAACTCACTTCATTCCACACCAAGATCAAATAAAACCTTTTTCGCCAAAAAGCACCAAACCTGTTAAACTAAACTCACATACCCTATAGCCTATAAACATGAACGACCGCTGTAAATCAACAATCCACCACATCAGCAGAATACAAGGACAACTAGAGACTTTAAAAGCCTATATCACCGAAGAACAGGCTTGCGAAAAAGTGGTCCAACTCACTTCTTCAATTGTAAAATCATGTGATTCACTAAAAGGAAAACTTACAGAAGGATACATCGTTCATGAGCTTCTCAAAAACAAAAAACTAACTCAAACCGAAAAAAATAAAATCGAAAACATTGTAAAACTCAGCAAAAGCTAGAATTGACAACATAGGGTAGGGGGTATACAATTGAAGCCAACCAATATCCCCTCAAATATGAAAAACTACGGTCAAATCATCCCGGGCCTTAAAATAAACGGCCAACCAGCACCTTACCCAGTAATCAATGAAAGAGCAGTCCGCGCAACCGCCGGCATCATGTTCATTTTGGGCATCATCACTCTTTTCACCATCACCAGTACTGGCCGCTACGAAGCCCTATACATCATAGTTCCACTTTTTTGGCTCGACTTCTTTCTCAAAACCATCTTTGGCCCGGAGTACAGTATTTTTGGTTTCTTTGGCAAACTCGCGGTTCGCAAACAAAAACCTGAATACGTCGGCGTCATCCAAAAAAGATTCGCCTGGTCCATCGGTCTCCTCCTTGCCTCCACCATGATGATCCTTGCAATTGGATTAGGAGTCCGCGGACCAATTCCTTTTAGCATCTGCCTCACTTGCCTCACATTCATGTGGCTAGAATCAGCCTTCGGCATCTGCGTCGGCTGCAAAATCTACGGCTTTCTCCTTGAAAAAGGCCTCATGAAAAAACCTAAATTCCGTCCTGCTTGCCCCGGCGGGGCCTGCAGCATTAAATAATTTTTTAAACCAAACCATTTATGAATACCACTACCCAACTCTCAAAAATCTTAGCCAGCCAATACGTCCTCTACACCAAAACTCAAAATTTTCACTGGAATGTTGAAGGCAAACACTTCATCAGCATCCATAAATTCACTGAAGAAATCTACCAAGCCTTAGCCGAACAAATCGACACCACCGCTGAAAGAATCCGCGCCCTCGGAGCTCCAGCCCCCGGCACGCTAAAACAATTCTTCGAATTATCATTCATCAAGGAATCCGAAATCGCAGTCAAAGAAACGGATGTTTTGACCACTCTCAACCAAGACCTCCAAGAACTGATCAACCACATGAAAACCACTATCAAAACTGCCGAAGAATCCAACGACCCAGCCACAGCAGACATGCTCACAGGCATGATCTCCGACTACGAAAAAACCAACTGGATGATCAAAAGCCAACTAGGATAAACTTCCACAAAACACTAAACCAAACTTATGCCAATCACCGGAGAATGCTTCTGCGGCAAAGTAAAATACCAAATCACTGCCCCCCTCAGTCCCGCAAATTTCTGCCATTGCTCGCGCTGCCGCAAAGCCTTCAGCTCCAACTCCTCCGCCTTCGCCGCCGTTAACCCTAATAAGTTTCAATGGACCTCTGGCGAAAAACTCCTCACTTCATACCTCAACAAAGACGGAATCGGTCTCCAATTCTGTAAAATTTGCGGCTCAACACTAGCCGGAGTCGCTCATGGAAAAGTAATGGGAATCACTTTAGGCTGCCTCAATGGCAACCCTAAAATCAAACTTGGGCAACACATCTATACCGGATCCAAAGCCAGCTGGGATGTAATTCCAAACGATGGAGCCCCGAGATTTGAAGAAGGGAAGTAAACGAAAACAATTTAACTCCCAAACTAAGCCACCGCCTGTTTCACAAGAAAACAAGGATCCTTTTTCGCAACATCATCAATCGAACGAAACTTCAAATGCCGCCGATACTTCCCACTCCCTTCCAAAACTTTTTGTGGATCCTCAAATTCAAAACCTCTACTAAATTCGAAAGACACATGATTTTTACTAACGAAAACCCCACCAAAATCGCCAGCTAAAGCAAACATCACCCCACCATAAATCACCCGCTCTGATACTGTCGGCACAATTTCAAACACCACTTTCCGTAAAGCTTCCACAATCTGGTACTTCTCCAGATCAACACTTTCCCAATCATCCAACAACTTTTGCACCTCAATATTTTTTGATTTCACCATCAATAAAAATTAAAAAATCTTTCACCAATAATAACTCAAATCCAGCAACGACCAAATCATCCCCCCAAAACTCCAGCACCACACCAACCCAATAACTCAACGCTCAAAGCCCCGGATTTAAAGTGTTTTTTTATATATAAAAAAAATATTTGACATACAAAATAATCACGAATAGTCTGTGCACACTTAATTCTTAACTTCCAAGTATGCATCGGCTTTCATCAATATCGATCATGATCGCTATCCTTTTAGCAACTACTGGCTGCGTTCAAACATCAAACTCTACCAACACCTCTGCCACCCCCGAAGTTCAAAAAATTATCGACGAACTTCAAAAAGGAGGACACGTTGTCTACTTCCGTCACGCTCAAACTGAAAAAGACTATGCCGACCAAATCAACGCTCAAATGGGAAACTGTTCCACCCAGAGAACACTTAGCGAAAACGGCTGGAATCAAGCTAAAACAATTGGCACTGCTTTCACAGAATTCAATATCCCTGTTGATGAAGTAATCAGCAGCGAATACTGCCGTGCTTGGCAAACTGCAGAAATCGCTTTCGGACGACACAAAAAAAACAAAGCCTTAAACTTTTTTCCAGCCGAAGAGTACACCGATGAACAAATCGCTGAAATGCGCAACGCAGTAATGCCTCTACTAATCAAGACACCCCCCACCGGAAAAAACACTGTGATCGTTGGACATGATGATGTCTTCGAATCTGCAACCGGGATTTACCCTGAGCCACAAGGAGTAGCCTACATCCTTAAACCTAACGGTAAAAAATTCGAAATTGTAGGCCACCTACGAGCTGAAGAATGGAAATAAAAACCCGTTCAGCCAAATCAATTCTAAATCAGCCTCCCTCCCAACCCTGGCGCCATGCTTCATTCCCATGGCGCCAAAATAAATCACTCATTTCCCCTTGCAAAAAGCCATTTTTGATAAGAAGTTGAAAGCACCATAAACATTCAACCTTATTTAAAATGAAATTACTCAAAAAAGCTTTCAGCATCATTAGTCTTGCTGCCTTTTCGCTCAGCCTCTTCCCGCACCTCGCTACGGCCCAATTTTTCGCCGAACCTTTAGCGCCAACCTTCGAAGAAAATCAATTCTCGGAAACCTTCACTGAATTTCCAGAAAACGAATTTTATCCTCCCGAAGAAGAATTCTACTTTCCCGAAGAAAGCCGTGAAGAACCCTCCGAAGAAGAACTCTTCAATCCATTCCCGGAAGAAACGATTGACCCTGATCGCCTACGAGAAGAAACCCTCGACCCCGAATATTTCCTAGACGACCGCGAACTTCAAGAAATCGACCCCCAAATCGAAGAAATCTTCCCTATCAACACCACAATCCCCGACAACGACCCTTTTGACCTCAAGTCCTACAACAAAACCAACTCCAACCAAAACAAAGAAATCATCGTCAACGCCAACGTCGATGAATTTTCAGGCGCCGCCACCATCAATTACCCACTCACACTTCCACCAGGCCGCAAAAACATGGCCCCAGCACTCAACCTCCGCTATCACAGCCAAAGCCTCACACACAACAACCTCCTCGGCTACGGCTGGAGCCTCAATCTCCCATCAATCCAACGCAGCCCCCGCAAAGGAGCCAACGAACAATACACCACCAACGAATTCATTCTCACCCTCGAAAACTCCACTTCCACTCTCCTCCCCCTCCAATTAAGCAGTGGATCATACGGCAAATACGGCGCCGAAGTTGAAAAAAACTTCTGGAACATCCACCACAACATTTCTGATTCTTGGACGATCAAAACAAAAGACGGCATCACCCACACTTTCGGAGAAACCGCTTCCTCACGCCAAGACGATCCTGGCAATTCCCAAAAAATCTATCAATGGTTACTCACTCGCTCCGAAGATCCCCACGGCAACACTGTCGAATACGAATACTTCAAAGACGCCGGCAACATCTACCCAAAACGCATCAGCTACACCAACACCAAAGGCCAAACCAACGCCCCCAATGAAATCCGCTTCCAACCATTCTTCCAAGGCCCAACTACGAACGACCTCCGCCCCGATTCTCAAACTTCATACCGTCCCGGTTTCGCCGCTGAAAACAAATACCGTCTTAATGCCATCGAAGTTGTAGTCAAAGGACAGAATAACAACCAACCAGTAAAAAAATGGAACCTCACCTATAAACAAGACGACCCCATCGTCAAAAGATCACTCCTGGAATCAATTCAAGAACAAGGACTTTCAATCACCCGCCCGAAAACCGAATTCAAATACCAAACCCAAGGCAACAACTGGCAACAAACCAGCTACACCGCCCCAACCACCATGGGTTCCAACTATACTAAATTCACTGACGTCAACGGCGACGGATTAGTAGATGCCATCGTCACTCACTTCACCAATAATTACCCCGGCACTGGCGACATTTTCATCAACCGCGGGAACGGCCAATGGGACAAAAACCCCCAACCATGGAATCTTCCAACTGTTTATTTCACAAACTTCACCAAAGACATTCAATGGTCCGACATCAACGGTGACGGCTTCAACGATTTCGCCCTCCGCGGCCATGGAATTTTCCTCAGTGACCATCAAGGATCATGGCAAAAATCAAGCGAATGGACACTACCAACCGACTACACAAACCTTTCTTACAAACAAGTCCGCTGGGTCGACATGAACGCCGACGGCCTCCCAGATATTGTCATCTCCTCAGGAAAAACCTATTTCAACAACGGACGTAATGGCTTCGACGGATCACGCCCACTCTCCAGCGAACCAGCCGCCAACCTCGCCAACTCTATCCTCTACACCGTCGACGTCAACGGTGATGGTCTCACCGACATGCTAGCCAACAATCAAATCCATCTCAACGCCGGCACCAAATGGATCACCAAAAACAATACCTCTTCCGATCCATTTAGCGGCAGCAATATCAACAACCGCACCCTCCGCGCCTTCGACGCTAACGGCGATTCTCTCGCCGACGCCGCCCTCGGGAAACAAGTTTTCATCAACAACGGACAAAAATACACTCTCAGCAGCAACCTCACTCTTCCTCAAGATTTCCACGACACCCTCCAACCCCTCGACTCCGACGGCGACTTCAGCGACGATCTCGTTTCCCACAATTACGTCTACGAAAACCAATCCGGCCCAGCTGGCCTCCTCGAACAAGTCACCTATCCGCGCGGCGGCACTCTCAAATTCGAATACACCCGTTCCGCCTACCCAACCAGTGGAGCCTACCTCAACCCAACTTCTCGCAACCGCTACCTCGCCACCAAAGTAATTCTCGACAACAAAATTGGCCAAACCTTTACTACTCAATATCAATACAAAAACGCCGCCACTTCTTGGCAACAAGCCGACCATCGTGCTTACGGCGGTTTCCACGAAGTTCAAAAAACCGATCCCGAAGGCGTAATCACTAAAACCTTCTATCACCAAGGAGGCGGAGAAGACGGCTACCACAAAGGTGAATTCCGCGACCACTTCTCTAAAATTGGCACCCCATATCGCATCGAAGTCTGGGGTGAACATCCGGTTTATTCCGGCCACCAATTATTCCAAAAAACCATCCAACACTGGGATCACAAAGACCTCGGCAACAATCGTTATCACCCCTACCTAAAACACGAAGTAACTTTCCGTCTTAACGGTTTCCCCTCAGGACCCGCAGCTGCCAAATCATACGAATACAACCACAACGGAAACATTACCAAAGAAACCAACCACGGTCTTGTCGATGCCGACGATGCCGGAAATTTCTCTGATGTCGAACAAGACTCCATCAAAACAACTTACGATTACGCCACCGCCACCGGATCAACCTACCTCCACGGCCAACCATACCAAATCACTACTACCGACCACCAAAATCAGCAACTCCAAAAAACCCGCTTCTACTACGACAATCAAGCCCTCAGCAAAGTCACCAAAGGCCTAACCACCAAAACCGAAGAATACCACGACGTTAGCGGCCAATACCTCACCAAAGAAACCAGCTACGACCAATACGGCAACGCCACCGCTCTTAAAAATCCCCGCGGCCACATCACCAAAATCACTTACAACTCAACAGGCCAATTCCCAGCCACCATCACCAACGCCAAAAACCAATCAATCAAAGTTGAATACGAGCCAATCACTGGCCAAGTAAAAAAATACACTGGCCTCAACCAGGAAATTAAAGAAAACCAATACGATCCATTCGGCCGCCTTACTAAAATCCGTTCGACTCAAGCCACAGGCAGCAAATCAACGCTCATCGACATCAACACCATTACTCACAACGAATCCCGCTTCCCAAGTTTCACTCACACCGCAGTACCTCTACTCAACACTAGCGGCACCCACAACAGTTACACCTACTACGACGGCTTCGGTAACCCAATTCAAATCCGCACTCAAGACGCCAACGGCAAATACAATATCAGCAACACCAAACTCAACAGTAAAAATCAACCAACCCGCATCCTCGACCCAACTACCGAAAACGGAGCTGGCTACACTACTCCAACTTGGAACCAGTTCGGCATCGACAATAAATACGACGCCCTCGGAAGAATTACTGAAGTACAAACTCCACTCGGCACTACCAAATCCAGCTACGAACCAGACCAAACAACAATCACTGACCCAGAAAACAACAAAAAATCAGTAGTTTACGACATCTTCAATCGACCAATTCAAATCTACGAATTCAACCAAGGCGAAACCTACCTCACTACTCACGATTACACACCACTTGGCCAACTAAAAAACATCACCAATCACTACGGCGACAAACGCGACTTCACCTACGACAGCCTCGGCCGCCTCACCAAACAATCGCTTCTTTACTCTGCCAGCCAATCACCGCGCTACTACAGCTACGCTCACGATCAAAACGGCAACATCACTTCCACCACCACCCCAAACGGTGAAACCATCACCAATACTTACGACCAACTAAATCGTCCCCTCACCGAAAACCACACCAAAACCACCGCCAACGAAATCACTTTCGAATACGACAAATCTACCAACCAAGTAGGCAAAGTCAGCAAAGTAACTCTCGCCAACGGCGACTCCACTGAGTACACCTACAACAATTTAGGCCAAACCACTTCGGAAAAAACCAAAATCCAAAACAAAACCCACACCACCAGCTACAACTACGACACCCTTGGCCGCCTGAAATCAATCACCTACCCCAACTTCGACAAATCCGACTACTCATACGCAGCCGACCAGCAACTCAACCAAATCACCTATACCAATAATTCCGGCACCACCAAAATCATCGACGCAATCGAACGCAACGCTGCCGGCAAAATCACCAAAATCACCTACGGCAATGGCGTCTCCAGCACCTACACTTACGAACCAAACTGGAACAACCTCCTAAAAAACGTCACCACTTCCAGCACCAACGCCGGCAACTTCCAAAACCTCAATTACACCTACGACAAAGTCGGAAACATCAAAACCCTCAACGACACGAGCTCAGCTCAAAATGCCGCCAATAAATCATTCACCTACGACGGCCTCTACCGCCTACTCTCTGCCGTCGCCACCGACAAATCAAACACCACCCTCTACGCCAAAACCTACAAATACGACCCTCTCGGCAACATCGACGAAAAAGACGGGAACACCTACTTCTACGACCAAACTACCAACGCTTTACCCAGTTCCCTTACCGAATACGGCACCACTAAACTCGAATACGATAAAAACGGAAACACCACCAAAGAAGGCAGCAAAGAATACATCTTCAACTACAAAAACGAACTCAGCGAAGTAAAAGAAAACAACAAATCCCTCGCCCAATTCACCTACAACGCCCAAGGAATCCGCACCCACAAAAAATCCCCCTCCAGCGCCACTACCTACATCAACCCCCACTCCGAAGAAAACACCGTCAATAACGCCACCACCAAAACCAACTTCATCCAGGCCTTAAACCGCCAAATCGCCAAAGCTGAAATCGACGCTCAAGGCACTACCATTATTACTTTCAACCACCCCGACCACCTCGGTTCCACCGCCGCCGTCACCGACACATCGGGCAACATCGTAGAAGAAAATGACTACTTCCCATACGGATCTACTCGCATCCAAAACACCAAAGCCGGCACCACAAAGTCCAAATACAAATTCACCGGCAAAGAAGAAGACCCCGAAACCGGCCTCTACTATTACGAAGCCCGCTACTACTCCCCAACCCAAGGTAGATTCATCTCAGTAGATCCGTTGCAGTTGAGGATCACTACCGAACAAGAAAAGCTCCTCGACCCTCAAGGTTTAAACGAATACGCCTACGCGAGAAACAATCCGATCAAATATATCGATCCTAATGGTGAGTACTTCGAAACAGCTCTAGATATCATCTCCCTTGCCCTCTCAGCTAGAGATGTCTACCTCAATCCAGGATTAGGAACTTTCGGGTGGATGGCATTTGATATCTTGGGTACCGCACTCCCTGTGCCAACTCCTGGACTTGTTAAACACGGCCCCAAAGCTTACAGAATTTTGAACTATTTCAACAAAATTGCCGACAAGACATATAAACCTATAACTCAAATCGCTACAACTTTCTCAAAAAACATCTTCTTTAAACAGAACAGAAGAGTTTGGACGGAAGGAACAGCGAGAGACCCACTTGCAAACCTTGTTGGGCACTTCGAAAAACATCGCAACAATGTTGGAGCCGACAACCTTGAAGACTATTACCATCAAGCCAACAACTTCATCGATGACTTCACTGAAGATGCCTCAAACCATATCTTTAGAGAAGGAGGAGACACCGTATATTACAACTCTGACAGTAATCTCCGAGTAATTACCGACTCTCACGACAACATCAGAAGTTACAACAAAGTTAATGATGCATCCCTCAAAGAAACCTACTCCAACCGAATCAAAGAAAAATCTAAAAAGTAAACTTCATCTCAATGAACCAGCATCTCAAATTCCAAGAAAAACTCCTCGGAAGATTAGATTATTCGCCTCCCCAAAACATCAAATCTAACTTCTACCTCCAAGATTTTCTTGATCAAAAAACTATCACAGAATTCGTCGAAGAAATGCTCTTCGATGGCACGTGCAGATTCACCAAAGATGGCTACGAATTCATCCTTGAAGCTTATGGATTAGAAAAAATTGCTAACCTAATCATCTCTGAACACGGCACCGACAGTGAGTTAGGCGACAAAGAAAACATCATCAAAATCATCAAAATTAAATCTAAATACATCTAATCAACAACCTTCCACAGTTGACAAACCCGCAAAACACCCTTTAATAGACGCACGCGAGTTAACCGCTACTCCGATTTCAAAAAATGCTCGGTTAACTCGCTTCGTTCTTTGACACTGCGTTAAAAAAGATAGAAACCCAAATCACCACTCAACACCAAGAAGGAGAAAGAAATGAGTTCTTTCACTCGACTGTTCTTGATCGTTGGCCTTTTTCTACTGACCATCGCTGGCTGCCAATGCGGCACCGTCCCTCCCCCATTAAACGATGGAGAGACAAAAGCCGATGCGGGATCACAAACCGATTCCGCCCCATGCAAAGATGGCGAAACCAGATTCTGCTACACCGGACCAGAAGGAACAGACCAACAAGGCGTCTGCCGCGCCGGCAAACAAACCTGCACCGACGGCAAATGGGAAAAATGTTCCGACACCACCCCCAAACCCGAAAAGTGCAACGGAAAAGACGACGACTGTGACGGCAAAGTAGACAATTTGGAAGAGCAAAAATGCTCAATCCCCAACTGTCTCCAAGACGGAATCTTGATTTGCAAAGAAGGCAAACTGGTTTGCAACATCTCCACCAAAAACTGCAACACCGAACCGCCCCCGAAAGAACCAAGCCCCGAACCCGTCCCACCCGACGAACCAAACCCCACAGACGCCGGCCCCGATACCGACGAACCCACCACCGA
>CAYGJQ010000042.1:12100-14906 GCA_964350285.1 uncultured Candidatus Peribacteria bacterium | reverse complement strand
AAGCATCACGAAACACCGCTCGTCTTTGTTCAGACTCTTTATGTGATAAACCATAAGCCTGCTTGAAAGCCCGCAATCCGGATCCACACTTCGCTCCACTCTTAACACTGTATTTACCATAAAGATAATTTACAAAAGCATGATTTGGATCTCTTGTTTGATTAATTACGATATAACTATCAGCCCTTCGCAAAGACCTCCGCGCCGACCGCATATATCTCCGGACCAAACGTTTATTGGTTTCACCATCCGCTTTCCCTTTATAGGCTTGAGCCATAGTGATTAATGCCTGCACATAAGACTGTTTCATCCCTTGGCGAATTTCACTGTTACGATAAATCCCTTTTTTACTCTTAAAATCACTCTTAATTCTCTTCAACAATGATTTCGATAATTCAATCGCTTGGTCATTATGACCAACGGAAAGTTCAACATTTGCCAAACCACTCATCGGACTAAAATAAGCATTTGGATTTACCTTCAAAGCCTTTTGATAATACTTTCGAGCTTTGTCCGACTTACCTAACTTCTGATAGAGCAACCCCATGTTATTCATCAAGGTTGGCGGTTGCTGAGCCGCAAATTTACTACCATTACCTACTCCCATAAAAGACTCCGCAATCTTATAATCCTGCAAAGTTTTTAAAATATCACCTTTAGTTGGTGCCGTTTTATTCATCAATCGCATCGTTCCAATATCCAAGTGTAAAATCGCCCCCATCCCTAGCTTTGCCGGAATCGCCGTCTGATTCCTCCCTAGCTTTCCCTCCTTCACCAAAGTCTTTCGCGCCATCAATTGACGAGCCCGAGTACCATTACTAATCCGCGTCCCTTCATAAAAGACATCAGCTTTATTAATCAATCCCACATGATCAATCGGCAAAGAAGTAAAAGCACCTCCCGGTGAAATATCCGACATCGCTAATGAACTCAAAGAAGAACTTACATTTATTCCACCATTCAAAGCAGACTTATTAGCTTTCAAATAAGCCCCAGCCGCATTCAACAAATCCAAAGAAAGAAAAATAATCGGCGCACAACGCGAACGACGTTTCTGATTGGACTGATATTTAATCACCCCATCCACATCACCATCCTTATCCAACTTCAATCGCATAAACAACTCATGCGGATGCGTTGCCGCAATATGATCATAGCCATTCGCAAACTTATTCCGCATAAAATGAGCCAACATCGCAAACAACATATTCTGCTGAATATACTTCATCCCCCCATACTGCATCTTCAAGCTCATCTCTCGATCAGTATGATCAACCACCTCATTCACATACTTCCCCATCATATATCGCTTCGAGTAAGTCCCTTTTTTCTTTGCCTCCTGATAGGTATTCGGATAAGGGGCAAAACTAGCCAAAGTACTTTTCACATATTGAATAAATTCCCCTTTCATCTTTTCAAGCTCATCGTGAACAAACTCCTTCGGGAAACCACTTTGCTCACCATGAAGCGCCATCATTGCATACAACATTGTATTTCCCCCCTTCACTACTTCTTCCATCAACACCCGTCGCTTCTGATAAATCCCCTCTTTCTGCACTACAGTTGCATTTTTAGGCGTTGGCTTGGTTATTTCTCGAAAAATACATTTCACCCGATCAATTCGCTGCTCTCTTACCTGTTCCTTACTCAAACCTTTTGCAAATGGACTATTCGCCTTACACGGCAAAATCACTTCTTGCTTAATAATCGTCTGTTTCGGAGCATCCGCCGGACTCTTCTTCGGCGGCAACTTCTGCACAACCCCCGTTTTTTTTACCCCAGTACGAACATGGCCAGTATTACAGCCACTTGCCAACAAAACCGTAAAAGCCAAACCAGCAAACAACGGATTAGCCAACAAACCACGGATAAACTCCATCACTTGAAACGGCTCCGCATTTAGATCAATTCCCTCAATATCCATCTCATCACCTTCAAGCTGCAACTCCGCAGCATAGTCTGTTTCCACAGCTTCCTCCAGCTCATCCCAATTTTGATCCAACTGATCTAACTCCGACATAGAAAGAGATAATCTTTTTTAGGTCCGACATTATACCTAAAATCACAAAAATGTCAATATTGCGATTTTACCCCGTTAAACAACCAAAAACATCACTTGTCAAAAGGACAACTTCACCTATAATGGCCACACGAGAAAATGTGAGTGATCGTGCTTCATAGCCTCGGCGACGAAGTAAGGAAAGTCCGAGCACCATGGGATGGGATAGCTCCTAACGGGAGCAGTCCGTGCAGCAATGCAATGGGCATGGAAAGTGCCACAGAGACAATACTATCCATTCTTCGCTCCTTCGGAGCTTCGAAGGACAAGCCCCCTCGAGGCCCCGATTGGAGTGAAGAACGGAGAAAGGTGAAAAGTCCTGCTCAGCAGGAGGATCAACGGTAACGTTGAAACCCCGGCAAACCCTATCCGGTGCAAGGTGGGATGGAAGATTTGGATCCGCCTGATCCCAAAGGCCCATTTCTCCCACCGCATGAGCTTTATCGCGAGGTAAAGCCTAGATAGATGATCACCTAGACAGAACTCGGCTTATGATCATTTTCTCGTACTAAATTCATTGACTAACAAGAGCTGTGGGGGAGGCAAAGTGTTTAAGGGAAATTATTGGAAACAAAAATCAATCTCATGAGATTGATTTTCAGTCCAGAGCCGCATGCGGCTCTGGACGTAAGCGAAGCTGTGACTAATTTCCCGTAACACTTTGACTTCACCGCAGCTCCGTTTGACTCTACTTAACCTCATAGCAATTGAAAAAATCAGAAATCATCTTCGGCATCCTCCGTATCC
>CAYGJQ010000042.1:0-12090 GCA_964350285.1 uncultured Candidatus Peribacteria bacterium | reverse complement strand
CAGTTGATGTATCGATGGCGATGTTTGCTTTTATTGCCAGCTACCGCCTCCGCACCATCACCGATTTGATTCCCGGCGTAAATCTCCCACTCAATCTCGAGCTCTTCCAACCTTTCGACGACTATGTGATATCAATCAGCAAAGCCTGCGTAGTTTTAGTAATTATGTTTGCCATCAACAAAATGTACGCCATTCGCTCGAAATCATCATTGAGCAAAGAAATCACCAAAGTAATTTCACTCTGTTTCATCTGGCTCCTCTTCATCATCACCTACTTCTTCTTCAAACGCGAATTTCCCTTCTCGCGCCTCGTCCTCATCTACAGCTCCGTACTCAGCATCGTATTCGTATCCTTCGGACGTATTGTCATCAACAAAATCCAACGCCATTTCCTCAAACTCGGCTACGGCCAACGTCGCATCCTTTTCATCGGCAACAACCTCCTTACCGATGATTTGATTAATCAATTTGAAAAAGAACATTGCTACAAAATCGCTGGTGTTGTCGATAAGGACAACCATCAAAAGTCCCAAATCAAATACCTCGGATCAATCAACGACCTCAACCGCATTATCAAAAAACACCAGATCGAAGAAGTAATCCAAACCAATTCAGAACTCAAACAAATCGAATCGCTTCACATCGTCGATTTCTGCCAAGTAAACCACATCCAATACAACTTCGTCCCCTCAACTCTCGAAGTCCAACGCACCAACATCGATATCGAAACTCCCGGCGGCATCCCATTAATTAAACTAAAAGCCACTCCATTAGACGGCTGGCATCGCATCATCAAACGCGCCTTCGACATCTTTGGCGCCACTGTTGGCCTGATTCTTTTTGCCATTCCAATGGCCATCATTTCACTCCTGATCAAAATTGATTCCAAAGGCCCGATCCTCTTTTGCCGCAAAGACGATGGATCACCGGTAAAACGCATCGGCCAATTCGGCACCCCCTTCCGCTTCTACAAATTCCGCACCATGAAACCCGGCACCGACAATCTCCGCTACACCGAACTCGCCGATCAAGATCTCCGCAAAGGCAGCCCACTAGTAAAAATCAAAAACGACCCCCGCGTTACCAAACTCGGCCGTTTCCTCCGCAAATCCAGTCTCGACGAACTTCCACAATTTTGGAGTGTCCTCATCGGTGACATGAGTCTCGTTGGCCCCCGTGCTCATCTGCCAGAAGAAGTAGAAAAATACCACAAACACCACCGTTTCGTTTTCAACATCAAACCCGGCATCACCGGATTAGCCCAAATCTCCGGCCGCTCCGACCTCGACTTCGAAGAAGAAATCCGCCTCGACCGCTACTACATCGAAAACTGGACTCTTTGGATGGACATCAAGATCCTGATCAAGACGCTTGCCGTTCCGTTTCAACGGTATCAGGAGTAGGACTATCTTTCATCCCTCGAACAACCTCAACCTACCAACATCCAATAACACCACTAAACTTAAGAGGCCAATACCACTGATAACTAATCCACCTCCAACTCCTCCTTAAACTCCTTCAAGCTCTGGAAACTCCCAGAAACAAAGGTACTAGCCTTATTCACCAAAAACAAAGTCCTCAAACGAGCCGCAACCAATTGTCTCACTCCGTCCGGCGAATCTGCTCCTCCTTCCTCAAACATTAGATCCAAACCAGTATTTTCCATCATTTGATCTACCAATGAAGGTAATTCACCAAGCATTGACTCTTTCTCATTCAACTCTCCCCGCAAATTTTCCACCATTTTCTCCTGCTCAAACTTTACTCCTTCATTATCCATCAACTTAAAACTCTCAACTCGCTCTTTATTTAATCTCAATGCCTTCCTAAACGCTCTCGCTTGAGACCGACAATTATCCACTTCCTCTTGCAATGATTTCACCCGCAATGGCACTGAATTCGCTGCAGCCAACAGCTCCCAATCCTTATTCAATTTCCGAATTTGATTCTTCGCTGCCTGCTTTTCCATCCTCCACGCATGCACTTCTTGAAAAGCACCATCCATTTTCCCCATACAATACTCCTTAAGATCACCCAAAACCTCATCAATAATTGGCAAATACTTCTTCTGAAATTCCTTCAAATTCACATTCCCCTTCTGAATTCTCACAATATAATTCCAAGTCTGCTTCCCTTGATACATCTCTCTCAACTGAACCTCATAATCCCTCACTACATTCTCAAATAAAGCAAATTGCCCCTCCACAGACTCTGCAAATTCCATCTCATCCAATATATCCACACCGTTCCTCAACAAAATATAGTCTTCATACTCATTATCAATCAGCTCATCCAACTCCTCAATCACTTCCTCTAGTCGCTCAACTCGCTCTCCTATATCTGCTTTTCTTCCATCCACCCCACCTTCATTGAGCATATCAATTTTTCGATTCAACTCTGCTTCTCTTATTTGCAAATCTTCTATCAGAGAAACAATTTCCTCGCCACGATCACTAGCCATAAACCAGGCTCGAAACTCTACTTCACTCATAGACTCAAACTTCGAAATTCTCTCCCGAAGCTCCACTGTTTCCTCTTCCAAAATCTCATTAGTCTTCTCTTCAAATGAATCAGCAATTTGCAATGAAAACTCACGAATAAATCTATTTTGATCAGCAATAATATCCGTCATTAAACTCACAAAATAAATCTTCAACTCTTCCACGTTTTCAACTTTCATCACCTCCGCCTCATCTCCCACAAATCTTTGCAAATACATCAAGACTCTTCCCAAGCCTAAATACTCCGGCTGCTCCCAAAAAAACCTAACCAACTTTTGAATATCTGAATTCAAAACACCCGCTTCAGCCACTGCTATCGTTGATATTAAGTCGTTAAATCTTGCAATTAGAAGTTGTGATCTTTCCACCAAATTCTTCGCTCCTTGAAGCAATTCAGCAGCCCCAGAATCCTCTTTACCATTTCGCCACATTAGCCCTTTAAATCGCGCCGCAATCTCTACCTCCGGAGAAAACTGATACTCCCCATCCTTCAGTTCCACTGAAGACAAAGCCTCCTTCATTTTCATCGTTCCCGGGATACTCCCTCGAAAATCACTCAACGGAGGCAAACCATCAGCATCTTGATGCAAGTTAAAAGCCATCTCAGCAAACTCCGTCCCCACACTTGCAGTCACCAATCCCAAACCTAAATCGCCTACAGACTTCGGCGAAGATTTTCGATAACCCGCATTCCTCACAAAACAAGATTTTTTCATTACAAACACATCTTCTTTTTCCCAGACATCATCACCTTCTAAAATTTCTGACACTTCATCTGCAGATAGCTTCTTCGGAATCAAACGCACTCGATCTCCCATAAATTTCACTTTGTCTGTAGCCACTTCCACCAGATCACCATCAGAAAGCATCATTGGGATTTTCCGATACAAAACAATATCTCCATCAACTTCCTTTCCTGCTGCAAAACTTTTCAATTTTGCACGAGTTCCTTTATACAAAGCCATCATTTTCCGTGAAAACTCCTTATTCGCCATCTTCACTTCCTTTGTAAAATCCACCACAATCGGCTTATCATCCCGCGGCCGCGACAAACGTATTTGCTTATTCACTTTTCCATGCGCCACTAAATCAATCAAATTCAACGGCTCCTGTTCCTGTTCAGAAACTCCTTCCCTATTGTCAGCCTCAGCATTTAAAACTTCATCTATCTGATCCCCAAAAGCATCCATAAATACTTTCGGTTCGGATCCTTCTTGTTGACGCACAAACAAATATTTATGAGCCAAATAAACTCCAAGTTTTCTAATATTCTCTACAAATTTCGATTTAAATTTCGTGTGACGCTTTTCCTCGATTTCCATCTCCGCCCCACCTTTTCGAAATTTCAACTCCAACAATTCATGATGAACTTCCTCCTCCTCTTTTTCAGCAAAAAGCCGCAATTTCATCGTCCATTCCCCCAATTTCATTGACTCACCAGGCTCAAGAGTAACGGTTAAAGACTTTCTTAATGAATGAGGCCAAACTTCTTCCTCCATCGGAATTCTCCGCACATCATTGGCATCCGAAAAAGTCATTGTAGTCTTGGTCATAATCTCTTTGACCGCCCAATTCTCATCAAAATCACTAGGCACCTTCACCCCTCCTAACTCAGCCTTAAATTGCTGCGACAAACGTCTATACCCCAACTCTTCCCCCGCCATACCAACCAACTCTTCCTCTTTAAATATATTTAATGCTGGAAAATTCACCCTCACATCACTTCGAGAAGAATAATCATCAAACCCATAAAATCCCAAATGATTCAAAACCTGCTGCCAAACATCTTTTCGCTGCAACAAAGTTTGCTTCAAAACTCCCAACATTTCATCTTTCAAAAACATTCCCAACACCACCAACCTTTTAGCATTCAACTCATCTGCAAAGGCCTCCATATTAGGCAGCATCTGCTCAATCACTCGAGCCAATCGATCCCTCTTCCTCCCCACCCATTCGCCCAACAAATTACAAGCTAAAGCCGCAGACATGGGGTTATTCGAACTGATAAACAAACAAATCTTTTCCAAAAAAGCTGCATCTTTAGACATTTTATCTTTAAAAATACGCCGCAATCCAGGACTCAAATCCTCATCAGCTACAAGAAACTCTGCAAACTGACAAAAAGTAAAACCTTGTGGATCAGACTCCACATACAAATCCAAAAATTCATCCACAACATCCTTCACTTTTTGAGGAGAAACAAAACTCAACATCTCCATCATTTCCTGAACCGCCAAATAGCCCAATTCATACTTCTGAATTCGATTATCAGCCATTAAAGATTCTTCTCCCATATATTCACTTACCAGACGAGCTCGCAAATTTTGCTTTTTCGATGACACCTCGCCATCCACCAAATTTGTAAGCCCCTTCTTCACTCCCCTTACCCGTCTCAAAATCTCATGCCGTTTCAACAGATCATTCACCACCTCTTGAGCCCCACCTTCCTTCACACTTCCATTTGAATCATTTTTAAAAATCTTACACAAAACCCCAAAATACAAATCCCAATTCACTCCAAGCACATTCCCAAATTCTTCCTTCTGCTCTAAAAAGTAATCCCGAAAATCATCACGAGAAAAATCAAAATCCTCACCACCAAAAAAGTCCTCCATCATTTCCTTAAACCTCTTACAATCCTCAATTACCGCTTTTAATTCAGTTTTATAAACCGAAAAAAGCTGATAATTCCTACTCTCCGCAATTTTCGCCTCAATTTCATCATGATAAGTCTGAGAATCATGACTATCACCCTGAAAATCTTTTTCCTCCAACCCATTTGCTAAATAAGCATCAATACCCTCCCTCTGAAACAAATTAACGAAAAGCAATAAAGGATGATTCCCTTTAAACAAAAAAGGATCCTCCCGCTCAATTTCCCCAACACTCTCTAAAGAACGCTTAAAATCATCCGGGTGAGACAAAACTTCAGCAAAAGCAAATACCGTCCAAAATCCATCACCACGAATATCAGACTTAAAAAAATAATCCGGAAGCAACAAACTAAAATCAAAACACCTCTCTCTAATCACCTTTATCGATTCCTCAAAGTTCCCATTAGGCTCATAATAATTCAACACCGATTTCTTGGAACGACCTTCTCTAAAAAAATCTGAATATACTTTCATCATCAACCCGATATCACCAGCATGCAACTGTCTCAATCTCAGCAACCAATACTCCATCACATACTGAAACCTAATAGGATCTACCCCAGATTCTTTCCATTCCTTTAACCTCTCAAACAACTCCAAGATTCCCTCTTTCGTAGCAGACAAAAGATTATTCTTCATCATCGCCCCCAAAAAAGACTGAGACTCAAAATCCTCCCCCACATAATAAATATGAGGAATCTCACCTTTATTAAACAACACAAACGGATCTCCAGGATTCGCCTCTAACAAATCAACAGTGTATTGCGTCTTCCAATTATTCTCAAAATCACGAGTCAAATCTTCTGGCATTTCATAAACCACCTCATCACCTTCAACCCACTGCCTTGTACCATCCTCATGCACCACGACACCTTCTGGCGTTGAATCAGCAAGTTCATTATCCTCTTCGTCGGCCCAATGTTGATCAATTTTTCTCCCAGTCATATAAAATTTTAAATTTAAATTATTCTGCTTCAAACAGTGTCAACTCCAGCCACCTCCAATTCCGCTGCCAAAGTTGCCACAGCTTTCACTTGTGGATTCACAAAACTCATATTCGTCTCCCAAGGCAATCGAATCTCTCCCCAGGTTTTCGTCCTCCGCTCCTGAGTTTCTTTATCAGTATAGGTATAACTACAAATTTGCGACTGCGTAAACATCTGTTCCAGCTGCTCTAGCACCATCGCCTTTTCCGCTACCAATTTCTGCCTCTCATCTTCGAATCCAGCAATCTGCTCTTGCCGCAGCTGTTCGCAGTAATCAAAAGCTTCAAACAAAAACTTCACATCTTCTAAATCCCGATCCAACGGCTGAACTTTTTCTCGATACAACGGCACAAAATAATCCTCATATATATTGCCCGCTTCATCTCTCAAAAGCTCCTGTGCTTCTCTAAATTCATCATTCACTTCACTCAATACGGCCTCTCTCTCAGCTTCCTTTTGCGCCACAAATGCCTCTAAATCAGCTCGAGTCTGAATCGACTGAGGAATCTGATTCAACAAATTAAAGTACATCAATTCCGCTCCCAACTCCGAAACAACCGCATCTTCACCAGCACTTTCACTCAAATCACCAAGCCTCTCAGCAATCACTAACAACATTTCTTTAAACATCTCTGCCCGCGCCTTCAAAACTTTATCATCCACTTTCTCCAATTGATTAGAATCATTTTTATCAATTTCTACCAATTCCCGAACCTCAATTTCACGGGCTCGCAGCCTAATAATTTCCTGCATCAAAGCTTCCCGTTTATCAGCAATAAAAGACCGCAACTCAATCGATTGCAATTCAGCAATTCTTAGCTCACAAGCGCTGATATCACGATCAAAAGCAGTAGCTTGCGCCGCCCTATATTCCTCGCCAAAATCAACTTGCTGACCATCCTTTTCCCAGGAAGGACTACCATCCATCCGCGGCACTCCTTTGGTGATCGCAATTAAATCAGCAATATCAATTCCATTTTCATATTGCACGCCCAATGGCTCCTTTACTCTCAAAAGCGCACCACTTCGCGGCACCACATCACTCACTTTTGGTAGACCCCAATCTAAATGCGACTCAAACGCCCGGCGATCTTCCGACGACTGGGTATTTTGCGCCACCGCCCAAACATTTGGATTTGCCTTTGTTCTTCCAGGACGTCGCTCTTGCACACCAGTTTTGCGAGCGTAATGAGGCTCGATCGGAATCAATAAATTCTCATCCGGCGAGGCAAAGGTCCCATTTTCAATCTGAGCCGCCACTTCAACCTTCGAAAGCTGACGATACTGCGGCACACTTTCCCCATCATCAATCCGCTTAAACACAATCACCTCATCATCAATCTCCCTCAAAGACGCCCCCTTCAACAAAGCAGCAACCCGTTTTTCATTCTCCGACAACACAGACTTAACTTCTTTTTTCCTGCCCGCATAAGCAATCTGCACCGGTTCAGTAAAATCAATGGTACTTGGTTTTTCCGTGGTAACCAGCAAAGGTTTCAAAGCTTCCTTGATCTCCTCTTTAATCACTTTCTCAGGAGCTCCATCACCAGCTGCCACAAAATTTCTCTCTAATCTCTTCTGATCTTTCTCTGTTTTTCTCGCTTGCTGACGGGTCAAAGCCTTATGCGCCAAATCAATCCCCAGCCCACGAACCTTTGCCAACAAATCTTTTGAAATCTGATCGTCATGGTCTCTCGCATAGACCTCTCCATCAGCAAACCTAAATCTCATCCGCTCAACACGGGGTCCATCCTCAAAAATTCGACAACGCCGCAAATCCATATTCCAAAAACCAGGATCATGCTTCTTTCGAATCGGATAAAGCTTAGCCTGAATCTCATCTCCTAAATCAACATAAACACCATCATAAATCCTCATCGGAGAAAATGTCCCTTTCTTAATTTCCTCAAATTTAGCCTCCATCTCACCATCATCCCAATCATAATCTTCAATCACAGCCCCCAATTCCTCTGAATGCCCTTTTGGGTCCACCATCTTTTGCGCCACCCTAATCACATTTTCATATCCGAACATATCCAATAATTGAAATGGAAAAATAGCTGGCACAAATGAAAATCCAGAACCCTTAAAATCATTTCCAACAAAATCTATCCGCTCAGGCTGCCACAAAAACGCCTTTTTCAATAAACACTCAGTCACAAAATCCAACATCGCTTGATCAAGTTTTGGTACATAAGCCAAAAAGGCAAACAACGGCGTACAAGAAGGTGCATTGCTATAAGTCGACTCATCAAAAATCTCGGTTAAAACCATTTCAATTCTGCGCCGATCATTTTTCTTAAAAACAATTTCCCCCAATAAATGCATCGCAAAATGCCCAATCGAATTAGTAGCGTTATTTCTAAATGCGCTACATAAATACTCGATGTTTTTATCATCTTCGCTCAGGACACCTTCAAAAGTATTCTTAAACTCGGAATGCCCAATATATGCCGTCAAAAAATCCCCTAAAACATACCCCGAAAGATCTTGATCCCTAACTGTGCAAAAATAATCCGACAAATCCTGCCGATCCAATACACCTGAGACCGTAGTAGCATAAAGAGCATGATAAACACCCAAATCTTTCTCCCGAAAACCAGCCTCCAAAAGATGATTTCTAGACGAAGTCTGATCAAATATAGCTCTCGCCCCATCAACCCCAAGATCAGAAGCACTATTAATGGCACTAGTTTCGGCCACAATAAAATCTTCAGCTCCCAAAAACTGATGCATAATATGCCCCGCCTCCAATTCATCAATCGCCACCAAATAAATATCTTCCAGTTTAGCGATATCGCCTTCCTCCTGAAACGGATCTACCAACTCATCGACCTCAACATCAAATTCAGCCGGCACAGCCTTCCCATACTTCTTTGCCAACCACACCCACGCCCGAGCAATATCCGCACTATAATCAGGAAAAGTATTCGCAAAAGCTTTGAAACTCGAATGTTCTAAATCCACATCCCCCTTCAATTCCGCAAAAATCGAACAAAGCTCCGAATAAGGATGACCTCTCAAATAGGCCTGCAACAAATCACTTTCATTTTCGACAAAAGCCTGGTGAGAAGCCTTCAAGTTTCGCAACGCAAATACAGCTCCCAATATCTTTTTCCGCGAATTCTCCAAAAAAGTATCGTTCCCTAGCTGCAGCCCCTTAGCCAACAAAAAATAATTGGTAACGGCTGTCCTCGAAGATCCGGGCTCTTCATCAAATCCCTTGGTAAGACGATTAAACATCCGCACATTTTTCACCAAATTCCCCCTGGGCTCGAAATGCTCAAAAAGAGTAAATAAAGTAGTTTTACGAGTAACATCTTCCGCCAAAATCTCCCGGAAGGCATCATGATGATAAGCATGCGTCAACAAATGCAAATTCCCCCGCAATTGTTCCATCAAAAAATTAAAAGAGTTCGTTAATAAACGATATCGCGGTTCAAATTGAAATAATCTTGCTACTTCAGCAATTCCTACAAGATAACGATCAATATCTCGCTCAGACTTAAACGAAATCCGATTAATCATCAGCGGAAAGGCCTCTCCACTATTATAATCAGTAGCTAAAATCCTAGGCACAGACTCAAACGAAATCCAAATATTCTGCACCAATTCCGCCGCGGTGATCCGTCCTTCATCCTTACGATCAGCCACAAACATGTCCCAAGACGCCCACTCATACAACATCCCCAAATCATCCGCACCAACAAATGGATCATGGCCTTTCAGCTGATGCAACTCCGCCAATTTTTCTGTATCGTATCCCGCATCCTCCAATAATCCCCTCACAGTTTCGTCTCTAACTTCACTCTCCAAAAAATTAAAGGCCTCATCCATTGCCTTAAACAAATCCTCCCGATCTTCAGGATTCTGAATATCATATTTCAACTCCCCTAACCCCCTCTCCATATCCACCATTGGAACAAATTAAATTCAAATTGGAAAAAACTATACGCTACAAATTTAAAATGTCAACCCCCACCCCAAGTCTGTGGCCGAAATTTGGACGACGGAAGATGATTGGAGATTCTTCGAAAGGAGGCTAGGATGCTAGGAGCTAGGAAGCTAGGTTTAAAAAACTCTCTATATGCCCTCATTCAAAATTAATTCCTATAAAGATCTTATTGTTTGGCAGAAAGCCATGAATTTAGTTATCGAAGTGTATAAAATCACGCAAAAATTTCCTAAGAATGAACAGTTCTGTCTTACCCAGCAAATAAGAAGATCTGCAATATCGATCCCCTCAAATATAGCCGAAGGACGCAAAAGATCATCAAAAAAAGACTACCTTAGATTCCTTTCAATAGCCTATGGTTCATGCGCAGAGCTTGAAACCCAGCTAGAGATTTCAAGCCGTTTAATATATGTTACTGAAGAAAATTTCAAAAAAGTAAGCTCTCTACTAACAGAAATAATCAAAATGCTAAACAAAATGATCACAACACTAAAAAGAGTCCAAAGGGCGACTCCCCCTAACTCCTAGCCTCCTAACTCCTAGCCTCCTAATTCCTAGCTCCTAGCTTCCTATGTTAGAAAAACTCATCACCAAAGTAATCGGCGATCCGAACACCCGCCTGTTGAAAAAAATCCAGCCGCTCGTTCACCAAATTCACGACTTTGAAGAAAAATTTCAAAAAGAATTATCTGATGAAGACATTCCGAAGAAAACTGCGGAATTCAAAGCACGTCTTGAAGGCATCGAAGATAAAGAAGAACTCCAACGCGCCCTCGACGACCTCCTGCCAGAAGCTTTCGCCCTCGTCAAAAACGCTTGCCGCCGACTTGTAGGGAAACAATGGCAAGTACGAGGTGAGACCAAAATCTGGGACATGATTCCTTTTGACGTCCAACTCCTCGGTGGGATCGTAATGCACCAAGGAAACATCGCCGAAATGAAAACTGGGGAAGGTAAAACACTTGTATGTACGATGCCTGCTTACCTCAATGCCCTTACTGGCAAAGGAGTATTCGTAGTAACGGTCAATGATTACCTCGCTACTCGTGATGCCGAATGGATGCGCGGACTTTTTGAATTTATGGGCCTCACTGTCGGAATCATCTCTCACGGCCAAAGCCCAGCCGACAAACAAGCCGCCTACGCCTGCGACATCACCTACGGAACCAACAACGAATTCGGTTTCGACTACCTCCGCGACAACATGGCCACCAACATTAAAAACGTCGTTCAACGCAATCTCCACTACGCCATCGTCGATGAAGTTGATTCGATCTTAATCGATGAAGCCCGGACCCCATTGATTATTTCTGCTCCCGCCGAAGAATCAACACTCAAATACCAACAATACGCCACTCTCGTTCAACAACTCGAAGAAAACACTCACTACAACGTCGACGAAAAACTCAAAACCGCCACCCTTTCCGAAGAAGGAATCGCCAAAATGGAACAACTAATGGGCGTTGAAAATATTTATACCGAAGCCGGATTCGCCGAAGTACATCACATCGAACAAGCCTTGAAGGCCAATTTTGTTTTCCAAAAAGACACTGACTATGTAGTGAAAAACGACGAAGTAGTAATCGTCGATGAATTCACCGGCCGTCTGATGGAAGGACGCCGCTACTCCAACGGCCTCCACCAAGCGATCGAAGCCAAAGAACGAGTCGAGATCAAACGCGAAAGCCGCACTCTCGCCACAATCACTTTCCAAAACTACTTCCGCCTCTTCGATAAACTCGCCGGGATGACCGGTACCGCCCTCACCGAAGCCGAAGAATTCGGAAAAATCTACGCCCTCGACACCTACGCCGTCCCCACCAATAGACCAATTGCCCGCAACGACCGCAATGACGCTATCTACAAAAACACCCGCGGAAAATTTATGGCCATCGCCAAACGGGTAAAAGAACTCAATCAAAAAGGCCAACCAGTTTTGATCGGTACGGTCTCGATCGAAAAGTCTGAACTGCTGTCTGACTTCCTCAACAAGG
>CAYGJQ010000041.1:0-15495 GCA_964350285.1 uncultured Candidatus Peribacteria bacterium | reverse complement strand
TACGAAGTTTGCTTTGGCGGAAATTAAGAAGGCTTTGGGGGGGATTGACTCGATGTCTCAGATTCAACTTGGTAAGGAGTTGTTGCAGCGGGAATTTAATGAAAATGGAGGTGGGCTAATCGAGGAGTTGAGTCAAGAATTGATGCAGAAGGTTTTTGAAAAGTACTCTTTGGCCAATGATGATCAACTTTACGCTTCGATTGCTTCCGGAAAAATCTCGGAGAAGGATGTTTATGAGAGTCTGATGTTAGGGGAGTTGCAGTCTAGTGTAAGTTTTGGCCGGAAGGTGGCTTTTGTGAATGGGTCATTGTTGGCGGTGAGTAAGTTTTTGGTTTCGCTGCCCGAGGACGTGCGTGATTTTATGAGTTATAAAATGAAGAAAAAAGGTGATCAAGCGGTGATTAAATGTCGTTTTGATAATGTGCCAATGCGGATCTGGGTGAAGTTTAAGCGCTTACTGAAACGGACAGAGGGCGTTTTTTTGATGAGGGAATATGACGGTTTGAAGCGGCGAAATCAGTTTATGTTTTTGGCCTTGAGTACGGTGTTGTGGATTGCTGAACCAATTTTTATTAAGTCGATTTTGAAAACTTCGTTGACGCCATTGAGTGTGACGGCTTTACGTTTTTGGGCGGTCACAGCCTTTTTAGGATTGATTGTGATTATTTCTAGATTTAAACGGAAAGAGAAAATACTGTCGCCTTTGCCGTTGTGGCAAAAGGATGTGTTTGCTTTGTCTTTGGTTTTGATGACGATGGCTTATGCAACTTATAGTGGCTTGCAGGATTCGTTGCCGTCGAATTATTTATTTGCTTCGAGTTTCTATCCACTGATTATGTTGATTTATCTTTTGGTTTCAGTGAAAAGGACTCCTTGGATCAAAATGGGAGGAGTATTGACGTTGATGGCTTTGGCTTATGTTTTGGTGTTTGGTTTTAATCAAGATGCAAATTGGCCGCTGGAGAGTAGGCTGTGGATTATGTTGGCGGGGTTGGCGTTCGGTTTATATACTTTTTTCGGGGATCGGATTCAAAAGAAGCTGCATGTGATGTTGAGATACAATCGTTTACACTTATTATTGGCTTTTTATTCGAGTGTGATTATGTTGATCGCCGGGAAGTTTAATGGATGGCCGGATTTGACGTTTAGTGAATATGCTTTAGCCGTGACTTTGGGGGTGGTATTTACGGGGATTCCTCATTTGATCTTCTTTTATTTTTTGCGAAGTAATTTGAAAGTAGAGGATACTGCGGTGCAATTGATTGCGACAGTAGCGGTGGCGGTGAGCTTGGAATTAGTGGTTGAGTCGGTAGTTTATGGAGTCGTTCCTGGGGCATGGAAAATAGCCGGCATGCTTATTGGGATGGGGGCTTTGGTAATGTTGTGGCGAATTTATCGAAAGAATTTGACTACTTCTTAGCGTTGGCTTGGGCACTACGATATTCGAAAAATATTTCTTTCAACTCGTCGGAATGTCTGATGAGACTCATGATTTCGTATTTTGGGTTGGCATCAGATTCGAGCATTTCTTTTACCAGTAGTGGGTGATGGCCGAGCACTCTGGCAGTATGAAATTCGTCGAGCATTTCAAGTTCGATAAGGTGGGGGATGACGGTGGCAATATCGAGTTCGTAGATATCTGAGCGACGTTCGTATTCGTAGCGGCCAATTAGAAAATTAGGAAGCTGGCGTGATCCGACTCTTTTACTGCCGACATTTTTTGAATTTAAACTGTTGTGAACGGCTTGTTGGCTAGTGTTGGCGAGACCTCGGTCAGGGTTGTCTTTGTCTTTAATAAAAGTTGCGACGATCGGGACGTGGCCGACGTGATTGTAGAGTTTTTCAATTACAAAGATTTCATAGAGCCCAATTGTTTTATGTGGGTCCTTTTTAAGCATGTCAGCGACCATCTCTAGCATGGTTAGTTGTCCAGTACTAAAGGTGCTGTTTCTATCGATTGATCTTGATTTAACTAACTCTCGCCATTCGAGGATTTGATCATTGTGGATGAGCTGTTTGATTTTGTCTGCATAGTCGGCTGTTTCCCAGGTAGTATTGTCAATTACTTCTTTTCTTAAATAATTTGATCCCCAGCTACAAGAAATGATTTCTTCAGTTTGAGGGTCAACAAGTATTTTGATAATAGTGTGTGGATTATTGGCTTCCTCTTTGATTTCTTCAATACTCAAAGCTTCAAAGAACCCGGTGAAACCTAGTCCTTCGTCGAAAATGCGCATTCCGTCATTTTCTTGGAGTTTGATGCTCTGGAATAACTCATGCAGTTTTGATGCATATTGATTAACATTGTGTGGGGCGAGTCTAATTGGGGTGGCGTGTTCTTGATATAAGTCTAGTGATTCGGTTGTGTCTGCTGGGGTGAATGCGTTGCGTAAATCGTTTCGGACTTGTTGGCGAAGCCGAGGGAATACTTTTGTTTCTGGTGGTGTTGTGGGTTGGAGGAATCTAGAAGGATTGGTGTCAGTGTCTATTTGATTTGTTTTTCTCGGAGTGTTGCAGCCAAGAAGATCCCTCAGCGGAGACCGAGAGCCGTATGATGCTTTACGTCTTCCAAAGGCAGAGTTGTGACGTGACGGGGAAATGTTTAGTGATAGACCTTTGACACTTATTGGGGGGGAGGTTAGTTACTAAGATTGTTTGGGGAGATCTTCGTTTGAGCTTCCTTCAAATTCATCAACTTCGATTATTTCTTTAGTTGCGTTAAAAAAATCGTATTCTGCAATCATAGTAAGAACTACTGGGAGGTTAAGTGCAAGTGATATTCGGCGTTCGGTTCGTTGTGTCTTGGGGGTGTTTTGGGTGTTTTTGATTTTATCGAGGAGTTCTTGGGTTTTTTTGGGAGACCCGAGAAGGCTCACAGCAATTTTTTTGATTTTTTCAATATAAACATGTGCAACGAAATCAATCAGTGGAACAGCTGAAGATTGTAGTGGGATTGAGGTTTCAGGATTGACTTTTAGTTTTTCAAAAATTGGTTCCAATTGGATTTTGTAGAGTTCTCGGTGGGATTTAAGTTGTTTTTCAAAAAAATCAGAACCAATTTCTTGCCGTGATTCAATTTGGGAGATTGCTTCGGGAATTGTCTCAAAGAAGTGTTCTTCTTGGATTGCATCATTGACTAGTTTGAGGTTGCGAGCGATTTGAACTTGTCGATAAATTTGATCTGGTTTTGGCGGGTGGATGTTTGTTTGAATTGTTTGGAGAAGTTCTTCGGTTCTTTGGTCCGATTGGAGGAGTTGTTGGGCCGCATCGTATAGTCTTTGAGTATGAATGATGGCGAGGAAATGAACCATCGTATGCATGCCATTGTTGGGGATTGAAACTTCTTCGCGAGGATTGATTCCCAGTGCCAGCAATGGATCGCTTAACTCTGATTCATAATGTTCCACAAGCTGACCTAGCCGTTGACGGAAATCTTCTGGGGAAAGCTCATTACTTTCCGGGGTATAGGGTATTGGGTCGGCTTCATAAGCTTCAGGTTCGTGGGAGTCTTCAAAATGATTGTATGGTGTGAGGTTTTCGTCTTCTTCTCCACCGCGATGGATTTCTGTCATTGATTAGGGTTTTGAGTGACAGGTGGTTAATTATAGTATGAAAAACTATTTTAGCAACGTGTTTTAGTGATTTTTTTCTGAATAATTTGACTTTGGTTTCGATTTTAAGTTTAACGGGTAATTTATACAGAGTTAAAGCTCTTTGTAAAGTAGATGTTGTTTTTGGCTTAGTTGTTCTATTTAGCGAATGTGTTTTAGGTGACCTGAGTGAGCGCGTGGCAGATTTCTTGACGTTGGATGTGTCGGTTTGGCTCTAGAGTTACTGGGGATGTGGGGGTGATCATATTTTTCTGGACGGCGTAGTTGAGATAGGGGAAATACCAGGCGCCTTTGTCGATATCGGAAAAATTAATTTCCGAAGGAAGTTGAAGGTTGAGACCTGATGCTGCAAGTATAACCTTTATGGCCTCAGCTCGGCTAATAGAATTTTCTGGTTTAAAGGTGCCATCGGGGTATCCGCTGATGATGTTTTTGGCATAGGCTGTTGAGATGTATGGAGAAAACCATTGGTTTTGGGGGACATCGGAGAAAGGAGTTGCTCCGGAATTACTGATGGGAATCGCGAATGCCAGTAAAGTTACTTTGAGTAGTTCTGCTCGATTAATTGGAGCTTCGGGTTTAAATGATCCATCAGGGTAGCCGCTGATAACTCCTTTTTCAAAGAGTGTTTTAATTGCAGGATAATAAGGATGGATGGTTGGAACATCAGTGAAAGTTGAGGGAGAGTGGTTGTTTGTGGGCGTGATGATACGTTTAGCGCCGTAGAATTTTGACGCCCAATAGTTAGAGTTGATGTTTTCTTCGACAACTTGGTTGTGGTAGCTGTTAGCGTTAATCATCATGTCGTTTCCGATATAGACTCCGAGGTGATTTGGGATGCGGTCGCTCCAGCCGGTGTCGAAGAAGATTAGATCTCCAGGTTGAAGCTGGGCTTTATTGATTTCTGTTCCGATTGAAAATTGTTCGGTTGAAGTGCGGGGGAGGTCGATGTCAAAAGTAGTTTTAAAAGCTGTTTTGACAAGTGAAGAGCAGTCCCATTTTTCGGGGCCGTTGGCGCCGAGTTCGTAGGGTTTGTTGAGTTGGGATTTTAGCCAGGTTATCAGAGCGTCGATCTGATTAGGCATGGATTGAAGTTAGTTGATTTGATTTTAATGTTAATTAGGTTGGTGATAAAGGAAATCTTTGTTAGCTTTTGTGAAGTTTTAACGAGAATTATTTATGAAAATTTTGTCCTGGAATGTGAATGGGATTCGAGCAGTGGCGAAGAAAGGATTTTGGGATTGGTTTGATCAAGAAGATCCAGATGTGGTTTGTTTGCAAGAGACGAAAGCTTTTGATCATCAGTTGGAGGGTGAGTTGAGGTGTCCGATGGGATATCATGCGGTTTGGCATCAAGGGGAGCGTCCGGGGTATGCTGGTACTGCCGTTTTTTCGAAGAGGAAGCCGGAGCGGGAGCGATCGAAGTTTGATGAGCATCCATGTTTTCACGAGCACGGACGGGTGGTGGAGGCAAAGTTTCCGGAGTTTACTTTATTGAATGCCTATTTCCCCAATGGGAATCCGCGGGCGAATGGTGATGCAATGCTTCCTTATAAATTGGATTTTTATAAGCGTTTTTTGGATTACATGGAGGGCTTGAGGGCTGGAGGGGAGAAAGTTATTGCTTGTGGGGATTTTAATGTTTGTCATAAGGAAATTGATATTGCGAGGCCAAAGGAAAATAAAAATTCGATTGGGTTTTTGCCAATTGAACGAGCTTGGTTGGATGATTATGTTGGACATGGTTATGTGGATTTGTTTCGGCATTTTAATCCTGATGAGACAGGACATTACACCTGGTGGACTTATCGTGGTGGCGCACGTGAGCGGAATGTAGGATGGCGGATTGATTATTGTTTTGTGTCACCGGATTTGGTGGATAATGTTGTGAATTTTGAACATCAAACTCGGGTGATGGGCTCGGATCATTGTCCGGTGATGGTGGAGTTGAAGTTTTAAGGGGGGGGATTGTTGTGAAATAATCGACAACACAAAATTGTTGGTAGTTGTGGCTTTGATGGTGGGTTTTTTAAAGGGTTGATGCTCAAGGAGGCTTTGGTGTTTGAAGGCTGGAAGGTATACTCCCCCTAAGACGGGTGGGTGGTCCGGAGGTGGGTTTATAGGGTGCTCTTTTTTTGGAGAAATATTTGACTTTTGAGGGTAAATAGGTATATTTATCACTTATAAAAGGCTTAATTAAATCTATGGGAAATTTATATAAACTTAACTCGTTTCGACCGCAGACTTTTTGTTCGAAGTCAGCTGTTGTTTTTCGAGAAAGTCCTAGCTCTGATCAATGGGAAGCTCCTCAGTCTGGAATGCAAATGTTGCAGCAGTTGATGATGCAACAATCTGCTTACACTCAAATGTCTCAGACAGTTGATGCTCAGAGAGCTCAACGTGAAGCTGCCGAAGCTCGAGCGCATCAAACTCAAATGGAAGGGATTGATGAAGCTGCAGCAATCATGACAAGTTGGCTTCAGCAAGAGCAGGGCGATCAGGTAAGAGCATTATTGCAATAGAGTTTGTCATCAAGTTGATTCCAATTCTTCAAAGCACATGTGTCAACATGTGCTTTTTTGTTGGAGTTGCTTTTTTTAGGGATTCAGTTACAAGATATTCTGACCCGAAATTGATGAGTTTATTAACATTATTTTGTCATGGTAGTCCAACGTCCTCATGTAGAAAGTGCTTCTGTTCCTTATGATTCTAAACAGGCTGAGTCTGATTTATTTGGTCCGGGGCAGGCACCTGATGGAGCCTTGGTTTTAACTGATTTGGTAGGTGTGCGTCCGATTTTTATTCAAGCTAAAGAGTTAGAAGGGAAAATTACTAAATTGGCGGCAGGGTTGAATAGGAGTTTAAACGTTAATATTGATCCGGAATTGAATGATCTTTATGGCGCAATTAGTGGTTTGTTGAAATATGAAGAGTTAAGTGATCTTTGTGGAGGTTTGTTGGATTTGATTGCGGAAATGACGAATGGTTCTCCTTTCTTTAATCTGGCAGCAGATAGAGCTGGAGAGTATGGAGCCTATGCGATAAGTAGTTCAGGTGAAGGTGAAAAGCAGCAATTGATGGAGGAACGAGGTGAGTTTTATCAAATTTATCGAAATGCAATTACTAAATACTGGGGGGAGACTTTAAGTACTATGTTTTCAGAAATGAAGAGTTTTTTGGTGAGTATGAGAGAGCAATATTCTGGTGAATTGCAGCAGGCGGTTGATGGGATGATTGCCACTGTGGAAAAAACTGCTGGGATGTCGAAAAAGTTTAAAATTATTGAGGAAATAAGTTCAGTCTCAGTAGGGATTGTCGATTTAATGGGAGAATTGGATGCCCTTTATGGCAACTCTCTAGCGCTATCCGCTAATAATAGTCGATTAATGGCTACTAATAAAGAATTGATGGTTCGGGTTGGAGCTTTACAGGAACGTCTTGGACCGGAGATTGCGCGGCGGCAGCAATTGGAGATGCGAGAGCTGGCATTGGGGTTTGAACGATATGTAGGTGATAAGGTGATTGATTTGATGGTTTCTGGTCCAGAAAAGGAGTCGATCATGGGGGAGCTTTTGAAGGGGCAGGGAATGAAGGTTGCAGATTTGATGAATGGTATTGGTGAGATGATTGCTGATGTTTTTAAGGATAATAGTTTGAGGCTGGTTCTTAAAAAGATCGATCCTTTGCGCTTAGGAAGTTTATTGAGTTTTGTTGAAAAAGATGGGATTGGTGTTTTGGATGAGGCGGCTTTAATGAAAGCTTTTCCTGGTGTCCCTGATTTTCAAGATCGGAATTTGCGTTTGATTTTTATTGAGGCAGTTGGAGAATTTTTGGAAAAAAGACAGGAAGATTTGCGACGTGATGTTGGGAAGTTGCCGGCGAGGTCTTCGCGATTAGTTACTCCACATGTTTCGCCAGTAGGAGGGCGTGCTGCGGTGCCGCCTTTGTCTGTGGCTAGCGGTCAGAAGTTTATTGGTGATCCGGGATTGGAGTTTAAGTTAGATCTTGAAGAAACTACTCCTACTCAGTCAAGTCAGTCGGCAGTGGTTGGTGAAGTTTCTACTTCGCCAACAGATCAAAATCCGACTTTTGGAAATACTTATGAAATTCAAAAAGCCAAATGGCCTGATTCGACTATTGCTCAGATGTTTGATTTGTCAGCTGTGAACATGTTGAATCGGCATAATGAAACTGGTCTTTATTTGGTGCCTCGGAGAGCGGCGGGAGTGAAGCCTGATTTGTCTGATATTCCGTTGTTGAGAGAGGCTTTTGGTCAACCTGCTGGTGATCCTCAGTATCAGATTTTGATGGAACAAAGATTACGAGATGATGTCGTAGCGGTGATTCCAGTTGATACTGTTGAGTTGGGAGTTCATCAGGCTGATATTGCGGTGAATTTGCGATCGGTGGCGGCTTTGCGTGATGGTGAAACCGAGCATCCAGTGATCGGTGAAGTAATGTATGTGGAAGGTTTGAATTTGATGATGTTGTTTGCCAGTAATCGTTTTGAGGGAGATTTGGGAAGATTTATTGAAGAGGTTAGAGAGCGGCGGCAGAACGCTTTAGCTGAGGCTAGGTTTTTGAACGGGCAAGTGATGGGGGTGAATTTGGCGGTTGCGAAAGGGATTGTTAATGGAGGAGAGGTTTTTATATCAGAGATGTATAAACAATTTGGGCCGAGTGATGTGGAGGTGATTGATGTGCACAAAAGCGCAACGCCGGCAGAGGGGAGCCCTGCTGTTCAGCAAGTAATCGCAGCATCAAAAAGTAATCATGCGGCGCAGAGTGACAGTCAGGAAATTGCAGCTGGGCAGCGTGAAACTTTGACTAAAGATTAGGCTCTACTTTCTTCCCATTTGGAAAAGCATGTTGACGTTTTGAACGAAATTTTGGCGGTCTTTTTTGGAGATTAGTCCGAGATTGTAGAGGGCTAGTTCGGAGAGAGCCGTTTTATCAGAGCCAACTAGTGTTGACGGGTTGAAGCTAAGAGTCCAACCTCTTTGGATTTCGATTGCGCCGCTGTTGGTGAGGGCATAAGGTTTTTTCTTGTTTGCGAGAGTGTGTTTTTTGGCGTTTTGGAGGAGGAAGCTTGCGGTGATCCAGGCTCGTTTTGCTTGTGCTTTGGTATTGAATTTGAAATCGAGGCCTTGAACTTTCCAGCCACCGAGAGTTTGTTTGCTGATTTTGGTTTCCATGCCGTAGGCAGAAAAAGTTTTGGTTTTGAGGTTTTCTTTGATTTGACGAATTTTGCGTAGTTTGTTGTTTACTTCGCCGGTGCTTTCGATGTCGATGGCGATTGTTTCATTTGCAGAAATTCCCTGGCGTTTGAGCCATTCAAGAGTTTGTGGACCATAGCCGACTGTTTTAGCTTGGCGGACAAGTTTTTCAATGTCGGAGCGAGTGTGTTTTTTATTGCGGATAAGGAGTTCGGCGTGTTGGCGGAGTTTTTGGAAGATTTTAAGTTGTTTTTGATAGGAGGCGTTTTTTTCGATGACGTGAACTTTCATTGATTTGAGAACGTCATCGAGAGGGAATCCTTCGACACCAACAGTTCCGAGGATGAGATTGGTTTGCATTAAGATACGGAGGTAGGATCCGTCTTTGATGGTAGAGATTCCGCTGGCCAGGGTGAAACGTGGTTTGGGGCCTTTTCCGGTGGCAATCCAATTGCGTAGTTGTTTGTTTTCAGCGTTGCGCTTTTGAACTATTGCTTTCCATTTTTTAGGATAGATTTCTTTCATTTGAGCGGTGAATTTTTTTTGTTGGGCTTGAGGATCTCCTGGTTCTTCAATCATGCTGGTGATGCCTCGGCGAATTCCGCGGAAGGGATTAAGCCTAGAGCCGTCAATGAAATTGTGATCGCCAATTCTTCCGTATGAAGCTTCGTAGGGGATTTTACTGAGGAACTTTCCATGGCCGAATGCTCGGACTGGAATTACACCTTGGGGTTTTTTGAAGGCGTGAGTGATATGTCTAAATACGGTGGTACGGAGTTTTTTCTTGTCGTTTTCAGAAGGTGATTTGATAGTGCGGTATTTTTTGAGGGCCTCTAAGACTAATTTGGCTCGGTTTGAATTTTCACTAGATTGGACTAAAATTTCTAATGCATCGGCAAGTATCAGTGCCGCCCCAATTCCTCCGGTGAGTGCTCGGGTACCAAGTTTTCCGACTGCTTTGCCTGTAAGTTTTTTTCCGGCGTAAGTAAGTGTTTGCTTAGCACCGCTACCGACGAATTTGAGAGCGCCTAAAGTTCCTGTAGGTAGAATGCTGACTTGTGATGAAAGCGTGGCGAGTTTTTGGAGTGCTATAACAGTAAGTTTGTTGGCTCCCGGCATAAATCTGAGGCCAGCACCGTAGCGAAGAATTTGGACTCCAGCTTTGGCGCCGAGGAGTCCAGTTTTTACTCCTACACGCCCAGCGGTTTCAAGCAGGAGGACGGTTTTAAGTTGTTGGAATCTTTTATTAAAAGTTGTTGGGCCATTCATCCATTTTGCAGCTGGGATTTTCATTTGGCGGCCGTTTTTGTTTTTAATGATGAACCCCCAGGGCTTGAGTTGGAGCATTGCCCAACGTCCGAGGTGGCGGCCGTTTACTCTGATGCCGAGTTTTTTGGTGAGATAGCTGATTCCTGGGATGCCGTCGAGAGCGGTGTCGATACCGGCAGCTAAGGTGTGCCACATTTTGGAATCGGCATGGAGCATGTTTGAATCGACGCCGTGGAGTTGGATGTACATGTCGCGGACCATTTGTGAAGCTTTGTTGAAAAGTGTTTGGCTGAGCCAGAGTGATAGTGCTGGGTATGAGGCCAGTTTTCCTTGGTAGTATTTGATTTTAGCTGGAGAGAGGGTATTGGCGGGTTCGTTCTTCAGTTCAGTTTTGGTTTGGTCGAGATCCTTCAAAGTTTTTGGTTTGATCTGTTTTTCAACATCTAGGTAAGTGTTTTTGATTTGTTCACGAATGTACTGGATAGTGCTTTTGCTAAGTGGGCGATTTTTGAGAGCGAAGCGGAGAGCCCGCATTGCTACGGCACCAACTTTACTGAGAGGATTGTCTTTATCGTTTTCAAATGATTTGGCGAGACGATCAACGAAATAGACTGCACCACGGCGGAAGAGGCCTTGGCTTTTCATTCTTTTTTGAACGTCTTTCAAAGTGTCGTCGAATGTTTTCATTGCTTCCTTGCGGTAATGTCCGTTTTGGATGTTGCGGAGAAGTATGAGATGTCGACCGAGTTTTTGTTCGATCACAACGTCACGTTGTTCTTTATTTTTGGCGGCGAAAATTTGAGCTAATGAGAGTTTGTAGTTTTCATTGAGTGCACGGACAACTCCTTCTAGTGCACGAGGGTCATTGTTTTGGAGCATGTCGTTGAGTTGGGTGCGGCGGGTTTCGACGAGGTTGTGTTCGATTTTGCCGAGATTTTTTCCGGCTTGGCGCCATTGACAGTAGTCCTTTACTGAAGGGTCGGATTCAATTTGCTCTTGGAGGGTTTGGAGGTTTTTTTTGATTTTGGGGTCGCTAAGGACTTTTTGTAACTGGGCGGTAAGTTTGGCTTCTTTGGCTTTGAGTGCTTTGGTTTTGGCTATTAGGGCTTTTTTTTCTTTAATGAGTTCTTTTTCTTTGGTGTTGGTGCCACTTATTCTTCGCCAGGCACGGCTCCAACGAGAGGTTGATTTGTCGTGTTTGGCGATTTTGGCACGAAGGCGGCTCCAGGCTTCTTTTAATGCTTGTCGTTTTTGAATTAGTTCTTGGCGAAGTTGGCGGAATTCTTCGTTGTTTTTTCCAAGTTGGATTTGGATTTTTTGGAGCAGTTGGTTGTATAGATCTAATTTGTCTTTTACTGGTCGAACACGTGAACGATATTTGTATTCGCCTTCTGAGCGCATATTGGCCTTGATTGCTTCCCAAAGAGCGATAGCATTTTGGAGGACGATGGAAAGTTGAGTTTCCGGAATGTAGGCAAAATCGGTGAGCATACCGCGAGTGCGTTCGATCATGGAGATGCGGTATTGGTAGCGGCGAAGTTCACCTTGAAGGAAATTTTTGGCTTCGGCTTTAGTAGGTGTGCGTCCTAGATTTTTCTTTAGTGGGCCGAGAACGTAGAGGTTGTTGCTGATAGCGGTGCTGAGAAGGATGCTTTCTGAACTTAAATCTTTGATGGCTTTGTTGATTGAAACTATTCGGGCTTTTTGAGTTTGTTCCTCACTAGCAAGAGTTTGGAGGAATATATCTTTAGTTTGCGAAAAATTGAGGTGGTTGAATTTTCCACCTGGGCGTTTTTTGTAATATGGGGCGCAGAGTTGATCAACGTAAGAGTTTTGTTTTAGTTTTGGGCCGGCCATTGGAATAGATTAGTTTTTGTTTTTATTTTTGGAGAAGGGGACTAGATGGTGTCTTCGAGTCCAGGTGGGAATTTCCAGCCGAGACCGAGTTTGTCGATGAGTTTTAGCAAGCCGTTGCGAGCGGTTTCGTAGAGTTTTCCGCTGCCACTGCCAAGAGGGGCGCCGATGAGCCAAAGGGCGAGGGCGCCGAGTGCCGCTACACCAACTGCAAGAGCTGTGTATTTAAGGATTTTTTTACCGCGACGACTTTGGACGAATTCTTTGATTTTGGAATAAACCGACTTTACGCCTTCACCGATTTTTCGTGGAATATAGGTGATTCCGTCGATGACATCAGATCCGAATTTTTTTACTGAGCTCCAGATTTTTCCGAGCCAGCTTTGTTGAGCTTTTTCAACTGCTTTTTTGGCGGTATCAGAAATCGTGTCATTTTTTTCGATGGTTTTGCGGAGGTTTTGGATTGCTTCTCGGGTCTCAGAGATTTTTTTGGGTTTGTCTTTTTCTGCGATATTGGTCATTTGGTCGTAGTCGATTTTGTGTTCGTCTTTGAGGGCGGCTACATTGTTGGCGTGTTCGTCGTTGGTTTTTCCTTCGAGTTTAGCAAGGACTAATTGATAAAGTTTGATTTCGTCGTCAACTGCAGTTTGGCGCTTGTTGATTTTGTTCATTTTGTCACGAACGTATTCAGAATTAAGCAGGCGGCTCATTTGTTCGTGAGAAGTTACTTTTTCGAGTGTGCTGTTGAGAGTGTGTGCTTTCATAGTTTCTACGTTAGCCATGTGATGAGATTAATGGGAATAGTTTAGTAATTGTTGCGGAAGTTGCGGATGATTTCTTCTGCGCGATCGAGGCTGGATTCTTCTTCGATCATTTTGCGTTCGAGTTCTTGAAGATAGATGGTGCGCATTTCTGCGATGTATTCGCGATTGGCCTTTTCGATCATTTGTTTGAGACCAGTGATGGCTGCCATTGTTTTTGTGAATTGAGAAAGTGGCATGTCGGTCTCTTTGTTCATGTAGGCTTCGAAAATAATTTCGGCAATCCCTTCTAATCCGTCTGGGCCAAGTGTGGCGAAGAAGTGAACCATTTTTTCGGGGTTGTTTTTAACTTCTTCCATGTATTGATCCCATTCTTCGTCGGTGAATTCTTGGTCGTCGTCGGAGACGGTGTGGATGAGTTGTTGGACTTCCTCTTTACCGTGGAGTTTGCCGAGTACTTCAAGTAGGCTGTTTTGTACTTTTTCATTGCTGGAGGGGATGTTGTCCGCGCGGTCATGGAGGGTGTGGAAGTGTTCTAGAACTTCCGGGAGTTGATTTTCTTCGAGTTGTTCAATGTGTTTCAACCAAAGTTCTTTTTCTTTCCAGTCGTAAAAGGGGTTTTGATGGATGGCTTTGATGATGTCTTCTTTGATGTCCATGAGTGTTGGTTATGAGGTTGAAGGAGTGGATGTTTATTATGTAATTATACTTTATTTGAGGGTTTTTTGCAATGGAGGCCCTTGTGTCCCTCCACCTAGCCCCCCGCCCTTTATAGGGGGAGTATACCAAGCAGATATGAAATTTTTCGAAAATTTTTATGAAAAAAGATGAAATTTGGTGTTTTTGTACTTTGGGAGCGGTTTTTCTTGACTAATTTTGATCCAAGTGAAAAGGTGCATGAAGAAATTTTTTGATTGTTTTTTATGGCTCGCGATAAATTGATGAAATTTGCTCAATTGAGCAGTTTTGAAAATACGTTGGAGTTTCCTGAAAATATTCAGGGAAAGTGGGGGAGTGACGTGTTTGGGAATGATCAACCAATTGTTTTGGAATTGGCCTGTGGCAAGGGGGCGTACACGTTGGCTTTGGCAGAACGGTTTGCTGATAAAAATTTTATTGGAGTTGATCGTAAGGGGGAGCGAATTTGGCGAGGAGCGAAGACGGCATTGGATGACAAAAAGGCGAATGTGCGTTTTCTGCGAATATTCATTGAAAAGTTGGGGCAATTTTTTGCCAAGGGTGAAGTTGATGAAATTTGGATTACTTTTCCGGATCCATTTCCGAAGGATCGTCATGCAAAGCGGCGTCTAACTGCGCCAGGATTTTTGGAAATCTATCGAAAAATTTTGAAACCGGGAGGCTTATTGAAATTAAAGACGGATTCGGATTTGTTGTATGAGTTTTCGTTGGAGACTTTGAATGAGGCGAAAGGATTAGAAGTGGTGGCCCATTCTCCTGATGTATATAAAGAAGACTTCCCGGATCCGCTGGTAACTGAAATTAAGACGGACTATGAAGTGAAGCATTTGGCCGATGGTCGGACCATTACATATATAGAGTCTCGGTTCGATTAGTCTTTGGGTATTTCAGTGTGGATGATTCTATCTAAAGGAATATTATTGCCAGCGAAGTAATCAGCGGCTTCTTGTTTGATGTCTAGGTCTCTTAAAATGGTGGCATCCATATTATTGATTTCTTCAATGGTGAACCAATCGGTGGCAGAGATTTCGTCTGGGTTTGGTGCGAGTTTGCCAGTGGCCTCTCCGCGGAAGATTAATTTCACTGCGTGAGGTAGTCCGTCGAAGCTGTCGTCGTTGATGTCGTGTCTTACTAAGGAATAGATGCCGATTAATCCTGTGGGGGTGAAATCGAGGCCAGTCTCTTCTTTGATTTCTCGCTGAACGCCAATCAATGGATTTTCGCCGGGGTCAAGAAGTCCGGCAGGGCGGTTCCATTTATTGTGGTCGGGATACTTGGGCATGTGTTCTTTCACCAATAAAATCTTTCCGTCTTTTTCAATGATTGCGCCGACGGCGACTAGGCACTGAGTAAAATGTCGTTTAGTCATAAATTGGTTTTTAATTAGTTCTTTTTTAATATAACTAAATTTGGGTAGTTATGTGGAATAAAAGCTGAAGCCTTTGTTAAAGCTAAAAACCCCTTTTAGACTTTTTTGAAAAATAGGTTTGACTTTGATTTTTATTTTGCCTAATATTGCCTGCGCATGTGAGGCGCAACTGTCTCACTTTTTCTATCGGAAAAATCTGATCTTTGACACTTAGAACGTAATAGAGAAACTGGAAATTAAATTCAAAACAATTTCTAGGTTCTATTCTTTTGAACTCAATTGATTTCACTAGTTTAGTGTAATCCTAGTCATTCAATCTTTTATGAAGAGTTTGATCCTGGCTCAGGATTAACGCTGGCGGTATGTCTAATACATGCAAGTCGAGCGCCTACTTCGGTAGGAGCGGCGAACGGGTGAGTAACACGTTGGTAGCTGCCCCGCACTCAGGGATAACCTCTAGAAATAGAGGCTAATACCGGATGGTCCCGAAAGGGTAAAGATTTTTCGGTGCGGGAGGCGCCTGCGGCCTATCAGCTAGTTGGTGAGGTAATGGCTTACCAAGGCTATGACGGGTAGCTGGTCTGAGAGGATGATCAGCCACAATGGGACTGAGACACGGTCCATACTCCTACGGGAGGCAGCAGTAAGGAATCTTTCGCAATGGCCTAACGGCTGACGAAGCAATACCGCGTGGTTGATGAAGCCTTTACGGGTGT
>CAYGJQ010000040.1:11589-15826 GCA_964350285.1 uncultured Candidatus Peribacteria bacterium | reverse complement strand
AAAAAACCAACAAGACAAGGCTCGCAACAAAATCGACAAAACAAACTATCAAACCTACCTCCCATTCGGTGCCAAAAGAAACCCTAATCACTCGCATAGATTTATAGCTACCTCAACTCCAGGCAAATATAAACTCAACCTCGGTCGCCGCGGATCAAGACTCGATCGCACCCTCAAAATCCATCAAATGCTCCAGGCCCCTATCGGAACTGTTGTAACAATCAGCGGTCGCCGTTGTATATGGGCCCCATGTCCCGAAGTTCCCGAGGGAACATTTGTAGTGCTTCGCCGTAATGGGAAACTCCCCTCTTACCGCTATCGTCGTCGTAAAACAATCCGCACGGGTTCATTCATCCGATTTATCCGCGCCAGCCTCGGCCACCAACGCCAAGTAAAAGAACGCACTAAACAACGTCAAACCGCGCCAGAAAACCACCGCGGCCAAGAAAAGATTGGCAATAAACCAGTAAAACTATGGGAACTCACTGCCAAAATTTTCAAAGATTCTACTTACAAAATCTACGAAAGTTACGGCGTTACAAAAAATGACTTTCAAACCGTTAGTCCAAAATATCGCGCTGCTCGCGACCACTACCGTCGTGTCTTCTGTCGTGGAAACAACCTTGGCCGATACAATGGCTACAAAACACTTAAAAATCGTACCGTTTACGCGGTAGTTCCTACTGAAGGACAAATCCTCCGCTTCAAGGCAAACCTTTCAAGAACAATCCGCAAAGTCCGCCAAAAGACTGAAAACGATGCCCGCCAAACCGAATTCGTCACTCGCCTTCTCGGCATGACCGATAAGCCAGAATTAATCAAAGAATCAATCCGCGTCACTCTTACTCAGAGTTTCAAGATGCCCGATCGCTTACGGAAACAAGCAACTTGGCCTTCAAAATTCCGCCGAGCCTGGAAATACATCGAAGGTAAAACTGCAGTTGCTCAAGTGCTTCGACGCCCTCCTTTCAACATGAAAAACGAATTAGCACTCCGCAAAACGCTTTACCACGTCCTTCGCAACACCGGATACAAACCATCTATCCGCCGCATTCTCAAAATCTTCAAAGTTAAAGGCGGACCAGATAAACTCACTCAACAACTCCAAAAACACATTCTCGGTCTCAAAAAAGCCAAACCGGGTACTCCTACATACACAAAACACTTGGCTGCTATCACACAAATGGAGAACTACATTAATCAAGCACGCCAGCTTGGTAAAGCTCTCCAAAACATGAGAATGAATACTCGCAATATTTTCGGACCACACATCTACCGAAAAATTGCCCCAGACCAAAAACTCACCTACGGCGACCGCCATCGCGATACTTTCAGCCGCGCCCAAGTTCTCCCGAAACTACCGGCGAGCACCAAACTTTACTCGCTCACCGATCTCAAACTCGCAAAAATCAACACCAATAATTACCGCATCGGTGTCTCACCTACTTTGCTTCAACTCGCCCCAGCACTCAAAAAAGCCGCCAAAATCAAACCAAATGTTAGATTTGGCGCCAAAGAATTAATCTACGTGCTGATGCGCTACTACGGGCCAGATTATCTTGTCCAAAAAGGAGCGATGAAAAGAGTAAAAAATTCAAATAAATTAGTCCTCACTCAAAAAGCTGGCCATTCATTGACTGAAGCTTTAATGCGCCAACTTGGCCGACTCAAAAGCACTCGTGAACTATACTCAACCGCTTGGGAAAAAATCACCAAAAACGGCCTACCTACCAACGAACGCCTAAAACAAGGTTTCCGTGTCATCTTTGACCGGGGAAAAATTGGCGCCCGTTCACAAGAAGTCCGCATTCCTTTCTTGGTGACCAACATTCTCGCCGAACGCAGCATTACTGCTGATATGTACGACACTGCTGAGGGCACACGAACTCTCGGTCTCCAATTCAAAGGGAAACTCAAACATATGATGCGCCAAGCATTGAGCACCGTTACTTGGGCCTCTGCTGGCGACACCATCCGTAAAAAATGTTCTTATTACGACGCTCAAGGTCGTCTCCACATCCGCAAACAAAAACTCCGTGCGATGCTCAACGACTACATCGAGCTCGCTATTTCCCGTTTACCCCTCCACAACAAACTACTGCATGAACAAATCGTAAAAATTGCTCCAAAATACCTTGAAGGAGCAAAACTAAGCCGTTTCATAAAACCTGGCTTTGTTCCAAAAAACGCACGTGACCGAAAAATTTTCTCCATAATTGTCAACGAATCCCGCCGCCGCCTCCTCCGAAAGTATCGCTACGACAAAAACCTCAATACTTTCGGCACCGATACTGGTACTGGCCGGATGCAAAATCAATTGATGATGACTGGTTACGCTTATAAAGAAGCGATCAACCGCGTTCGCAATCGCCTACCATACTCACGTTCACCAAAAGTTGAATATCTCCAAAGAAAACTCATCAAACAAGGCTATCCAGTGATGGCACTTCGCCAAATCGAAGCCATTATGACCCATCCGGCTTCACGGCTAGAAGGTGACAAAAAAGGTATCACTGGAGCAACCATCAACTTAGGCTACGGATTTGAAATTGATGTCAAAGCAGCCAAATTTGATAAAAATACTGGCCAACTCCAAACCAATATTGTCCTTTCAAGAAACGGTGCGAAAATCGCAATCCTCGGACCAATCCGTTTCACCAAAAAAGACTACGGCCTCAATCACAAAAAACTCAAAAACGCCAACTTCACCTACGACATCGTTACCAATACTGTCCATATCAAACGAGGTAAAAACGACACGCTGCCGATCACCAAAATCACTAACAACTACGAACGTGCAGCTATCGAGCTTGCTCTCGAAAAAGGATACAAAACAGCCGACATTCTCAAACTTCGTGAAAAGGCCCGCACAATCCAAAACAAATTCCAAGGCCACATCTTCAACCTACTCATCAACCGCAACGAATCAACCGCTCGTATCACCCAGGTAATGGATGCTGTGTCATCAATGAACCGCGTTCGCTTCACCGTAAACAAAGACGGAAAAGTTGAAATCGTTGGAACAGCAGGTAATCGGATTAATCTTGGCAAAACTGGATTCTATATTGCTCCAAAAATTTCCGCCGGTAGATCCGCCAGCGGAGCCCCAATCCTCAAAGGACAACTTGGCGGCGGCTGGTCAACATCCGCTCAATCAGGACGCAACCGAGTAACTTTCTCATTATTCTTCAACAACACCGAAATCGGTGCGGCCTTCGAATGGCACCACGACATCAAAGACTCTGTCTGGAACACCAACACCACACTCGCAGCCTCAGCTGACCTCCGATCTCTCAGCGTGACTGTTGGAGCTTCATTCGGAATGGAGGTATCTCAACAAAAACTCCGCCACCGCGAATACACTAAACAACTCAAACAACTCGGTTGGGAAAAAATCGTTAACGCTAAAACCCCTGCTGCCCGTGTAGCCGAAATGCTCAAAAAACCACAACTCAGCAGTCTCGTAACTCGAATGCGTGCCTACGGTGTACCTGATGGCCGCATCAGCGATTTCTTCAACCGCCAAATCCTCCCAAGTCTTGCAGACTCAGCAATCTATCGTTATTGGACCGCTGGAAAATGTCCAGTTGCCTTCGATGGTTGGGGAGTCGGAGCCAGCTACTCAGTATCGCCAATAAACCCTTGGGATCTTGCTGGCACCAAAAGCCACCGCTGGACTCTCGGTGTTTACTTCCGCATCCGCTGGGCTACTGGCCGCACCATCGTTCAACGATTTGCTCCACCACGCACTCAAATGGCAAAACACCTTACCGACGCTGAACTTAAACGAACGCTTGGCCGTAAATTCGGCTCTGGATTTAAACTTGAAGGTGGGATCTGGCGTACCAACGCGGCAATTGTTGGTCACGAAAAACACCGTGAAGGTGCTCAAGTACTCACCAACCGCAAAAGTAAACAAATGGATCTCCGATCGATGCGTTCAATGAATGAATACTTCACCCGCAAACAACTACCACTCCGAGTGGAATACAGCAAACGCAACCCCGGACTCCTTCGTCTTCGAATGATTGACAAGAAAAACACCAACATCCGCGTTTACCTCGACCCCGAAATGCAACGCAGTGGATTGGTACTCCGCAACGGCCAAGTTTACCTCGCCGCCAACCGCAACAATCGAATGTACTTCATCGCTAGAACAATTTCTTACCCATTCCAAAAAGATGGAGCCCTCCACCACCGCGCTCTGGTAATCACCGACAATCCCCTCCGCGCTGCT
>CAYGJQ010000040.1:9906-11579 GCA_964350285.1 uncultured Candidatus Peribacteria bacterium | reverse complement strand
AAAACAGCGACTCTTGGATCTACAGCCGCAGTGGTCACGGATTCCGCGTAGTAAACAAATACCGCAATCGACCGCAACGCAATGTGATGACCTACCGAAAATTCCGCTTACGACAACCAGAAAACCACGGTGACAGACTAGCTAGACTTACTAGTCTTGAACGACGTATTAAAAGTGCCAACAACGCACTAAGAAAAATGGAAACCGACAAAAGCGGCAAACCACTATCCAAAGCCGCTTACGCCCAACTCCAAAAAACTCGTCGCTACAGAAATCTTGTTGCTTACATTGCTACTCTTCAAAAATCAGAACTTCCAAAAACTATCAATGAAGTCCATGCCGGTGGAGCAGCAGATCACATTTTCACTAGTAATCACAAAATCTTCGCCACACTGCGCCGCAAATATATCGATGGCAGAATGAATATCCGCAAATCAGGCACAGCCGCCCAAAGTGTGAAAATCGCCCAATCGAGCAGGAGGGATGGTGCAGATGGAAAAGCACTCAATATCACTGACGCCTCCATCTTCGCTAAGGCCCTCCACAAAAGAGCCAACGCCTTTGATGGATACCACCCAATCAGCGACGCTCAACGCCGCGCTCAATGGGAACGCACAAAACGTGCATTCGGAGTCCTTTCAGGCAAAGAAGCCAAAACTCGACCACAAGTTAAAACAATGCTCTCTCGCTTCTCGAAAGACTTCTTCAATTCTCCACGCTTCAAAAACCTCCGCAAACGTTTCCTCCGCAAATACGTGGAAGCCGCAACCATGAAATACGGCGAAAAACACGATACTGCCAAAGACCAAAAAGCCCTCAAAGTTCTCCGTAAAATCGTTGAAGCAGCTGGCATCAAACCAGCACCAAACGCCCTCGAACTGAATTATCTCCGCATCCGGATGAACGCTGAAAGTTTTACCAATATTCACCCATCTCACTCCTGGATTAAATACTTATTGCATAAAGCCGAAAACAACGAAATAGACTCAATGCCAAAGTCTTATCAGAAATACTACAACCGCTTCGTCAAACCAAATTACGACGCTTTGTATAGCATTAATCCAAAAATGAAAAACTGGTCAGTAAACAAAACAGTCAGTGCGATCGCCGACCGCATCCGTCTCGGCACTCAACGTAAACAATTCGAATCAAATATCCGCGCTATCCGCAACCGTCTCCAAAAAACTTTCTCGGCCCTCATGGGACGCTTCAAAAATGTCGATACAGGTGGATTCTCTGCTCAACAACTCGCGAAACACGTTTGGGAAAACATGCGTGAAACTGACCTCACTAAACCAAAAATAATGAGACGCATCAATCTCCAACGTGGCGTCTACCAAGTAGGTTCATACCGTATCCGTCGTGTTGGCAACCGAGTAATTGCTGGTACCGCCGAAATGGGCGACCCATCAGTGGACAACGTTTACCAATACCTCAACTACCGCAAAATGGATCCTAACGACAAAGGTCCAGACGGCGCCATCGCTCGCTTGATCATCGAACGCTACAGCCCAACTCCCCAAAAAAACATGGACGCTCTCCGCACAATGAGACTCCCAATGGCCAAAAAAATCGCCACCCTCCGTGGCTTCCGCGATGCTTTCGGCCCCAAAGACTTCGATCAAATCCGTGCCCTCAATCAATACATCCGCAAACACGGCAAAGCCCCACAT
>CAYGJQ010000040.1:0-9896 GCA_964350285.1 uncultured Candidatus Peribacteria bacterium | reverse complement strand
GGATGGTTCAATGACCGCCGCACTCAATCGATTCAAAGCATTCTTGATCCGTATCCGCCAAATCCAAACGCGTGGAGGGAAATATGTGTACCTCGGAAAAAACTTCCGCTTAAAACTCACCACATTTGAAGCCGGCTTCGGTACTTACCATCGTTGTGGTAACAGTTCGGAAATCTTCGGCGAAGGATTCGCTATCCAACAACGCCAACACATTGGCGGGGCAAAACTATCACGAAGATTCCAAATCGGATCACAACAAAACACTCAAACCAATACTCTATGGATTGGTTTCGGTGGCGGCGGATCATCCACTGATCAAGTCACTGGTCATACCGGTACCGGATCACAAACCCATAACGGCACCCCAGGAAAACCAGTAGTCAACCCAGGTGGCAGCCGTGGCAAAGGTGGAACCAGAAAAAGAAAATAATCAATTAACTTAAACCACAATGAAAACTAAAAGCATCATCGGACTAATAGTAACCATCGTCGCTATTATCACCGGAGTCTGGTTCTACAACCAAGACCAATCCCCTACCGAAATCACCGCACCTACTGGTGAATCAACTGAAAACCAAGGTGGCACAAAAGGTGAAGCCGGCATGGCCAAACTTGAAATAAATCCTAATTAACCCACCCAATGAAAACAAAAATCAAAAAATATTCATTACTGAAACTAGGCTTCCTCCTCGGAAGCATCTGTTCAATTTTCATTGCTGGCCAAGCCAATGCAGGATTTATGAACACAGAACTTGTTCGATGTAGCGAACATATTGTTCCCTATTCAACCGATGGCCGCGTGGACCAAACTATGGACTACGTCAATGTCATCAACCCGGCAACCTGTGAATCACATGCTCCCTTAAGTGAGCATTATCAAGGTCAAGAACGTCTAAAGGCTGAACATCCATTAGCTAATAAAAGCGACATTGAAAACGTAAAGGTTCCTTATGCCCGACATAATCATCAATACACTTTCGACGCTACCAGCCAAGGACCTTCAGAAGACAAAGTCTATAGTTCACAAGTTTACGCCTTCCGCATCACTCTCCATCCCGATGCAGTGAAAAACACTGATATGTCAAAATTGAATTGTGACTTCCCAATCCCTGCCTCAACCAAAAACAGCCCTAAACTCGCTCAATGGACACGCGAACTCCAAGACTGTAACGGTCACGTCACCGACAAAGAACTTTGGGGTGGTCTTCGAATTACAACTACCAACGGCTCAAACGGATCAAAAATTGTTGAATATACATTCGATACGGGCGATCACAACGAAATGCCTGTTTACTACAGCCTCTTCGACACCGCCACTCGCAATAGTATTGCCAAAGTAGATTCAGCCACTGCTGCACTCCAACCAGGCAATCCCACAGAAACCAACACCCGTGACGTCCGCTCTCTCCTCGGAACCAACGTTCGCCTGGTCACTTTAGACAAAACCCCAACTGATGAAGTATGGACTGCCACAACTACTTCTGAAGTCCAACTCATCGACTGGGCAATCCCTAAAGATTCAATCGGAACCAACTGGGAAAAATCATGTTATGACGATGATGACAACGAAAACACTGGAGAACTTACTAAAAACAATAGTTGGTGTGTAGTACCACCTTTAAATGTTGGCAGTACTAAATACCCAATTCGAACGACTCCAGGATCTCAACGATACTGGTATTCAATTGCTACCGTTGTAACTGCTTGGCGCGCACCGGTTATTCCTGATAATCCTGTGTGTGAACTTCTGACACTCGATAAAACTAAAGTAGAAAACGGTACTGTCTGTGCCAAAATCGTTCGCGGCACTTATACTGGTGACCTCGAATGGACGCTCAACACCGACAACAAAGACGCCATCCTTGATATCGGCATGGTTGGTGAAGGAGATGACCGCAAACGAATCACTGGCAAAACCGTCAACACCAGCGTCGACACTACACGCCAAATCAACGGCGCCTGTGCCACTGTCCGCAACCTCAAAGACAGCGACAGCGCCACTCTCAACGTTCGTGCAGTAGGCACATCCGCTGGATCATGTTCAGCTCGAATTAAAAAAACTCCAGAAAAGCTAATCTGTGAAGACCTCACCTTCACCAAACGCCCAGACCCAAACAATTTTGTACCTGGTGAATACTGTGTGAAAGCTTCTCCAAACAACTCTTATACCGGACCGATGAAATTCTCAATCACCGGTAAAGGGGAATTCAAACCTCTCGCAAACACCGGTGTAATTGACTCTGGCATCCTTGATGCAGGACTAGGCACCGATGGTATCGACGCAACTTTGTCTCAACCAATCAGCAGCGGAATCGACGCAACTATTGATGGACCAAGTTCTGGCTTTGTAACTCTCCAAACACTCAAAGACAACCCATCACAAACAGTAAACCGCCGATCAAATGGAGAATGGTGTACGACCATCACAGGTGTTGGCGACAATGCAAAACTAGACATCGCCCCAACAGCTGACGAACAAGCAGCTAAAGCTTGTAATCTCCAAATCAAAAACAAACCAAAAGCTGTCTGTGAAGAACTCGAACTCACTCCATCTGGACCTCTCAAAGATGGTGAGTACTGTGTATCAATCACAAAAGGAAGCTTCACTGGCGACCTCCAATGGAAAGCCAAAAACGGTGACATCATTGTAGACCTCCGCGAATACAGTGAAGTTAAAACCAAAATCGACAGCACTAAAGACAACAAATCTTGTGTAACGATCAACGTTTACGAACATGAACCAAACACCGAAGTGACAGTTACCGCTGTGGGAGCTCCGCAATGTAGCGCATCACGAGATGTTAAACAACTAATCTGTGAAGACCTCACCTTCACCAAACGCCCCGACCCAAACAACTTTGTGGCTGGTGATTACTGTGTGAAAACTTCGCCAGAAAACTCATACACCGGACCAATGAAGTTCAAAATCAATGGTAAAGGTAAATTCAATCAACCAACTTCAAGTGGTGTCGCCACCCTTGACCCAAGTCTTACCAACCCGCTTCCTCCCGGAATCGATGCCACCATCGACCTCGAAGCTGCAGGGATCGAAGCCACGCTTGCCCAACCAGCCCTCTCACTCGTTGTGCTCGAAGACAATCCTGAAATCACCGTCAACCGCAACACTAGCGGCGAATGGTGTACCAGCATCCCCGGTGTTGGCAACAATGCAAAATTGGAAATCACCCCAACTGACACCTCACAACCAGCAGCATGTAGTCTTGAAATTGAAAACACTCCCGAAAAACTCGTCTGTGAAGACCTCACTTTCGTAAAACGACCAAACGGCGACAATCTGGTACCTGGTGAATACTGTGTTCAAGCTAGCCCTCAAAATTCATACGAAGGACAAATGCGTTTCTGGATCGAAGGCCAAGGTTCATTCAAAACTCAAGAACCAGCCAAAATCGACGAAAACATCATCAACGGTCCAGTATTCGGAACCGTTGGTCTCGCCGAACCATTAATCATGGAACTCGCACCGGAATACCGACCAAAAGATCCATTCTACGGTGGATACTACACTCTCGACCCTAGCTTCTTCAGTAAAGATCCACAATCGATCGTCAACCGTCGCTCCGACGGCACCTGGTGTGCGACTATCAATTCCGTAGGCGATAACGCCAAATTCAAAGTGGCACCTACTGATGTAGAAGCAGCGAAAGTATGTAACCTCGAAATGGAAAAAACGACTGAAAAACCAGTCTGTGAACAACTTAAACTCACTCCTCCAGGAGAACTCAACGATGGCGAATACTGTGTATCTGTAGAACGCGGTAAATTCAAAGGTAACATCACTTGGACTATCAGCGGTGGTGAAATCAAAGACGGCGACTTCACTAGAAAAAACATCACCACTGTTATCGACAGTGAAGGTGCAAACAAATCTTGTATCCTCGTAAACGAAGACGAAGACGCCACTTCAATCCTCAGTGTGGCCGCTGAAAACGAACCAGATTGTATTGCTTCTGCAAATGACGCCCCAGTAGGTGACAATGTTTGTACCGATACTCGCTGGACTCGCCGTGCCAACTTCCGCACTCCAGGACGCCAACTCATCTGTGTCCGCAGTCAAACCAGCGACGGTGCTCGCTACGACAGTGGATACCAATGGCAAGTAGACGGACCTGGCGGCTTCGAAAACGAAGACGGTGAAAAGATCGGAAAAATCACTGCCGAAACAATCACAACTGGCGACGAAGATTGTATCTACGTTTCCGGACTAGAACGAAGTTCACGACTCTTCGTACGTGGACTCAACGGTGAATCAGCTTGTTCTGAATTCGACCGCGACGTAGTACTTCCACCACCACCGGATAAACCACCGGTAATCCGTAAAGGTGTAAAAAACATCCGCGACGTTCGCTACAGCCAACGAACTAGTGTCCCAAATAAAGACGTTGCCAACGACCCACGCGAACGCATCGTTGAATACGAAGTTTCATACGACTTTGATTCTGACGAACCAGTAGTAGTCACAATTCGTGATGAAATCGGTGAAGGAAACAAAGGTCAACTCATCGGAACCAAAGGTGGAACCGTCGATTACATCGAAACCCGATCAATCACTCACAAAGGCAACCGCATCGGTCGCTGTGAAGCCGGTGTTCCAACTGAACGCACATGTTTCACCGGTAACATCGCCAACGAACGCGGCGTAACCGTCTACAACGCAACCGGAACTATCCGCATCGTATATACCGCTGAAGTAAATTCAAAAATCAGTGACGACGAATGTAACCGTATCCGCACTGATCAAGACTGTGCCGAACGCTTCTTCAACCGCGCCTTCGGTGAAACAGTTGGTCACGAAAATGGTGTGATGGTTCGCAAATATCGTCGCATCTCTGAAGACACTGAAGTACTAGTATCATGTCGATTCTTCCTTACGCGTGCAGGTGGTGACGTCTTCTTCGAACAAGAATTCGACACTGGTGTCGACGTTCAATTCTGTGGACGCCGAAACACCACTGGTATCATCATCAAACGCCTCCCTACTCCGGAAGGAAAACTTCCGAAAACTGGTGTGGAAGATCAAAACTTCGCCTTCTCACATAAAGTGTGTCAATTGAGTGCAATCCCAATTGAAGGTGAAGCCAGCGACTCTGGTGACGCAGTAACCATCGACGCAACTAAAATCCCACCGATCTATCTTGAATACCTCGATGAGATCAACAAACTCCCATCAACCTACCAAGATCCGATCAAAAACTTCTCAAGTCTTATCTGTGAAATCCAATTAGCTACTGCCTCCAGCTTGAATAAAGAATTTATCCAAGGAACGATGCAAGAGAATGTCACACGGATTGCTCGTTGGAATAAGAACCTTGATAAATACCAAGGCTCAATCCCAGCCTCACTCTTCGTAACTGAAAAGGATCAAGTGTTCCGTCAAAGTACCGCTACTAAATCAGCAGCTAAACTCAGCGGCCTTCAAATCCCAGCTGATGCCGGTGCACGCACGATCATCGTCGAAGGACAAGATCTCATTATCGACAAGAACATTACCTACCCAGAACTCGGAGCGATTACCAACCCACGCACGGTACCATCTCTCGCAATCATCGTTCTCGGTGGAGATATCATCGTCAATAAAAATGTCTCACAAATCGACGCAGTAATGTTCACCCAGGCCGATCCAACAACTGGTAAAGGCGGACAAGTAAAACCAATGAACGACGAAAACTCAAACGTTCAACTCCGCATCAACGGTTCAGTATTCGGTGACATCCAGCCACTCGTTGAAAAACGTAACTTCGCTGGTGATCCGAAGAAAGATGAAGGTGCGATTGTGATCCGTTACGACGAACGTATCATCCTCAACACTCCTCCTGGATTGAAAGAAGTAATTGATATCGATCAATTGGAAGTGGCCCGTGGATCGTAGAAAGTTAAGTTAGATATTGAAAAGGGGCCTCTGGAAATGGAGGTCCCTTTTTTTGGTGAGAATTTTGAGCAGGAGAAAAATTAGGCCTAACCCTTAGTTTTCAGACAATTCTGCCTTCCAACCAGTATTCAAGCCCTTATCGATTCCATCCATCTGGCTTTCACCTTGTACGACATTTTTAGAAAGCCTCGCCTTCGATCTAACCTAGTAACATCCTCAATGTCATGACACCCCCAACCCTAACAAACAAATATGAAATTTTTCGAAAAAATTTATGAAAAAATTATGAAGAGATACTAAGCCACATTTTCCCCTAAAAATCCCAAACACTCTCCCCTATAATCGAATCCCGGACCTAACCCATCAAATGGCCACCCCCAAAAAAAACATTTTCTTCTTCTACGGCAACGACACTTATTCCTCTAGCGAAAAAGTCCGTGTTTGGCGTGAACAATTCGCTAAAAAATACAACGACGACCTCAACATCAGTCTCATCGAAGGCAAACAACTCACTCCCGCCCAATTCCGCTCTGAAACCGAAGCCATGCCCTTCCTCGCCGACAAACGACTCACAATAGTAAAAGGCTTTCTTAACGCCGGCAAAACCGACCACCAAAAAAAGATCGCTGAAATCATCGAGACCACTCCTGATCACAGCATCGTCGTTTTCCACGAAATTCAATCACCAGACAAACGCACCTCACTTTTCAAAAAACTCAAAAAAATCGCCACAATTGAAGAATTCAAACCACTCGAAGGCCTCGCCCTTTCACAATGGATCACAAAAAAGGCCACTCAAAAAAACGCCACCATCAATTCCAACGCCGCCAACCTCCTCGCTAGCCTCGTCGGCAGCAATCTCTGGCAACTCAATAACGAAATCGCCAAACTCAGCCTCTACTGCAAAGGACGAACGATTGAAAACAACGACGTCAACCTCCTCGCCAGCAAAAACTTCTCCGAATCAATCTTCACCCTTACAGATGCAATCGCCGCCAAACGACCGCAAAAATCCCTCGACACCTTCCACACCTTAATTGCCAGCGGCGAAGAAATCCCCCGCATCTTCTACATGATCGTCCGCCACTTCCGCATCCTCCTCCAAGTAAAAGAACTCATGGACAAAGGCTACCAGCACAAACAAATCGTCGACGAAGTAAAAGAACATCCCTTCGTAATTAAAAACACGATGCAACAAGCAAGAAACTTCTCTCAGCAACTACTAGTCCTCGTCTACCGCCAACTCCTCGGCATCGAAATCGCGATGAAATCCGGCGGCATCAAACTCCTCGTCGACGACCAACGCGACCTGATCATTGCAATCGAAAGATTGGTAATGAAACTTTGCCGCTAAGCCAAACGCCTTGGCCACACGGCAACATTTTTCTTATATTTCACCGGCTGACCAAACAACGGCCCTTCAGAAAGGGCAGCATTTTTTCTCGAATAATCAACAACTCTCCCATGAAGCCCCATGATGTCCGCAAACAACAAAAACCTTCCCTTAATCCACTCCACCACTGAAATCTTACCTTCATCGCTAGACAATGCATCACGGATATACTCCATCAAACTATTCAGATACAAAAACCTCATCGCACTATCACCTCCACACCAATCCAAAAACAATTCCTGCAGTTCATCAAACAACACCGACAACATTGCAATTTCTCGACGAGAAACTGCTTCACTCCCAGCCAAATATGACATCGAAGAAAAATGTTCAACTACTCGATCGCCATAGGCAATCACGCCATCAACTTTCATCACCGCATCAACCGCCGCCGCCACATCAACAATAATAGTATCCGAACTCAACAACTCCCCCCCGCGATCATTTCGCGACCTGTGCAATGAAGTGAATGGCAATTCACTATTAATATTCCTAGCATCAGGATCAACCATAAAATCCGAATGCAACACAAAAGGCTTATCACGACTCTGCACTGCCCGCATGCCCAAAACACCTTCCAAAGACATATCGTCTATCACCACCCCTCGCACAGATTCAGCGATCTTCAACAATGGCAAAGTCATCGAAATATCAAAAAAACGCTTAGAACCAGGATCCAAGAACAAATTCCGCGATTGAATCTCCAACGCCCTTCTCTCCGAATCAGTCTCCGCAACAATCCTCACCCCCTCACCACCAATTCTGCCCAGCTCACTAAACCCATCCTCAGAACCAACCATCTCCTTCAATTCAACCAACTTCAAATCCTTCATCACCACTTTTTTTAAAAACAGGACAAGAATTTACGCACAAAAACCTAGTCTGTCAATTCACCGAAAAAGAAAAGACGATGGATAGAGTCTCAGGAACCTTTTTTCTTTGATATCGGAAGCTGACCACCAGCAGGAACAATCATTTGGACTCGAAACAATCCAAAAAAGTCATCAGGGTCAACCCCAGAACATTTCAGACTGCAACGCTTCAACCAGTTATCACAAACATCTCTAACTGAAGCTCGGTAATCACGAACTACTTTGCCATGCCTCACAATAAAACCCAGCGCAGTTGGCGTCCCCATCCGCTCAAAGACCTCAGCGTTTGTTTCACACTGAATCTTATACCGACAAGCACATGATGCAATGCAATCATCTCGTTTAGAGCTCTTTCGATGTGAGCGGATACACTTATTGTAAACTTTATCAGTAAGCCCAAGCAGCGCATGTTCGTATGTCGGACTAGTTGCTTCTTCTTTCTTTTGCTCCTTCTTTTTTCGTTTATTTTTCTCCTTTGATTGAACACAGCCACCCATAAACCAAAACAAACTCAGCAAAAAAATTGTTTTTCTCATCTATCTAACCTTTCGGCCCCGAAACTATCCATCGTCTTTTCAAAAAACAAAGCTTTAATCTACGGGCCTCCATCATACCCCTAAAATTTTATTGGCATGATTAGACAACAAGATTAAGCCGGCAGAATATAAACAAAAGAGGGACACCCGTCAATCAGATGCCCCTCAATATCTTCAAACCAACATTACTAGTGCTTCTCCAAATATTTATCAATCTCCCACTGACTCACTTGAATCCGATACCCATCACAATCAGCTGATTTCTCACGGATCAACGCTTCCGTAATATGAGAACCAAGCGCCGATTTCACCACATCATCCTGTTTCAAATGATCAAGCGCTTCAGCAAGTGAACCTGGCAATACTTCGATCCCCATCGCTTTCACTTCATCTACTGACTTATGGAAAAGATCAGCTTCTACAGGCGCTGGACATTCCATTCCTTTTTCAATTCCATCAAGACCCGCCGCCAACATTGCTGCAAAAGCAAGATATGGATTTGCAGTTGGATCTGGACATCGAAGCTCAAAACGCGTTCCTTTTTCCCGCCCTGGCATACATTTTGGAATCCGGATCAAAGCCGAACGATTACTTTGCCCCCAAGCCACATAAACCGGCGCTTCATATCCAGCCACCAAACGTTTGTACGAATTAACTGTTGGGTTAATCACTGAGTTCAAGGCTTTGATATGCGCCAACTGACCAGCCATAAATTTCTTTGCAGTTTCCGAAAGCTTATCAGGGCTAGATTCATCGTAGAAAACATTCTCATCACCTTCAAAAATACTTTGGTGAACATGCATCCCAGAACCATTGATCCCCGCAATTGGCTTCGCCATAAATGTTGCATGGAGGTTATTTAGGTTCGCCATCGATTTCACTACGAATTTCAAAGTCATCGCATTATCAGCAGTCGACAACGCTTCATCATATTTAAAATTGATTTCATGTTGAGCTTCAGCGACTTCATGATGCAACGCTTCAATTTCCAACCCAAAGTCGTGCATCGCATGTACCATTGCTTTCCGGATGAACGCCCCCTTATCTACTTCTTGATCAAAATACCCGGCAGTATCATGAATATTCGGATGAAGAGTTCCGTCTTCATTTCGCTCAAAGAGAAAAAACTCCAACTCTGGCCCCACATAATAGGTGTAGCCTTTTTGTTTCAAACGAGCCAATTGTCTTTTCAACACTTGTCGCGGGCA
>CAYGJQ010000039.1:12423-16913 GCA_964350285.1 uncultured Candidatus Peribacteria bacterium | reverse complement strand
GGCGAAGTAGACGTCATTCAAATCATCGGAGGAGAGCCAACTATCCATCCCCAATTTTTTGAAATCCTCGACATCGCCAAAACTAAAAAAATCAAACACATCCTCCTCAACACCAACGGCATCCGCATTGCCAACGAAGAAGGCTTCGCCGAAAAACTCGCCACCTACATGCCCCAATTCGAAATCTACCTCCAATGGGATTCACTAAATCCTGAAGCAATCAAAAAACTCCGCGGCGCTGACTTAATCGAAACCCGAAAAAAAGCCCTAGAAAAATTAAACCAACTAAATCTATCCACCACCTTAGTAGTCGTCGTTGAAAAAGGTCTCAACGATCACGAACTAGGGGAATTGGTAGACTTCGCCATGAAACAACCTTGCGTTCGCGGCGTCACCTTCCAGCCCACCCAATTCGCCGGGCGCAACGAAAACTTCAACCCCGAAACCGACCGCATCACCCCCACCGAAGTCCGCCAAAAAATCATCGACCAACAATCCACTTTCACCGCCAACGACCTCATCCCCGTCCCCTGCAACCCCGACGCTCTCACTATGGCCTACGCCATCAAACACAACGGAAAAACTCAACCCCTCACTCGTTACATCGACCCAACCAAACTCCTCGAAGCCTCCAAAAATACAATCGTTTTCGAACGGGATGAAAATCTAAAAAACAAACTAACCCAACTTTTTTCCACTGCTAATTCTCCAGAAAGTTCATCAAAAATCTTCGACAGCCTTCTTTGCTGCCTCCCCAAAATCGTCGCCCCCACCCAATTAAAATACGACAATGTCTTCCGCATTCTAATCATGCACTTCCAAGACGCCTACGATTTCGACGTCCGTGCTATTAAAAAATCCTGTGTTCACATCGTCCATCAAGACGGCCGCATCATTCCCTTCGAAACCATGAATCTCTTCTACCGCGACAACGAAGACTATTTAAAAACTCTTCAAAAAGAAAACGAATCCTTTACTTTCTAAACCCAATACCATGACAACGCCCAAATCTAAATCAACTCTTGCCCAAGAAAAAAAATTCATCCTTCAAGCCGCCAAAATATACTTCATCTTCGTCATTGGCTACTTCGCCCTAATTTTTATTTTCACAAAACTCAGCATTGTCGAACCTACGATCTACATCACCCCCGGCCTCAAAGGGGGAGCTATGGCCGAAATACTGATCTCCGCCATGCTCTTCGGATTTTTCATCCCTATCGGCTTAGGCGCCCTCTACATTCTCAGATTCATCTATTTCCTCTTCACCGCTAACGGCGAAGGCATGCAATTCGCCGCACTAATCATCACCACCTGCGCCATCGTTGGCTTTGGCGTTTGCCTCGGCAATTATTCAATCGACTTATTCTAGTAATTTCTCCATGAAAAATTTTCCCAGGTGGCTAAAGTTCAGTCTCATCAGCAGTGGATTATTCTTGATAGTCTCAACCTTCATCATTTTAAAGAACAACACAATATCTTGCAGTCACATCACAAACTGCCTAGAACAATCAGGCGTAACCATTGCACTTATCAGTTTCCCAACAAGCTTCATCACAACACTCCTGGCACAAATCTTCAGCGAAAACATCCTCCAAATCGACTTTAACTTACGCAATAATATCCAATGGATAGGTGTCATATCTGGCACAATTCAATATTTCCTCATCGGCCTTCTAATCCACTTCCCAACAAACCCCAAAGATAACCATAATTAAATTGCTCCAAACCATCACCCCCGGTAAATACAGTCACTACAAAAAAAATGACCTCTACGAAGTCATTGGCTTCGCCCTCCACACCGAGACCCGCGAAAAAATCGTCCTCTACAAAGCCCTCTACGAAACTCCAGAATTGAGACCCAAAATCAATTGGTGCGGTAATGCAATCGTCTCAAAAATTAGCAAACCAAATGGCCTCCAGCATCAACAATAAAAATGCTTCTGTTATTGCCGAACTCGGACCTGGCACCGGAATTGTCACCAAAGAAATCCTCTCCAAAGTACCAAGAGAATGCAATTTCTTTTCCATCGAAGCCAATGCAAACATCGCCAATTTTCTAAAAAAACAAATCCCTGAAGCCAAAATTTTCAACGACTGCGCGAGTAAAATAGGGGACTACACCGAAGAAAAATGTGACTATATTATTTCCAGCCTACCTTGGACTGTCTTCGACGCTGACCTTCAACACAAAATCCTCCAATCAATCAAAAACAACCTCACACCGGATGGCGAATTCATCACTTACACTTATATAATTGGCAACCTCCTTCCCGGCGGAAAACAATTTAAACAAGCACTAAATTCCTATTTCTCTCAAATCAATAAAAGCCAAATTATCTGGCAAAACTTCCCACCAGCTTTTGTATACACCTGCAAATTATAGCCGCTAACCTAAATCAGTATGATCTATATCACTTCCGATCACGCCGGTTTCGAACACAAAAACACCATTGTTGAGTGGCTAGAAACAAGCCCCCATGAATTCGAGGACCTCGGCCCCTACGAATTCGAACACGACGACGATTACCCCGACTTCATCATCCCTGCCTGCGAACAAGTAGCTGAAGACCAAAAGAATCTTGGTATCATTCTTGGTGGCTCAGGCCAAGGCGAAGCCATCGCCGCCAACAAAGTAAAAGGCATCCGCGCTGCCCTTTATTACGGCGGACCCGAAGACATCCTCACTCTTTCCAAAATCCACAACCAAGCAAACGTCCTTTCATTAGGCGCCCGTTTTCTGACAACTCAAGAAGCAATCAAAGCAATCAAACTCTGGCTCGCTACCAAATTCAAAAACGAAGAAAGACATCTTCGCCGCATCAACAAAATCACCGATTACGAAAATAACAACTGATCAACATGACCCTTGAAGAAGTAATGACCACCCTCGAGTCTCTTGGCAGTGAACAAACGCGCAAAATCTACAAACGCCACGGCTCCGGCGACAATCTATTCGGCGTTAAATTTGGCGACCTCAAACCATTAGCCAAAAAGATCGGCCCCAATCACAAACTGGCGATGAAACTCTGGGACACCCAAAACACCGACGCCCAAAGTCTTGCCCTTTTAATTGCCGAACCCCAAAAACTCACTAATGAAGAGGCCATCCACTTAGCCGAACACTCAAAATACTACATGGTGGCCAGTATGATTGCCGGCGTAATTTCCCACAGCCCTTTCGCCACCGACAAAATGTACACCTACATGAAAAAAGAAGACGAATACATCCGCCAAATCGGCTACAACATCCTCTCCGACATCCTTAAAAGTGACTACGAAAACCAAACCGAAACCATCAGCGCAGAAGAATGCCAAAGCATTCTCCAAACCATCGAAAACAAAATCCACTCCTCAGCCAATCGCGCCCGTCATGCAATGAACGGTGCCGTCATCGCTATTGCCGTCTACAAACACTCCCTCACCGATGAAGCCATCGAAGCAGCAAAACGAATTGGTAAAGTAGAAGTCGACCACGGCAAAACATCATGTAAAACCCCCGATGCCATCCCTTACATCAAGAAGTGTTTGGCCCATCAGCAAAAGAAAAAAAGTAGCGCCTAACCAGATGAATAATCAATCTTGTTGTGATACAATGCCGTTAGCCTAAAAATCACACATGAACAAAATCGTTGATCTAAAATCCAAACTCACATCTACACCTGTTGAATCAGAAAAAACCGATTTTGAAATTCATCACATCAGCGAAGACAATCTTAATAAAGTCAGCTTCAATAATTTTGGCACCGAACGCAAAGAAAAGAGCTATCCCTCAGAAACACCAAGTAAACCTTCAGCACCGCAAAACAGCAGTTCACCTTCACCTCAAATCGAAGTCGACTTTGGCATGTTTAGCGAACTCGTTGCCAATCCCAATTCCAAAAAAGTAATCCGCGAAAACCCCAATGCGAAAGTAATCATCAACGCTAACCTCCTTACTCAACTAGCCGCCGGCGGCGACGCCAAAAACAACAATCGGATCCAAGTCATCTTCCTAATCGGGCTAATTATTGGTATAGCCTTTACCTGGGTACTAATTAATGAATTCTAAACCTATGTCCAAAAAATACTCTCGCGTAATGATCAAACTTTCGGGACAAATTCTCGAAGGACCGAATGAAAGCGGCATTCACCAAGAAACCGTTAATCAACTTTGCCAAGAAATCATCGAAACTAAAAAAAACACTGATGCACAAATCGCCATAGTAATCGGTGGCGGAAACATTTGGCGATACCGTGACTTTAAAGACAGCGGCATCGAACGCGTCACTTCCGACTACATGGGAATGATGGCCACAGTTATGAATGCCGTCGCCCTCAGCAGCGCCTTTAAAAACCTCGGCGCAGAATCATCAGTATGGTCTTCGCTTGAAATCCCTCACATCACTGAACGCTACGATCGACCTGACGCACTCGAAGATTTGGAGAACGGAAAAATTGTCATCTGTGCTGGCGGCACCGGCAACCCCTTTTTCACCACCGACTCAGCCGCC
>CAYGJQ010000039.1:10885-12413 GCA_964350285.1 uncultured Candidatus Peribacteria bacterium | reverse complement strand
GCCGCCGCTCTCCGCGCCCTCGAATTAGAATGTGAAGTCCTCCTCAAAGCCACTAAAGTAAACGGCGTCTTCGACAAAGACCCAGAAAAACATCCTGATGCAAAACACTTTCCCGAAATCAGTTTCCAAGAAGTACTTGCCCAAAACCTCCAAGTCATGGATCTAGCGGCAGTATCACTCTGCATGGAAAAACCACTACCAATTGTAGTCTTTGACTTAATGGAAAAAGGAAATATTGAAAAAGCAATCAACGGCCAATCACTCGGCACAATCGTATCTTAAAATCCCTAAACCCTTATTTATGTCTACTGATCAATTTATCACTGCGGCTCAAGCCGACTTTCAAAAAGCAATCGATCATTTAAAAGATGAATTCCGCGGCCTGCAAATCGGGCGTGCCAGCAGCGCACTAGTCGAAGGAATAATGGTTGAATCATATGGTTCTGCTCAACCACTTAAAAACCTTGCCAATATTGCAATCCCTGACGCCCAAACTGTCCAAATCAAACCATGGGACAAAAGCGTTCTCGCTGAAATCGAAAAAGCAATTAGCAATTCAGCACTTCAACTAAACCCTAACAATGATGGCGAAACCATCCGACTCAGCATCCCACCACTCACCGAAGAACGCCGCCGTGACCTCACAAAACTCGTACATCAAATGGCCGAACAAGCACACATCAGTGTTCGCACCGCCCGCCAAAAAGCCCACGACAAATTTAAACAAATGCTAAAAGACAAAGAAATCACCGAAGACGATTCTCGTTCAGCCGAAAAAAAACTCCAAGACCAAGTAGACTCAGCAAACAACGAAATCAAGGAAATGGCTAAAAAGAAAGAAGAAGACATTATGACCGTCTAGTATGAGCACATTCCTGACCATCATTGTTGTTGTCCTTGCTTTTTCATTTTTGGTTTTCATCCATGAACTTGGTCATTTTCTAATGGCTAAAAAAGCTGGCATTAAAGTTCACGAATTCGCCATCGGCTTCCCTCCCCGCATTTGGAAAAAGAAAAAAGGGGAGACCTTATACACTATCAATGCGATTCCCTTTGGTGGGTTTGTAAAACTCTATGGTGAAGACGCCACTGATCCCAAAATTCTCCGCAGTAAAAGAAGTTTCGCCAGCAAATCACTCCGACAACGAATCGGCGTTGTAATTGGCGGAGTTGTGATGAACTTCATCGCCGCCTTTTTACTTTTTACTCTCGGTTTTTCTATTGGCATGAAACCCTTACTGCCGGACATGTCATTTATTAATGACGGCACCATCGAAATCACTTCCGGAATCATTGTTAAATCTGTTCCTGAAAATTTCGACAACAATCAATTACAAACAGGAGACAACATCCTTTCCATCAACGGAGCCCCAGCCAACCAAGTCTCAGACCTCACCAAAAAACTCCAACAAAACAACGACGATTTCCAAATCTCCACAGCCGAAGTAATCCGCGCTAACCAAAAAATCTCGCTTACCAATATCGAAGACGACAACATCGAGCTCCACGAATTCACCACTTTCCCGCG
>CAYGJQ010000039.1:3449-10875 GCA_964350285.1 uncultured Candidatus Peribacteria bacterium | reverse complement strand
CGACTCGCAATTGAATCAGTACTTCCGGGCTCAGCCTCCCAAACTGCCGGACTCAAACCACAAGACATCATCCTTTCCATTAACGACCAAAATATCTTCAGCTTTGAAGATTACCAGTCAGCCATCAAGGCTAAACCTACAGCTAAATATAAAATCCTCCGCAACTGGCAAATAACAGAAATCGAAGTTTCTCTTCCTAATAAAGACCGTGTCGTCATTGAAGAAATTATCAACAACAGCCCCGCCCAAAAAGCTGGACTCCAAAACAACGACGTAATCCTCACTATCAACGACCAAAAAATATTCTCCCCCTCTGATGCCGTCAGCAAAATCGAACAATCCAACGCCGAAACCAAAATCAAAGTAAAACGCAACAATATTCAAAAAACCATCAACATCAACCGCGACCAAAACGGCAAACTCGGCATCCGCCTCCAACAAATCCACCCTCACACCGCACAAGAAATATCCGTCTTCACCAAACTAGTCCCCACATCTGTCACAAATGTAAACAATGTCCAATATCCCGTACACATCGCTGCTGTCGAAAGTCTCACGACAATGAAGGAACTCAGCTATCTCACCGCTGGCGCCTTCCTTAATGCTCTCCAGTCAATCATCTCAAAATTTGACGTCCCTCAAGAAGTTGGTGGCGCCGTTGCCATTACCACCATGATCCACCAAAAAGTCCAAACAGGCCCAATGGATGTGATTCAAATCATTGCATATCTCTCTTTAGTCCTCGCTGTAATCAACATTTTACCGCTACCAGCCTTAGACGGCGGCCGACTTTTCTTTCTACTGGTAGAGGGTATCTTAGGCCGTCGCATCGACCCCAGATGGGAAGCTCATATCCATGCTTTAGGATTTTTATTGCTACTTCTCTTGATTATCGTGGTCACATTCAACGACATCCAACGACTGCTCTAAAAACACCAAATTCCAGCATAGAATCGACCATAAAAGATGCATATTTTTTGTACTCATTTTTTCATCCCCCCAAAACACCACCTTCCGGAAAAACCCAGTCTCAAAAAAGAAAAACAAGAACATTTTTTTTATTCAAACCCCTAAAATTATCGCGCACCGATGAACGACTTCCGTCAAAGGCTTTTCCCCATTTACTAACACCTAATTAAGTTGCATTACCTGCTTTTTTCTACAACATCTCGTAGAAGAGTGTACCCTCACCACCAGATGGCGCCCATCGCACCGCCACACCTGGTATCTTGTTCACCCTCCCAAAACTAAGTAGTATGGGCTTTGCGCTTTTCTAATTTTCATTATCGACGACCAAATATGGACGACAGAGAGCTTTGGGAATCCATCCTCTTTAGACTGGAGCCCACGATCCAAAAAACTCATTTCATGACCTGGTTTCAGGATACCGCTGTAATCGACAGCGAAGGGGATACATTGATTGTCGGTGTGCCAAATCCGTTTGCTCGCGACTGGCTCGAAAAGAAATACAATCACAAAATCATTCAAGCTGCCCAAGAGAAAAAACCAGAAATTCGCTACGCAAAATACGAAATCCACTCATCTCTAACAGACAAAGAAGACTGCCGCGGCACCAACCTCCAAAACCTTTTCAAAAACTCAGTTAAGGCAGTTCGCAAAATCGCCAACAAGCCAGAAGTAAAAGTTCTCCCCGGTGTTTCCAGCAAAATTCTCAACGAAAAATACACTCTCCACAACTTCCTCATTGGCACCGAAAACCGACTCCCTCATGCAGTTTGTGAAGCAGTAGCTCAAAATCCAGGCAGCCTTTACAGCCCACTTTTCGTCTACGGCGACGTTGGACTTGGGAAAACTCACCTTCTTCAAGCAATTGGAAACCAAATACTTCACAACAATCCTGACAAAGTAGTTGTTTACCTGACTTCCGAGCAATTCGTGAACGAAATTGTGAACGCCATTGGCAAAAAGAACACCAAAGGTTTCAAAAATCGCTATCGCAACGTTGACTGTCTCATCGTCGACGACATCCAATTCCTGGCCAATAAAGCTCAAAGCCAAGAAGAATTTTTCCACACCTTCAACCACCTCTACGACAACAACAAACAAATCATCCTCAGTTCTGACAAACCACCAAGAGAACTCAACGGATTCGAAGAACGGCCTCAAAGCCGCTTCAATATGGGAATGGTGGTCGACGTTGTCCTTCCAGAATACGAAACTCGCCTCGCTATCCTCCAACGCAAATGCCAAGAAAATCAAATCTTTGTTACACCCGACGTCCTCGAATTCATCGCCTACAACATCACCAACAGCATCCGTGAACTCGAAGGAATCCTCCTCCAAATGATTGCTAGATCTCGAGTAGAACAAACCACCCCCAACATGAAAATGGTGGCAACAATGCTCAAAAAACTTCACTGCGACCGCGAAATCAAAGGCTACAACTTCGAAACTCAGCCTGAAGGTCCTAAAACTTCCGCTGATATCGTTAACACTGTGGCCGAATACTTCAACATCACTTCCAGCGACTTAGTTGGACCAGTTCGCCGCAAAGAAATAATGATTCCACGTCAAATTTGCATGTACATTCTCCGCCACGAACTAGAAAAATCTTTTGAATGTATCGGCGCCCAATTTGGGGGACGTAGTCACACCACTGTGATGCACGCTTGCTCCAAAATTAGCAAACGCCTTCAAGATGACGAACGCCTGATTCGCGATCTTAACTCCATCAAGCAAACGATCGGTTTCTACTAGGAGAAACGTTTGTATAGCAACGCAATCATGGTATAGTCTTCTCGCATTTAATTATCGCAATGGCCCACCGCGACGACAAAAAACGTTTCATCGACTATATCCTTCCATTCCTAATCTTCGTTAGTCTAGGAATCATTATCGTGCTCAGTGTCCAACTGTGGCGCACGCTCAATCCTCAAAATCTCAGCAGCGAGGCCTATCTTTACATTGATCAAGGTAAAGCCCAGATCCTCCCGTGGGGAATCGACCAATGGGAACCAGGATTTAACGGCAGCAAAATTCTTCAAGGTGATGTAATCAAACTATCAAGCAAAGGACGCGCAGTTCTCACCCTTTTTGATGGATCAGTAGTCAGACTAGGACCAAACAGTGAAATAAAAATCAATGACCTCAGTGAAAATGGAAACAATTACGAAGCCAGATTTTCACTACAAAATGGTCTCGCATGGATCAACGTCGCTCCAAACAAACACGGCAATTCTCAAATTGAAGTCCGCAGTGAACACCTCAATGCAATTTCCACTGGAACAATTTTTTCAGTTGAAAGTCAAAACGAAGAAACCATCCGCCTATTTGAAGGCAGCTTAGAACTGGAAGTCCTCCTTACCAACGAAGGCACCGAACAAATCGCCGAAAAAATCCAACTCAGCGCCGGCAAACAAGTGACCCTCACCAGCAGCGATGTCAAAGCCTACCAAGATCGGCAATCACCAAACGTTATCGCTGAAATTCCCCAAACATTCAAAGAAAGTGACTGGTACATTTGGAATCAAGCAGAAGATCAAAATCCAACCGAATTCACTGCCAAAAAAGGCCGACCAGCTATCACAATCGAACCTGCCACTCCCGACACTTCTTCAGAGCCAGCATCAACTCAAGAAACTACCGATCCCGAAGAAGAAACCACCGAGGAAGAAGATACTTTCCTTAAACCACCAACAGTCACTTCACCTGCTGGAGAACTCACGACCGAAAAAAATGAAATTCTAATCAAAGGCAGCGTCCCCCAAAACACTGAAAAAGTAATTGTTGTCAGCGAAGAAAATGGCATCAAAGACGAATATACTCTTCAAAACTTCAACCCAGGAGACAACAACTGGCAATACAAAGCCGCTACTCGTTTCGGCAATCTTCAAGAAGGAAAAAACGAATTCGAAATTTTTGCTGTCGACCAAAATGGCACTCGCAGTCCTGCCGCAAAAGCAGTGATCATTTACCAACCAAAAGAAGAAGAAGCTACACCAGACAACGAATAAAACTCCATTCAATTCAGCCTGCCCGACTTTGAGAATCAACAGTTTTTTAGTATAATTTAAAAAGTACACTTACTTCTCTGACATTGATATGACTTACTATCGACGTCGACGCAAAAAACGCAGTCAAATCGCCCGATTCCTCTCACAAACTCCGAAACGAAAACGAAGAACAGCCAAAAGCACTACCAAACGAAAAAAGACCAACACACCTCAAAGCACCATCAACAATGAAATCTGGGGAATCGTTTATTTGGGCCTCGGCATCTTCACTATTCTCAGCATCAACGACAATTTCGGTGTCATTGGTGAAATTTGGTATTCAATTCTTTCGCCAATTCTAGGCTGGGGAATTTACATTGTACCCGCTGTATTTGTAGGAGTCTCACTGGTCTTCTTCCTAGCAAAGACAGTTCAATTTGGACTCCAAAGAACATTCGGCATCATCTTTATGCTGACCTCAGTCCTCGGAATTCTCCACCTATATGTCCCCATCAACGAACTCCACGAAACCGCTAAAATCGGCGAATACGGTGGATACGTCGGATTCGTTTCCAATTTCATCCTCCGCGATCTATTACATATCAGTCACCTTGGAGCTGGAACTATTTTCTTTTTCATTTTCCTAATTTCAATACTACTCACATTCGAAGTTTCATTAGTAAGCGCCTTCTCAATTTTCAAAAACTCAATCCGGGTCGAAAAACGACCCGTTAAAGCAAAACGGCAAACTCAAACCTCCATAGCACCAACAATCAAAACCATCAAAGATCCTGAAGAAGAAGAACTTGAAGTAAACGACAGTAATGAAGAAATGATCCAAATCCGCCGCAGCCATGTCTCCGAAGAAGAGAAAGCCAAAGCCCCCAAAAACCAACAAATGAGTATTGCTAGTAGCAGTAGTAAAGCTGATTATTCCGAATGGGAATTTCCATCACTCGACCTCCTAGACGCCGGTAAAGCCACAATCCAAATTAACGATAAAGCCCTCAAAAAGAACGCCGAAAAAATCAGCAGTAAACTTGGCCAATTCGGCATCAACGTCAAAATGCATGAAGTTCATGTCGGCCCAACTGTAATCCAATACACCCTCAAACCTGAAGAAGGAGTAAAACTTTCAAAAATAGTTGCTTTGAAAAATGATATCGCTCTTGCTTTAGCCGCCGAATCAGTTCGTATTGAAGCACCAATTCCTGGAAAATCACTAGTCGGCATTGAAGTACCAAATCAACACCGCACCACCGTTCACCTCCGCGAACTTCTCGAAAGCAAAGAATTCCAAAAAGTCGATTCACGCCTCCGCTTCCCACTCGGCCGCGACGTTTCCGGAAAACCAATCATCGCCGATCTCTCGAAAATGCCCCATTTATTGATCGCTGGTGCCACCGGTGCCGGGAAATCAGTCGGGACCAACTCATTCCTCCTTTCACTCCTTTATCAAAATTCACCCGAACATTTGAAACTGATCATGGTTGATCCAAAACGAGTAGAATTAGCTTCATACAACAGCATCCCACATCTTCTCACTCCAGTAATCACCGACCCAGAAAAAGCAGCAATGGCCCTCAAATGGGCTGTCTCCGAAATGAACCGCCGCTACCAACTCTGTGCCGATGCTAAACACCGCAATATCATTGACTATAATGCTGACAATAAAATCGAAGAAAAACTCAGCAACATTGTCATCATCATCGACGAGTTGGCTGATCTGATGATGGCTTCCGGTAAAGAAGTAGAAAACTCAATTTGTCGTATTGCCCAAATGGCCCGTGCCGTCGGCATCCACCTAGTAATCGCCACTCAACGGCCATCAGTAAACGTCATCACCGGCCTAATCAAAGCCAACATCCCAGCACGTATTGCCTACGCTGTAAGTTCATCAGTAGATTCAAGAACAATTATCGACTGCGGTGGAGCCGAAGACCTCCTCGGAAAAGGGGACATGCTCTATCTCGGCAGCGGAACCTCTAAACTCACCCGTGTACAAGGTATCTACGTTTCCTCTCAAGAAATCGAACGCGTCACCAACCGCCTAAAAATCACCGGCGCTCCCGACTACGACGACGCCGTCACCAACGACCGCCAAACATCATTCGGAGACGACAGTGAAGATGACAATTCCAACGAGGACGAACTCTACATGCCGGCCCTTGATGTAATCCGCAAACATCAGAAGGCTTCAGCATCTCTTCTCCAAAGAAGGCTAAAAATTGGTTACGCTCGTGCCGCTAGGTTACTAGACTTGTTAGAAGAGGATGGGAAAATTGGACCGGTTAATGGCGCGAAGCCACGTGAAATTTATGTTGAATAGATTTTTAAAGAGCAATTTAGTAACCCACCTCCGGACCACCCACCCGACATGGGGGAGCATACTTTTCCAAATCAAATTCCGACAAACTCAAAAAATACAAAAACCCTCTAAACGCCCTCTCTAAAAAACAAAACTCAAAACAAAAAAGTGTCGTCCAATTTTTATCAACAAACCATTAACCCTAATAAAATGGAACCAATTTCAACACCTAACGCCCCTCAAGCAATCGGACCATACTCTCAAGCTATTAAAGCCAATGGATTCATTTTCTGCTCCGGACAAATTCCACTCCGACCAGACGGAACCCTTAACGAAGGAGACATCAAAGAACAAACCCATCAAGTCCTCACCAACGTTAAAAATCTCTTAGAATCTGCCGGCAGCTCTCTCGACAAAATCGTCAAAACCACTATCTTCCTCGACGACATGAACGACTACCAAACTGTAAACGAAATCTACAGTGAATATTTCACTGCCAACAAACCTGCTCGATCGACCATCGAAGTGGCACGAATTCCCAAAGATGTAAAAGTCGAAATCGAATGCATTGCCCTTGCTTAAAAGGGCTTTCATTTGCTATGAGTATTGAGGTTTAACCTCTTTTTTCTCATGCCTCATAGCAAAAATTTCTACACGCTTCAGTGTTACAAAACGAAACAAACTTTCACCGAAGAAGAATTCTTCTCCAGCGATTTCCACTGCGACGGTCCCGTCGATATGATTTACGATTACGAACTAATTAAAAAGCGTCTCAACTTTTTTGCCCTTAAAAACGCCCCAATTTCATCATTGAAATACCTCGACTTCTACCCCTTGATGGATTTAGGCAACGTCGTCACTCTCCAAGAAGGTGGAACGCCACTTTACCATGCCAAAAATCTTGGAAAAACCATGGGGCTCACCAACGTTTATGTCAAAAACGAAGGGGCCAATCCAACTGGCGTATTTAAAGACAGAGGTTCACTCACCGAAGTTTCAAAAGCCGCTGAAATCGGAGCCAAGGCTGTTTGCCTTGCTTCCTCAGGAAACATGGCGGCTTCAGTTTCTGCTTATTCCGCTCTTGCTAAAATCCCATGTTACGTTCTCGTACCTGAAGGAACACCGATCGGAAAACTAGTACAAATTGTTTCCTACGGCGGACGTG
>CAYGJQ010000039.1:0-3439 GCA_964350285.1 uncultured Candidatus Peribacteria bacterium | reverse complement strand
TTCGTAGCGATTATTCTAAATGTGCCGAACTCGCCGAAGAAATCTGCCGACAAAACAACTTCTACCTAGCAGGGGACTACGTCTACCGCCGTGAAGGCCAAAAATCATGTGCCTACGAAATCGTCGAACAACTCAACTGGCGCGCCCCGGACTACGTCGTCTGCCCAATCGGTTGCGGAACTAACTTCTCCGCCATCTGGAAGGGATTTGTTGAATTTCACAAGCTCGGCCTCATCGATAAAATGCCAAAAATGATCGGCGTCCAACCCAAAGGATGCAACCCATTAGTTCAAGCCTTTAACAACAAAGCCAAAGACACCGATCGTCTCAAATCAATCAATACAGTCTGTTCCGCCGTAGCAGTAGCCAATCCTCTCGACGGATGTATCGCACTCGACGCCATCTACACCACTAACGGAGCTGCTGTAGAAATCTCCGACTCCGACACTCTCGAAGCCCAAAGACTCCTCGCTAGCGAAGAAGCCATCTTCACCGAACCTTCTGGCGCTCTCTCAGTTTCCGGACTCCAACGAATCAAAGAAGAACTCAACATTCACGCCGACGAAACTATTGTATGTATTGCCTGTGGCAACGGCCTCAAAGACCCAATGACTGTGATGAAACACATGCCCACCCCAGCAACCATGGATGCCAACGTCGAAGAAATCAATCGCTTCCTCCAATCGCCAATCAGTAAAATGCGTACTGTTCAAATCAGCGTTGAAAACGAAGTACTCTGGGAAAAAGCCCCTGAAAAAGAAAAGATCGCCGCAATCATCGAGGAAAGATTTGAAAGTAAAATTCACGGCGAAATGCTCGACAGCATTCACCATGAAGTCATGAAGTTCGACCGCAAAGACAAACACGTTCGCGTCATCGATCTCAAATTAATTATCAGCAACATCCTCAAAGAATTCTCCACTAAAAATCATCGACTACAAAGTCGACGCCACCAAACACGACCGTGCCGCAAGCGAAGTCACTTTCGAATTCCACGGAGAAAAACTAGAATCAAAAGCTGACGGAGTGGGACCAGTAGATGCATTGATTACTGCACTTAGAAAAGGAATCGAAAACCACCCAGAAGATATCGGCATCGCCCTCGAAGATTACAATGTGACAATCAAAACTAAAGGCACCTCTTCAGCAGTTGAAGTAGAAATCAAAGTAAAAGACAAATTCGATCACAACGCTATCGGTACTGCCACTTCTCCAGATATCATTGCCGCTTCTATCGAAGCCTTCGTCAAAGGATACAACGCCCTTTACTGGATTGGCCACGCCGAACGCTAAGCATTCACCAATCACCACAAAAAAAATTAAAGGGATACTTCTGCCATAAAGTATCCCTTTTTCAACATTTAGTCATAACCCAAATCTACTTTCGCAAAATCTCAATCCCCGGAAGACTTTCACCTTCCAAAAACTTCAACATCGCCCCACCACCAGTAGACACATGTGTAAATTTGTCATGCCCAATTCCCGCGTCACTCAATACATCCAAAGTATCACCACCACCGATATAAGTCTCTGCATCACATTCCGCAATCGCCTCTGCAAGAGCTTTAGAACCATTAGCAAATTCATCCAATTCGTAATAACCAACTGGCCCATTCCAAACGATAATCTTCGCTTCCGCAATCGCTTTTTTACATTTCCCAACTGTCAAACGTCCAATATCAAAAATTTTCATCCCCAACTCAATATCCTCCAAAGGTAAATCTAAACTAGTACATCCCGGCTTCGGATCATCAGCAACAATCGCATCAACTGGCAACAAAAACTGATCATGCTTCTTTTCCGCCATCAACATAATTTCCTGTGCCAACTCAATCTGATCTGGTTCATGCAAAGACTCGCCAACATCATAACCGGACGCCGCGAGGAAAGTATTTGCAATCCCTCCTCCCAAACAAAAAGTATCAGCTTTATCTAAAAAGTATTTAATCACCCCAATCTTCGTTTTCATTTTTGCCCCACCTAAAATCATCAAGAATGGTTTTTCATCAGCATTCAAAAGAGGGGATAGGGACTTAATTTCTTTCTCCATCAAAAAACCAGCATAAGCCGGAAGATGATCAGCCAAGCCAGCAGTCGAAGCATGACGTCGATGAGCAGTTGCAAAAGCATCAGTTACATAAAGATCTCCATAAGCAGCAATTTTCTTTGAAAAATCGGGATCACAAGTTTCCTCTTCCGGACAACATCGCATATTTTCCAACATCACAATATCCCCATCTTCCATTTCCGAAATCACTTTTTCAACATCATCCCCATAACAATTATCAACCTTTTTCACTTTATATTCCAACATCTCATCCAAAACCTTAGCCACCGGATCCAATCGAAACTCATGTTTCATTTCACCCTTCGGCCGCCCAAGATGAGACATCAAAATAATCCTCGCCTTCTGTTCACAAAGATATTTAATCGTCGGCAACGCCGCCTCGATCCTACTTCGATCCTTCACATTAAAATCTTCATCAAGTGGCACATTAAAATCGACTCTCAACAAAACTCGTTTCCCCGCCACATCAGCATCTTTTAAAACATTGATATCCATAATTTGAAATTATTAAAACAGCTACTTCAAATGTACTGAAAGCCTTTTCAAAGCGCAACGAACTAAACCTCTAATTTCCCCATTTCAATTGCCGCCATTGCAAAATCGTGGCCTTTATTCAATCGTTCCCGATCCACCCGAGCCTCAGCTTGCTCCAAATCATTCACGGTTAAAACTCCATTAATCACCGGCACATCAAAAGCGAGATTCAAGTGATTAAGTCCATCAACAGCCGCATTACAAACATAATCAAAATGTGCTGTTTCCCCACGAATCACCACTCCAATAGCAACCACCACATCGACTTTATCCTTCTCAACAATCTTCTTCACCACAAACGGCAACTCCATCGCCCCCGGACATCTAACCATCTGAACATCATCTCCCTCAACTCTATGATCCTTCAATGACAACACCACATTCTCCGCCAACTGCATCCCCAGCTTCTCATTAAACCGAGGCACGACTATTGCGACTTTTAAGCCACTTCCATCCGGACGATAATTTTCATTCGACTCAATCTTCATAAAACTTCATTTTAAATAATTTGCGCGGGGCACCGGAGCCAGAGGCGAGGATGACCGAGCAGGGGACCCCGGAAATGCAAAGCATTTTTGGGGAGAAGGAGCACCAGACCGTAGACCGGAAAAGCCTGCAGGGCAGGATTTGTAGTGTCGAAGGTTTGGCTCGACGTGAGGGCGGGGGGGCTAGGTGGAGGGTTACAGTAATTTTTACTTTTGAAACCCCATCAACCTTTCCACATACCTCATCAACGGATCAATCTCAATATTCACCTGTCTCCCAATTTTCAAATCACACATCGTTGTATGCTCCCAAGTATGAGGGATCAAAGAAACACTAAACTGTCTTCCCTGT
>CAYGJQ010000038.1:10842-17086 GCA_964350285.1 uncultured Candidatus Peribacteria bacterium | reverse complement strand
CAGTCATACCGCAGACCCGGGAAGTGCTGCTCCACGATTTGGATTATGTCCTCCCAGTGGCCTCTCTTACTCCGTTGCAGCAATTCAATTATCCAATTCGCGATCTGGCATCCTACCTCACTGCTGTCATCACCAATATTCTTTTCAATGACCTCCTGAATTTTGCCCCCCAACTAAAGGATCACGACGAAAACTATTTTCATTTTAATTTCCTCAAAGGATTGGTTTATGGCTATGAGGAGGCTTTGCCAGCAGGGCTAGAAGACTTTTTCGATCATCTTTGGAAAGACTTACTCGAATTTTACTCTCAAGAGCTCCAAGATCTCGCGCCTCAAGAACGACTGCTCAAAATCCATCCGTTTGTTGTTTTCCAAAAAGTAACCATCCTCGATCAGCTTTTTTCTCTGATGCAAACGATTAATAAGATTAATGACAAAAGTCTGACGTATACAAAAAAACAGCATTCAAAGGGGATTAGAAACGCTCTAAATGCTCTAGGGGAGCCAGTAAGCTAGCCCTTGAAGTTTTCTTCAAAGTGTGATAAAATACTGAGAACTAGATTTTAGAGATAGGAGGCAAAAAGAACTCTTGTCAATAGTGTCTGGGAAAAACAAAAATAAAAATTCAATTTGAACTGGTTTAAAAACAAAAAATCCTGCTTACTCCAAATTTTGGTTTCCTGTGTCTTACTTTCCCTTTTCACCGGGGCCGTGGCGCATGCCACCTCAAGTGCTGATTTTGAATTAGACTTCGATACCGTCACTACTGGATCTGAATATTACCAATCAACTGACTTTCAAATTCAAAGCGGCATCACTCCTTTCGAGACTAATTCTTCATCGGCCAGTTTCCAAGTCAACACTCTCAATTTAATTCCAGCACCAGCTGCCACAGCAGTTTGTGGAAATGGAATAGTTGAGAGTGGGGAAGCCTGTGATGGCGCCAACCTCAACGGTAAAAGTTGTACTACACAAGGATTTGCTGAAGGTACACTAAGCTGTACCGGTAGCTGTACCCTCGACGTCTCCAGTTGTAGCAACGGATCATCGGTCGCAACGGGTGGCGGCAGTAGTGGTGGTGGTAGTACTTTGCCATACATCCCCCCTGCGCCGACACCGACTCCCGAACCAGAAGTTCCAGCTGAGCCAGAGCCAATCCCCGAATCACCAACACAACCAGCAGAACCAACTCCACCAACACCACAACCCGAACCACAGCCCCTCCCAGAGCCAACTCCTGCACCAATCCCAGAGCCAACATTTCCCCCAGCCACTCCCGAGCCCCCAACTCAACCTCCAGCGCCAGCAGATCCCGTGGTCCCCTCTCAGCCAGAGCAGATCCCCGGTCCCACGATTCCCGAACAACCATCCTCAGAACTTAAGCCCGATCACGGAGCTCCAGTTGAAAAAACTGATATCGCTGCAATTATTGATCCTACTCCGCTAATTGTCAGCAAGCTTCAAGAAAATAAAGAGTACACTTTGACCCTTACTGACCAGCAAGGATCAGTAGTCACAAATGAGACTATTACCACCGACAAAGAAGGTCGTTACCTCTACGAAGCCGCCGAACAACTTCCTGATGGCTATTACACCATAACGGTCTCTGGTGAGGATGAAGTGCTCATCGAAGAATATCAATTCACGATCCGCGACACACCCTACAAAGAATTCGAGATTATCGACTTTGCCGATAATGAAAGGGTGCCAAATAGTTTTGAAACACCAATCGACTTAGGTCCCATCATCAAACGCCCTGGGTCAACAATCACTGGCCGTGGTATTCCGGGCGCTACAGTCTACGCATACTTCCAAAGTGAAAAAGTGATTGCTGTAGAAACACTGGTAAATGCCGATTCGTCATGTTCAATTCCTATTCCCGACGAACTGGAACTAGGCTATCATAGCGTCCGCATTGTTCAGATTCACCCTGATGGAACCCCCTCAAAGAACCTGACATATCACTTCGAGCTAGTGGCAGAAACCAGTGTCTACCTGCTCATCTTGTTAGTTACCGTTACCGCATTGATCAGCATTATCACCTGTCCGTATTTCCGAAACCGGAAGAAAAAATCGAATACTAAATCTAAAAAAAGTCAGCGAAAAAAACTTAATTCGCTACTCATAGCTTTGGCCCTGTCGAGTCAGCTGCTATCTCCGTTTACAGCCAGTGCGGCGATTCCCCAAACAATGCTCTACGAAGGTCGCCTCCTCGATAGCTCCGGGACCGCACTCACCACTGCTCATACTTTCCGGATCTCTCTCTGGAAAAGCTCCGATTGGGTGGCCGGAGACGAGCTAGGCAGTGGTGCTATCAATACCGGCGCTGCTAATTATGGTGGCTGGTTTGAAGAACACACCATCACTCCAAATTCCAATGGTACTTTCTCCATTAAGCTCGGGACACTAACTGCTCTTCCCGATATCAATTTCGATACTCATAAATTTTTACAAATCGAAGTAAAAGCCTCAGCCGACCCGATCACCAGCTACCAGCTTCTTGACCCAACTGGTGATAACGGTGCCGATACTACTGATCGGAAAACCATCGGCTCGGTTCCTTACGCTCTCAACTCCGAAAAGTCCGAAAAGAGTAACCAAGAAACCTTCACTCTCGATTCCGACAACACCATCCAAACTGCTGGAACCGGCGATATCAATCTTCGTTTCGGCACCACTCTCGGCAAAATCCTCGCCTACGATACCGACAACACCTATTTCAATTTCAACGACGACGTCAACATCAACGGCGACCTCACCGTTACCGGAACCATCGAATTCAATAGCGCTGGCAACAGCATCAAATTCAACGCCACTGGTCTCACCGCTGATCGCAATATTACCTTCAATGACGCCGATACCGTTGTAGTCGGTGAATCTAATACCCAAACTCTCACCAACAAAACCATCGACGGCGACGACAACACTCTCCAAGACATCTCCATCACTTCTCTCAAAGACCGCAACAAAACCATCCTCCTCAAACCCGAATACGACAAAATGACCATCCACGAAGACGGCACCAACAATCTCGCCAGCATCAAGCAAGGCTACGATTCCGTGAACGATCATATTTTCTACTACCTCACATCAACTCAAGCCTCACTTCAAGATCTCGACTTTTACATCGCGATACCACTGCCTGAAGACTTTCAAAGTTTCCAAGCCACTCCGCTTCAAATTTTCGCTCGCACCACCACGACTTCCGCCGCTGACAATCAAATCGACATTTCCCTCACCGACACCGCCAACGCCGCCGTGACATTAACTGGCGCCACAGATGTCATTAGTTCAGTTGCCGATTCTTGGATTGAAAAAGACATCACCTTTGGCGGCGCTCCAACGTTTACTGCTGGGGATTTCATTGTCCTTCGCTTAAATATGCAGGCCAAGTCAAACAACAAAACTTACATCAGTGAAATCAAATTAAATTACGTCGGCAAGTAAATCGAATAAAATAATGACGCTCTTAAATTAATGACGGAAAAATGACATTCTCAAAAGCTAAAAACAAAATAATCTTAACTAAACCCCTTATGTTTGCATCTTCACATCGATTGCACCGATTAGTTCTCTCAGCTCTTGCCGCTTCGGCGCTGCTGGTTGCCTCGGCGCTGCCAGCATTTGCTGCTGATGTTTTAATCTATAGCAATGAAACCCTTGAGGAAAATGCTAATGACATGATCCTCGATTTCGATGACACCGGTGGTGATGTCACCATCCAATTTGGTAACACTCTCGCCGAACAAATTTTCTGGGACGCCTCCGATACCGCTTTCACCTTTACTGATGACATCAACGTTCAAGGAAACACTTTGACTTTGGATTCTGATAACACCGGTGCCGGCGCCAATGTCTCCATCGTCGCCGAACAAGGTGCCGATGCCAACGGTGAACTCCGCTATAACGCCACTACCAATCAATGGGAGATCTCGAATAATGGTGGCGGTTTCAGTGCTATCCAAACTGCTGGATCCACCGATGCTGACACTCTCGACACTTTAGATAGCACCCAATTCCTCCGCAGCGACACCTCTGATTCATTCAGTTCCGGAACTCTCACCTTCGACGCCGGTACCACGGCCGACATTGACGGCACATTCGACGCTTCTGGTGCCACCGATATCATCATCCCAAATACCGAATCAAACACCTTCATCCTCGATAACGACAACACTGGTGGTGACGTAAAACTCCAATTCGGTAACACCCTCAACGAAAGCCTCACTTGGGATAATGCCGGCTCACAGTTTGATCTATCCGATGATTTAGACGTTGCTGGAAACATTACTCTCACTGGTACAGTTGACGGTGTGGATGTTTCTGCTCTCGGCACTAGCGTTACTGGTCACCTCGATGGTGGCGCTTCAAAACATGACGCTACCGAAGTTGACTTCGAAAAAGCTGATGGAACCAAAAAAGTCATAAACGCTGCTAGTGACAATGTCGAAACCGCGCTAGATGATTTGGACGAAGCCATCGGCAACCAAACTTACACAAACGATAACGTCGTCACTGATGGCCAAACATCTACCGCTTCGATCGATGCTATCGATACAGCCATCGGTGATCGTGCCTACACCAACGACAATGTGGTTACCGACGGTCAAACAATCACCGCTTCAATCGATGCTCTCGATACCGCTCTCGGAAACGCTTCAGAAACAATTTTCGTCAATATGAACGATCTGACAGTCGTCGCTGATGGTTCAAACAACACCGCCAACATCTACAATGGTAACGACACAGTTAACAATCACCAGTACTACACTGTGAAATCGCGCCAAGCATCACTCAACGATCTTGACGTTAAAATCAAAGTTCGTCTCCCTGAAGATTTCGTAAACTTCACCGGGAACGCCAACGACCTCCGGTTCTCTTACCGCAATACTGGTACCGATAACACCGATAGTAAGATCGATATCCTGGTAGAAGACGACGATGGCGATGACGCCTTTACCGCTGTAGACGGCCAAAACCTCTTCAGTGCCACTTGGACTGATTACACCGATGAATTTGATGGAGGCAGTTTCGATCCAGCAGCTGGCGAATTCATCTATATCACTGTAAAAGGTTATGCTTCGCGAGACGGAGTCACTTTCCAACAGCCATATATCGGCGAAATCGTCCTTACCTACACTGGTTCAAATCGATAGAGCTATCGCTAAAAAAAATTCAAACGAGGCTGCCTTACCAACGCTGGCAGTCTCGTTTGATAACTCAAAAACAAAATGCTGCCATCATTGAAGAAATCTCTACCACAAGTTGTTCTCGTCGGTGCTCTGTCGATGCTTTTTTTATCTGTCCCTGCCAGCGCCACCGATGTGCTCATCTATAGCCGTGATTTCGCTGAGGCTGAATCCGACACTCTTATCCTCGATTTCAACAATGACGCCACTGATATCACTCTTCAATTCGGTGACACTTTGGCCGAACAACTGTTTTGGGATAACAGTGCCACTGCCTTTACTTTCACCGATGACCTTAGTATCCACGGCACCACGATCGAGCTAGATTCAGACAATTCCGGCACCGGCGCCACCATTGATATCATCGCCAATCAAGGTTCCGAAGCCGACGGCACTCTCCGCTACAACACCACCACCAATCAGTGGGAAATTTCCAATAACGGTGGCGGCTTCAACGCCATCAGCACCGGCGTCACCCTCGATCAAGCCTACGATCAAGGAGGTGCTGGCTCGGGTCGAGTAATCACCACTGATTCCGGAGCCGTCGAACTTAGTGGTAGTGGAGAGCTTCTGCATTTAGGTGACGGATCAGCTGCCGATTCTTTTATTCGCTTCGATGACGGCGCTGCCCGCGATCTTGGTTGGGATGATTCACTGTCATCGCTTTCAACTTTCAATAGCCAATTGAGCTATCGCACCATGCAAAGTTCAGCACCTCCATTCGGTTGCGATTTTACCGTCGCCGGTATGCAGTGGATGGATACTGATACCGGAATTGTTTATTCCTGCGATACTTCCAATGGACGCAATGAATGGCTTTCCATTACCGAAATTATGTTAACTGGTGGTGAGTCCGCCAGCTGTGCCGCCGGTGCAGCCTCATCAGCAGAAGGTTGTACTCAAGATATTCATAACGGTACAGACGCCAACGATCTTGGTTTCCAGATTCCGCGTGAAGCTACAATCGTCGGCGGGAGTTTCCACTCAGATGTCAGCTGTACCAATGGTTCTGGTGTCGCCCTCGAAGTTGCCGCGGAGGCAGAAGAACGTCGGCGA
>CAYGJQ010000038.1:7856-10832 GCA_964350285.1 uncultured Candidatus Peribacteria bacterium | reverse complement strand
GCGACAATGGTGGCGTCGCTTTTTTAGCTGATATTCTCACCAGCTGTACTGATGCCAACGGATGTTCCGCTGTCGGTACAGATATCGATGTCTCCACCGATACCATCATCCGCGCTCGTCTCGACAATGACTGCAGCTCTGGCTCAGTTACCGATTGGAGTTCAATCATCCTTCTCCGCTGGCGCCATCCATGACAAATCATCGGAAATCTGACCAAAAAATGATAAAATAGTCACAAAATATTTGCGATTCACCAGTAGTCAAAAAGTGATCTTCCGAAAGTTTATAATTAGCTCCCTTGCTGCTTTATTGGTTTTTCCTCTACCATTATTTGCTGCCGATGTTTTGATCTACAGCCAAGAAACTCATGAGGAAGAAGCTAATTCATTAATCATTGATTTCGATGACACTGGTGGTGACATCACTCTTCAATTCGGAAACACTCTGAACGAACAGTTTTTCTGGGACAACTCCAACACTCGTTTCACTGTTACCGATGATCTAAAAGTTCAAGGTAACGTCGCCATCGACGGCACCGATATCTTCCTTGATGACAACAACGTTGGCTCCGGTGCCAACGTAAATATCATCGCCAACCAAGGTAGCGATTCCGACGGCACCCTTCGTTACAATGCCACCGATAACCGTTGGGAAATCTCCAACGACGGCGGCTCTTTCAATGCCCTTGCCACTGCGGGAAATCTGCCATCAGTTCAAGTCAGGCGACGTACCGCCTTCACAGTTCCAGCAAGTTATGCCGACGTCACTTTCGATCAAACCGATATCGAAACCAATGTCAGCGTATTGGAGCATAACGACACCGATACCGACCGCATCGACATCAAGCAAGACGGCATCTATCTAGTGACATATGACTTCTCAATCGATACACCAGCCACAACAAACGACGCCGACGTTTTTGCTCGCATGAGAGTCAACGACACCACCGTCATCAACGGTTCCGCCGGCCAGACCTCAATGTACGCTTCGCCAACAATCATGGTTACCAGCGACTTATCTCAGTCTTTCATCGCCAACCTCAGCGATGGTGATTTCATTAGCATCCAATTTCAATTTGCCGGCATCACAATGGATACAGTTGCCGATGGCGTTGTCACCATCACCAAACTCGATGGCATCAATTCTAATCCTAGCGCTGTCGTCGCTCAGGCTTACGAAAGCGGTACCACCACCTTCAACGCTGCCACCGCTATCGATTGGGACGGCACCAGTGCCAACGCTCGCGTGATCGACAACATCTACGCCCACGACACCGGCAGCAATCCCAGTCGAATCACCGTCAATCAAAACGGACTCTATCGCGTTTCTTACAACGTCTCTTGGGACACCAGCGTCAATTCCCGCCGCACCGCCACTTGTAATTTCGCCATCAACGGCACCGCAGTTACACCTGCCATCGGCTCTTCACACGCCTACGCCCGTAACAGTACCGACGACACCGAAACCAATTCCGCTTCTTTTATCTACCGATTCACTTCCGGACAGTACTACGAAATTCAATGTACCAGCACCGGTACCGCTGGAAGCATCACCACTCTTGCTGATCAAAGCTGGACTTCAATCGAATACTTGCAACCCTAGTTTCATCTCCAGAAAATGATAGAAAAATGGTAAGCTGTAAAAGCCCTTTTTGTGTCTGAATAGTCGATCAAAAGTGCTGCTACGAAAAACAACAATCAGTTTCATTAGCGCCCTGCTAGTTTTCCCAGTTTCTGCCTTGGCAACCGATGTTTTGATCTACAGTCAAGAGGCCTATGAGGCCGAGGCTAATTCTTTAATTATTGATTTCGACGACACCGGCGGCGACGTTACTCTTCAGTTTGGCAATACTTTAGCCGAACAACTTTTCTGGGATAACAGCGCTACTGCCTTCACTTTCACCGACGACGTCTCAATCCAGGGAACCACCATCACTTTAGATTCCGATAACACCGGCGCTGGAGCAAGCGTATCCATCGTTGCCGAGCAAGGAAGCGATCTCAATGGTGAACTCCGCTACAACTCCACTACCAATCAATGGGAGATTTCCAATAACGGTGGTGCCTTCAGTGCAATCCCCACTGCCGCCGGCTCCGATGCCGACACTCTCGATACTTTAGATAGTACTCAATTTCTCCGTAGCGACACCTCTGATTCATTCACTTCCGGCACCCTCACCACTAGCGCCGGCACCACTCTCAATATCGATGGCGCCGCCGATCTCTCTGGTGCCACCGACATCATTATTCCCAACACCGAATCCAACACTTTCACACTCGACCAAGACAACACCGGTGGAGACGTCACTCTCCAATTCGGAAACACTCTCAATGAAACTCTCACTTGGGATAATGCCAATACTCGCTTCACCTTTTCTGATGATCTGAGAGTAGAAGGGAACCACGCTACCATCGGCGATGCCTTCATTGCTGGTGACCACGCTGCCGCCAGTAGTACCGGTACTCTCAATCTTGGTCGTCAGGGCAGCGCTTGGGAAACTATCCAATTCGACTCCGCTACCAATAATTTTACTTTCTCCGACGATCTCGATCTCAACAGCAATCAGCTTATCGAAGCGCGAGTTGAAAACCTCTCCTCTGCCCCAACTTGTAACGGCGGAGCAGCCGGACGTGTTTATCACAACAACACGGATAATTTCACCTATGTATGTAATGGAACTAACTGGATCCAAATCGATTTCAGCCCGCAAGTTTTTGATGGTTATGACAATACTGGGAATGTCAGCCTCACTCCCACTGAAGCCGTACTCAATATGGACACATCGCGAGTAATCGATACTGCGACATATACGCTTGAGGCCGACGACGAAATTACTTTCAATCAGGATGGGCTTTATAAAATTACTGGCCGAATCAGTGTCGATTCATTAAATACATCAGGTACTCAGCGTTCCATGATCGAACTTCGCTTTGAAGAAGATACAGGGGGGGGCTTTGGCGATGTTGCTGGAGCTTT
>CAYGJQ010000038.1:0-7846 GCA_964350285.1 uncultured Candidatus Peribacteria bacterium | reverse complement strand
ATATGCGTGAGCAGGCCAACGGCATCTCAGCTGCATCCTGCTCCATTACTTACATCGGCAGCTACAATGCTACACAGCAAATCCGCATGACCCATCGAATGAGTGGCTCCACAACTGGTCAAACCGTTCCCCAAGGTTCAGCCTTAACCATCGAATTAATTCGCCCAGAGTAAAAGTTAGCTATTCAAAAAAAATTACTAATATATTAAAATGCAAAGTACGCTCTTGGTTACATCCAAACTCAGTCAAATGAAAAAAGTTATTACCGCAATCACTGCCTTTTCAGTTCTTGCTCTTTCTGCTCCCACCGCTCTAGCTCAGAGTTTTTCTGACGTCCCGACAAACCACCCACAATACGCCGCCATCGAATCCTTGAAACGCATTAATGTCATCGGCGGCTACGAAGACGGCACCTTCAAGCCCAACGATCCAGTCCAAAGAGTCGAAGCTTTAAAAATGATTCTTGGCAGTGCTGGTATCAATTCTGAAGACGCCACTGGAGAAATCGGATTGTCTGATGTGCCTGCTGGAGTTTGGTTTACAAAATATGTTCTCAAAGCCAAAACTGAAGGCATTGTTAAAGGAAATCCCGACGGCACTTTCAAGCCCGCCCGCCAAGTAAATAAAGCCGAATTTGTAAAAATGACAATTGAGGCCTTCAGGCAGGATATCTCCAAACACACGGAAAAAACTACACCAATCGCCGCTGACGTCCAGCCTACCGACTGGTTCATGCCCTACATGAGTTTTGCCAAAACCGTCGGCATTGTTCATTCAGATCTCACGGACAAACTAGACCCAGGAAAACAGCTTACACGAGGTGAATGTGCTGAAATCCTTTACAAAATGTTGATTGTCCAAAAAGGAGGCGACATTCAAAAAATGCTTTCAATTACCGAATCAAAACTCGTAGACGTCCTCGTAAAGCTCAACAACAACGACATCGCCAGCGCCCTCAATAGTTCAAACGAAGCTGTATTTTTTGCTAGTGAAGCTTTGAAAATGGATAGCGAAACCGGCATTGTCAAAACCGCTCATAAAATTGCCCTCGGTTTCCAACGGCTTACTTTTGCCTATAAAGCTGGCTTAGAGAATAATCCTACAGAACTCAAAAAACTTGCAGCTGAAGCCAAAGACCTCGCTGGCCAAGCCTTCCACGACGATCAAAGCACTCAGCCCCTCGGCATCAAAATCAAAACTCAAGCCGACGTTCTTCTCAGCCAAATCGAAACCTCCGAGTAAAATGAATCTTTTAATCATCGGCGACATTTTTGGTCGCCCGGGCCGCACTGCATTCAAGGCGCTTCTTCCTGGTCTCAAAGAAAAGCATCAGATCGATTTTACAATTATCAACGGCGAAAATTCCGCCCACGGCAAAGGCATCACCAACCGCGTGATGGCTGAACTTCTTGAGTCCGGCGCCGATTTTATCACTACCGGTAATCACATTTGGAAGCACAAGGAAATCTATGAAGCCCTTGATGACCCCAAAAATCCAATCATCCGTCCCGCCAATTTTCCCGCTGAGGTCCCGGGTCGCGGTCACGCATTGGTAGAAACTAAAAATGGCCAAAAGCTGTTAATCATCAATCTATTGGGCCGCGTTTTCACCAACTTTCAGATCGACTGCCCTTTCCGCACCGCCGAAAAGATCATCGCCGATCACCATGACCAAAAACCAGACGCCATCATCATTGATTTTCATGCCGAAACCACTTCTGAAAAAACCGCCTTCGCACATTTCATCGACGGCCAAGCGACCGTCGTGTATGGTACTCATACCCACGTTCCCACCGCAGATGCCCGGGTGCTAGCAAACGGCACCGCCTACATCACCGATCTGGGAATGACCGGAGTTTACGACTCCGTAATTGGTCTCGAAAAAAACAACGTCATCAAGCGATTTCTCACGCAAATGCCCACTAGAGACGAAGTAGCAGACGGCAAAGTAACGCTTTACGCCATCCTCGTAAAAGTAAAAAATCACCAAGCCCAGTCAATTGAATTGATAAAAGAAGAATTCATTAAATAAAGCTACCCGCAGAAACCTAATATTCTAGCTCTTTAATCCCTCCTCCTCCAATGAACCGTCGCACCGCCACCTACGCCATCTTTGTTGCCATGATCGCCCTCAGTTATGCCCTCGGTACTATTACTGCTCCATCTTGGCGTACCGCTAATGGTCAAGAAAATACCGCCGCTGCTGAACAGCCAGAAAAATCATTTGATCTATTCTCCTTTGGCAACAACGAGAAAGCTGATCTCGATCAATTCTGGGACGTTTGGGGGCGCATCGAAAAGAGTTATGTCGATGAAGATGCTGTTAATAGCCAAGAATTTGTCTACGGAGCCATCAAAGGAATGGTCGAATCTCTCGACGATCCTTACACTGTTTTCATGACTCCTGAAGAAACTGAAGAATTTATGACCAGTCTCGAAGGCGAGCTCAACGGGATTGGTGCTGAACTAACAATCAAAAACCAAGTTCTCACTATCGTTTCACCGATCAAAGGTTCACCCGCTGAAAGCGCCGGCGTCCTTCCCGAAGACATTATCTACAAGATCAACGACGAATTAGCCGCTGACATGACGATGTTTGAAGCCATCAGCAAAATTCGCGGCGAAAGAGGTACCTCAGTTCATCTCACTCTTCTCCGTCAAGGCCAAGACGAACCAATCGAGCTCGACATCGTCCGCGACACTATCACTATCGAAAGCGTCAGCTACGAAATCAAAGAAGACGATATTGCTTATATTTCTATTTCTCAATTTAACGACACCACGTTGCCAGAATTCAACAAAGATGTTGCCGAAATTCTGGTTAATCAGCCTAAAGGTCTCATTTTGGACCTCCGCTTCAATGGCGGCGGCTACCTCGATATTTCCATCGACATCATTTCTGAGTTTATCGCTGGCAAAAAAGAAGCCGTCAAAATCAAAAGCCGCAACGGCTCAACTACTCGTTCCATGTACGTCAGTGGCAACGCTCGGCTTGCGGATATTCCACTAGTTGTCTTGGTCAACAAGGGGTCAGCATCAGCTTCAGAGATTGTTGCTGGGGCAATCCAGGATCATAAGCGTGGCCTAGTAATTGGTGAAAAAACTTTCGGAAAGGGCAGTGTTCAAGAAGTAATGGACGACTTTAAAGACGGTTCCAGTCTCCGCCTTACAATTGCTAAATGGTACACGCCTAACGGCCGTTCTATCGAAGAAGAAGGCATCGATCCTGATCGTGTCATCGAAATCACGCCTCAAGATCTCGAGCAAGAAACTGATTCCCAACTAGAAGAAGCAATCCGCTACCTGAAAGGACTCTAATCAAGATTAAGCCTTTTAGAAAGCGCTATAGTTTGGTATAATTGAACGATCATCAATAAATAAAAAGTATGAACTTTTTCTTCGAAAAGAAATTTGCTTTCAAAAAAGGTCCTGGCGATCGGGCAAAAAGCATTCCCTCAGCAGGTGCTCCCGAAGCTAAAAATGCGCCTCAAGCTCAATCAGAAGGACTTAGCGCCCCTGAGCGTCGCCAAAAGTTAGCGCAAGCTCAGGAGATGTTTCTTTCCGCCATGACCCCAAAGCAAGCAGCGCATATTTACCAAAACTACGAAAAAATGCTCGCTAAAATGAATCCCCAAGCTGCCGCCAATCTTCTTAGTCAGGCCCTAAAAGTTCATACCGAAACCACTGAGTTCAATACTGCAAAAGAGATTAGCCAGCTTTTCAAGGCAATGTCGGCTCAAAAACTCTGGGACAATGTTGCCGGAGTGCGCCCCATTCTCATCAACATCCTCCGCCAACCAGTCGCCGCAAAAATCATCGCCACCGGCCGTGATCCAGAAACCAACGAAGATTTCGGTAAAAACATCCCACCAAAAATCTGGAATCAAATCCAATCCAAGGCCAAACAACTTTCAAAACGCCAATAATAATCATCAAATAGTTGATTTCCCCAAAATTCTTCCCTATATTTCATAAGCATTGAAATAAAGAACCTTTGTTTTTGCTGCCTACTAAAGGCAGCAACCATCCTCCTGCTCGTTGTCCGTTTAGACCAGCAGCGCAGGAGACCGGAGACCCGCGATGCGGGTCGAGGATCTCCGAGCAGGGGCCCCCGGGAATTGCGAAGCAATTTTTGGGGAAGAGGAGCACCGAACCGTAAGCCGAAGAAGCTTCCGCAGGAAGATTCGTAGTGCTGAAGGTTTGGCTCGACGTGGAGAGTTGGCAGAGTGGTCGAATGCGGCGGTCTTGAAAACCGTTAGGCCTTCACGGGTCTCGGGGGTTCGAATCCCTCACTCTCCGCCATGTAGAAAAAACTAATAGCGCAGGCCACCGGAGACCCGCAATGCGGGTCGAGGATGGTTGAGCAGGGGTTCTTAAAAGGCCATCACGATAGTGTGATGGCTTTTTTGAGGTATATTATTAAAAATTAACCTAAATAGATGAAGCAGTTTTTAATTGCAACATTATTGGTCTTTTTTCTCTGTAGCTCCGCTGAAGCAACTGTTCAAGTATATGAGCAGCACATACTTTTTTCATTAGGATTAGACAGCATAAAGCTTAGTAAAAAGAGAGTAGGAGAAGACATTAACGAAGTAATAGTTTTGTCAGGAGAGAACATCAACCAGTTAGAATTGAACAATAAGAGCTTCAAACTAGTAGAAGAAAAGGAAATATGGGTATCTCCAGGTTTACCAAATATGAACAGCTATGAATTTTGGCAAGTAACCGGTGCCAATAATGGCAAAAAATTTATCATATTAGGTTACACCATCGAGAAAGGTGGTGACACTTGGACCGAAAGAAATAGCTTTACAATTGACCTCCTCTTCACAATTTTATTAGGGCTATTAGCATCAGCAGGAATAGTCCTGTATCAGAATAATCAAAGTTAGAAAATCGAGTTTTAGATCCTCTATTCTAGCTCTTCAATCAGCGACATAATCTCAGTGGCATGTTTCTCAACCAACGAAGTGTCACGAAAATTAGCGGCAAAGTCTTTCAATTTCATCACTACTTTTCTTAGCTCCTCTTTCGTTGGTGAATCAAAGTTTCCCCCAATATCGTCGAAGGTTTTTTTTATCATCGACTCCACATGGATCTGTTTCATTTTTTCTAGCTCCTGTTCTTCCATCTCCCCGGCATATTCAGCAAAATCCTCCAATGCCGCTTGATGTGCATCCAAAAAACATTTAATGATTGCGTCTCTCACCACCACACCCGTAATTGGTTTACTTCGATCAACGCCATAGTGACATTCACTCATAGGAAAGCTGTTATTTATAAAACAATTCTAAAACAACATTCTAAAGCTCAACACCAAAACTTCAAAGAAAATTTAATTCAGGCTGTCCAGGGCTCTTACTACATCCGCCCGCATTTCAACGGCAGACGGGTATCGAAGCCGAATATCTGATTTTAGTGCTTTCTCAACAATCGGAAATACATTATCCGGTACTTTATTGCTTTTGAGCGGAAAACGATACTTATTTCTATTCGCTAGCTCCAATATTTCTCTTACTTTCATTTCCTCATCATACTCCGGCAGCAGCTCTACGGGCGTTGCTCCAGCAAAAGTTTCATACAACATTAAGCCGCAGCGATAAATATCCACGCGCGGATCATTTCTAAACTCACTGGCCATCATTTGCTCTGGAGAAAGGTACTTGCATGCTGCAATTAGCATATTGGGGTTTGTGATATGGCCCCAGCGGTCATCTCTAAAAGCGATTCCAAAGTCTAAAAGTTTTATCAGCGCCTGATTAGTCACTACTATATTTTCTGGTTGGATATCACGATGAACAATCCCCAGTCGATGAATCTGATCCAGAACTGTTAAAAGGTTCGCAAAAATACTCAACGTCACTCTTGGGTCTGTCGCACAATGACTAATATATTCTTTCATTCTCATCCCATCTACGTATTCCATCACATAGGCTGACTGAGAAATCACATGTAGAACTTGAGGGTAAAACGGCTTGTCCTTCAGTTGGTCAGTCATGATTTCCACCTCACGATTAAATCTCTGCAATAGTTGGTTCTCTTCTCGGTGGCCAGCACAATCTCGATATTTCATTGCTTTAACTACTACTTGTTTCCGGATTCCATTATCAGAGATCCAGCCTTGCATAATCATTGAAGTCTTCGTTTCCGATTTAATCTTCGGATTTTGAAGATTGCGCAAAATCCAATCAGCATCTTCCTCTGCCACGGTCTCATCTAGCTTTGCAGTTAGATATGGATCCATTTTTTTTTGGGGGGGCTTCATCTGATAGTTTCCAGGGCTTTGCAACACCTTGTTTACATCAGAACGCAGTTGGTTGCTTTGCAGATTGATCTCGTATTCGTCCTGGACTAAAGCCGCCATCAAGGCATAATGCATCTCAATTGCAGAACCAAATCGGTCCTTTGCAACCCTATTCAAAGCTCTGTCTAATACTCTATGTATTCTCGGCGGTAAGCTGCAAACCATTTGCAATTTTTCGTGTCCCTGGAAATAAGCTAAACGCGCTGCATCAAAATTATCTTCCGACATCAAGCTGGCACAAGAAACCTCCAAGAAATTTCTTCCATTTAAGACTTCATATAGCACCGCCCCCAAGCTGAAAACATCCGTAGCTGCAGAAGGTTGCACTCCTAGCAGCGGTACTTCCGGAGCTATACTATTCAGTGAGACCTGATCATGCCCTTCAAGGTGAATTTTTGCGGGGGTGCGCCAGTTGCTCACAGTTGCCGAGCTAAAATTATGAAGCTGCAACATTGGCCCTCTAGGACCTTCTACTACTCTCAAGTTGTCGCAGTTGATTGCATTATGCGTTATTGCCCCATGATGGATATTCTGCATCTGTGGCAAAAAATCAATCAGCATCGAGATTGCTTGTCGTCGATCACCTTTAAAGTCTCGAAACGGTATTGAAGGCGGTAGTTCCATTTCAAATTGCGAACTCAAACTCATCGGCATGAATTCATTATTTGTCAGTTTTTGAGTAACATCGGCTAGCCCTAATTGATCAAGTTTTTGCAGCACAGCAATCTCACGGTTCAATCTAATTATCGACTGACGATTGTTTTTCTCTGAAGACCCCTCACGGCAACATTTGATTACCCGCCCTTCATTCTTATCGCCAAACCAGACAAATGAATCATTAAAATCCAATACTTCACCTTCGGGTAATTTATTTCTTAGCGTTTCCTCCATCTGTCGCCCAACCAGATTGCTTAGTTTACAAACATCAATATTTTCGAACGGTGAAGACGAGAGCTGCATGCAAAATCCTTTCGTGTTTAAAAGCGGAACCTACATTTGACCATTGTTCCAAACAGTCGCTTAATAACACAATTCCCAGCCGATTTAAATAGTTAATGCATTTCTAGTTTCAAATTTTCATAAAATAAAGAAAAGAAATCATTCCCCAAAAAATCCTCGTCAGCTTTTGACGCTAGAGCGCAGCCAGCCGGAAACGAGCGGAGCGAGTTGAGGACTAGGCGAGCAGGGGCCCCCGGGAATTGCGCAGCAATTTTTGGGGAAGAGGAGAAATAAAAGGCTGAAACGAAAAAGCCATAGTGAGGGCTGTATGACACGATAGCGCAGCCCACCGGAGCCAAAGGCGAGGATGGGTGAGCAGGGGGGGGCGCAAATCTACGATTTGTGGGGAAGAAGGAGTACTGAAAGGCCGATAGCGAAAGAGCCTCCGGAGCAGAAAAGTCGTATGATTCTAGAAGCGCAGGAGACCGGAGCCAAAGGCGAGGATCTCTGAGCATGGGGCCCCCGCAAATTTTTAATTTGTGGGGAAAAGGAGTACTAAACTGTAAGCTGAAGAAGCCTCCGCAGCGAAGCGAAGGATGATTC
>CAYGJQ010000037.1:12673-17994 GCA_964350285.1 uncultured Candidatus Peribacteria bacterium | reverse complement strand
GTGGTGACCTGCGTGGCACGTAATGTACCGATTGGTCTGGGGGAACAAGTTTTTGATAAATTGGCAGCTGATCTTGCGAAGGCGATGATGTCATTGCCGGCAACTAAGGCGTTTGAAATTGGCTCAGGTAAAGACTGTCTTGCGATGAAGGGATCGGAGCACAATGATATTTTTGAACCAAATGGTGTGGGAGGAGTGACAACTCGCACTAATTACGCTGGAGGAATTTTGGGGGGAATAAGTAACGGTGAAGATATTGTGATCCGGGTAACTTTTAAGCCGGTTTCAACTCTATTTAAGAAACAAGAAACTGTGAATAAAGAAGGTGAACCAGTGGAGCTAGAAATGAAAGGACGCCACGACCCCTGTGTGGTACCGCGAGCGGTGCCGATTGTGGAAGCAATGATGGCCCTGGTACTGGCGGATACTGAATCACGAAACCGCGGAGCTCAAATGTAAAACTAAAAAAACCGCTGACAGTAATGGTCAGCGGTTTTTATTTTGGGAACTAGGCGTTTCGGAGGGGCCAATCTTTTTCTAGATATTTTTGTTGGAAGTCCTCTTCGTTGGCTTTGAAAATACCGTATACCTGTGAGCGGGCTTCTGGGGCCAGAGTGAGGATTACCGAATTTCCGTGTTGTTCAATTTTGATCTGATCTTCAGAAATTTGTGTTTTGGTAATTTCTAGTACCTTATTTAGCTGGTCCATTGTTTTACTTTCTTTCAGAAGAATGTTGCGAATCATTGCTTGTTTAGATCCGGCCTGAGCTAGTCGGGTAGGTGTAACTTCGTAGTTTCCTGATTTGAGTGATTTGTTGAATGGAGTTTCTTGGGCGCGCTCGGCTTCGTGTTCGAAAACAGTTTTAGAGGTATCCCAAGGTGTTACTGGTGAATCTTCGGAGACCACTACCTTTGGCCATGGATTTTCAGGCTTGAAGTGATTTTTGGGACGCCAATCACCAATAGCAGCTAGTTCAGCTTTTACGTCGTGAGCGATATCGGACATGAAGTCAGCAACGGTAACACTGGCTGGTGCGGCTGGAGTAGAGGCAGCGTATTTAAGAGGTTGTTTTTGTTGGTCGAGAGATGCTCCTTTCTTTTGTTCAGGGGCGGCTTTGAATGTTGAGGCAATTTCAGCTGTGCCCTTTTCTTCGTATAGGTCCATGACTGCTTTTGCTTTACCGAAAAGACTAGAGATGGCACCTTTGATCTTGACGGGTAGGCCTTCCCCAATGTCGTTAGGGCCGTTGTAGGCACTTTTTTGACCATTGTGAGAGAACCCTTTATTGAGCCTTGCCAGTTCGGCATCCATTTGTTGATGACGGGTGGGTTGGCTTGGGTTGTCGACAAATGAGGCTTTTTGGACGGGGAGGCTGCCGGGATTTAATTGCCATTGCTGATGCCAGTCCTGAGCCAAGAGGTAATATTCGTTCCAGTAATCTTTTAAAGCTTTAGCAACTCGCGGGTCGCTTTTGTATTTGTCGAGCTGAGTGGCAATAAGCTTCACTAACTCGTTAAGGTGTCCGGTAACTCCTTCGCCTTTGTTTGTAGCGTAGAATACGCCTTCAGACATTAATAATTTCAGCTTTGCTTCTGGAATCTTGTCGAGGAAGAGGTTGCGGATTTTTTCCTTCTGAGCTTGGACTTTTTCCGGAACTGAACTCGGTGGCGATAGAACAGTGGCTACTTTTCGAGGTTTCGGGGCGTCTGTCTGTACGAGTGGTAATTTCTGTGGCGCGGGTGTTTTTGAAGTTGGTTCTTTTGGAGTGATACGAGGCTTTGTAGGCACGACTGCAGCCCTGCGCGGTATGGTGAACTTGCTAGTGGCCGGAAGCTGAACACTAGTAGGTTTCGGATTGCTGTTGGCAGATGTGGCCTTGAGGCTTTGCATTCCGGGGACTTGAGGGCCAGCACTTGGTGCGCGACCGTCGTTTGGTTTGAAAATTTTAGAAATCATGCCGCTAGTAACTTCGGCGATACCGGCAAAGACCACGATGAGTCCACCAGCAATGAAAGGGGCGTGTTCTCTCATCCAGTTGAGGGTCCTGCTGCCACGAGAACTGTTTTGAGCTAGAGCTGTTTCCAATATCTGATCGGCGCTGAGGCCATGGATAGCATTAGCGGTTTCTTCAGAAGCTTGAGGGTGTTGAGTTATTAACTCTTCAGCGTAAGCAATTAATCGCACTAAGCTCATCTTTATCTGAAGTTCTTGCTTAGCGGAGATAGCTGGGGAATAGTTTGTAAGTTGGCGAGCACCACTTTTGATGATGTCCTCCCAGTAATGGGATTTTTCGGCACCGTAGAGGTCTGAAGTTTCTTCGAGCTGCGAACGAATTGTGGCCTCGGTCATTACTAGCTGAGAGTTGTTGCCGATAGCGATCAGTTCATCACGCAGATGTGACTGGGGGCTGTTGTCGATATGTTGATCAATGATCAGCATAATTACATCATTGACAAAAAAACTTGTATTACGGCCATCGCCGATTTCATCGACGCCAGGATTCAAAATGCGATAGGAGATCACGGCATTGCAGAGAACGGTAAAGAGTTCTGCTTGATTGATTTCACCACTAGAAAAATTGAGACTGTCGATTGCTTTCTTGAGTCCTGGTATGTCTTTTAGAATCTGGCGGCGCTCTTCAATTGCGTCTACAGTAGTACGAGCCTCTTGAACTGGCGGCAGGCCTTGATTGTCAGGGCCAAGTCGGGTAGCTAAAAACATTAAGAGGTTTTCTTGGACAGGTTCGGCCACTTGATTGATGCCATTTCTTGCAGCGTCAGCGATGATGTCGTTAAAAATCACTACGAGAATATCACTCCAGTCATCGGGAACGAATGACACTCCTGTTAAATGAAGAGTGAATTTGGCTTCAATGTAATTGATAAAGTTTATCGGTTTGATACCTAGGCCAGCAGCAATAGATTGGTGAGCAGGGAGATCGGCCTGTACTTCAGATAAAGGTGGGATCAATTTTGATAAAGTTGGTGTTGGCATGGCCACGAGAGACTCCTCAGAGTCAGCTGGATGATCGGTGATTTGTGGAAGAGAGCTGTGCGAGTCTGGTTCGTCCGAGATTAGTGGAAGGTTTAGTGCAGGTAGCTGTTGCGAATCGTAGTCACGAGTTTGCAAAGAGATACTTGGCTCTGGCGCTTCATCTAGACTGCTGGCACTTGGGCAAACGTCATGGAATCTGAGCTCCTCGGTATCAAGTTGGAATACGCGCATTAGGCACTCATAAAGTTCAATTCGAACCATCATGTCTTCAGGGTGAACTTTGCCATTCTGGCGAAGGTTGCTGCTCACATAGACAGCGTCGATCCCTTGAATAAAGAGGTGCTTGATCAACTGATGCACTCCAACTGGCTGGTTGTTGTAAACAAAGGGTAGATTAGCACGCTGACGGCGAAGATACTGCTCAACGGCAGCATTAAGTCCGTAGCGTAATAGAATCGCTCCATCAGCAGCGGAAAATAATGATTCTGCTGACTGGGAGTCATTATCGTTAGCAACTAATTGGCTGCTACGATATTCTTCTTGGTTGAGTTTTGATTGGCCATCGACCTGATAAAGACTGCAGAGGGCTTCGTATAATTCTTCTCTTTCTTCCGATCCAAGCTCGTTCTCATCAGTGACCACTTCAAACCAAACGGCTACCATGCCGCGGCGATCTTCAGGGGTGATGCTGTCATCGAGGCCAAGTACTTCTTGAGTGACCATTGATTCGATACCCCATTTTTCAATCACTAGTCGATCAGCAGTAGCGATGCCGATTTCTTGGGAAAGAGTTTGAGGTTCTGGGGCAATTCCAGCGTCTTTGATGTTGATATGGTCTGGGTCAGCGGAAACTGTGGATTCTGGTGGTGGAGTTGAGATGAATTTTCGCGGGGCAGATTTTGGTCGGACGGGTTGTGGTACCTGAGATTGACGAACTCGGCGGCCTTCGTCTTCGTTGGGAGAAATTGCTTTAGCCACTTGAGGCCCTATTGGTTCTGGTTTTTCAATTGTTATTTGCCGCTTTTCTAGTTCGTAATCGAGGTTTTCAGTGATGGCGCGTTCAAGTCTTTTTTCTACTGCCATCTTGCCGAGTTGGCTAACATTCCTACTGGCTAAGACTTCATTAAGCGGAGTTAGTCCAATAGTAAAAATTTCATCATGGATGGCATTGTATTCACTGAGTGAAATCTGGTGTCCAGGGTGATGATGGTCTAATCGTTGACTAAAAATATTGTAGATGCCGGCGCGAAGTAGCAGGGCGTTGAAATTTAGTTCGCTAATAGTTTGTATAATTCTTTCTCGATCGAAGGGAACAAGATTTCTTTTTTCAGGTCTGGCTGATGCACCATTGCTCATGGCGCGTCCAGCATGCTGAAGAGTCTGAATTGGATTACGGTGACTTTCTTGTTGTTGGAGGGCTAATGAATGGTATTGATCGGCGACGTTTTGAATTTCATCACTATCTTCGCCGGCTTCTTGTGCTGGCAATTGTCTGAGACCGGTTGGGGTTTCGGATCGTTGAACAGGATCGTCTTGAATTGAATGAAGACTATCGGAACTGTCGGGAGAATAAGGACCAGGTGCCATTGAATGTAGTTAAATAGCTTTGTATCGCACTATAGCTTTTTTTGTTTTTTTGTCAATAGCTTTGTTTGTTTTGGTCGCTCCTAGTATACCGCGGTTTCAGCCGATGTCATAGTTGATCATTTAGGGCTGAGAGAAGCGTTTTAGGGTATTAAAACTCAAAAACGAGATATTCGTTACAGGTGTAGTCATCTAGAGACTGTTTTTTGTCACAGTTGAAAATTGACAATCTGATGACACATGTTTAAGTCCAGGTTGAGTTGGATTTTGGCGGCTTGATTTGCTATTGTTGGCGCTGGTTGGATTTTTAAACAGCTTTATGACCGACCTTAACGATCAAGCTAACGGAGCAAAATCTGATAATGGCAAATCGGCGTTTGTAGATCAAGACACCTGTATTGGCTGCACGCTTTGCACCCAGTTGGCTCCGAGTACATTTGAAATGGAAGATAGTGGAAAAGCTTCCGCTAAAGGGGACCATACTGATTCTGCTGATGCGATTCAAAGCGCAATTGATTCCTGCCCGGTCCAATGTATTAGTTGGAAAGAGTAGTTTAAGTCGAAATTTGTGACTTAAATCAATTGAAGTTTGAAAAGGGGTCGTTATAGTGAATGAGATAATTTCTAAACGCTTTAGTGATGGTTTATGATTTTTTGATTGTAGGTGGTGGCTGTGCTGGACTTAGCGCGGGAATGTATGCAGCGCGATTAAATTTGAAATCAGTGATTTTGGCGGAGATGC
>CAYGJQ010000037.1:0-12663 GCA_964350285.1 uncultured Candidatus Peribacteria bacterium | reverse complement strand
AGGCGGCTTGATCACTACCACTCGCTTAGTGGAAAACTGGCCAGGGATTAAAAGCATTTCAGGTCCTGACTTGGCAATGCAACTAATGGATCATGCGAAGGCTTTTGGTGTCGAAGTGAAATCGGAAAGAGTGGTCGAATTGGAAAGAGTGAAACTAGAAGAAGCGGATGGAATGGATGGATTTAAAGTAAAAACGGCACGAAATGAGTACTTTGCGAAAACGGTCTTGATTGCTACGGGAACGAAACATCGAAAAATGGGTGTACCAGGCGAAGAAGAATTAGCGAATAAAGGAGTGTCCTATTGCGCACTTTGTGATGGTGCTTTCTTCCGGGATAAGGAAATGGTGATTTGTGGAAGTGGTGACTCAGCGGCGAAGGAGTCTTTGCTATTGGCGGATTATGCCAGCAAGGTTTATATCGTCAGCAAGTACGAAGAACTAAAGGGTGAAGCGCCGAATGTAAAAGGAGTAAAGGAAAATCCAAAGATCGAAGTGATTGCACCAACAAAGGTGAAACGAGTTTTGGGTGAGGAAAAAGTTGAAGGAGTGGAATTGGAAAATGGCGATACAATTGATTGTGCAGCGGTGTTTGTGGCAATTGGTCACTTGCCGCTTTCAGAGGTAGCAAAACATATCGGTGTGGACCTGACGGCGAAAGGAGAAATTAAAATCAACCGACGATCAGAAACAAATATTCCAGGAGTTTATGCGGCAGGTGATGTTTGTGACACGGAATTCAAGCAAGCGATCATCGGCTCGGCAGAAGGTGTAACGGCAGCTTACTTTGCATCTGAATACCTAAAAGGAAAGTAGGAAATTTTGGTATTTCATGATCATCTGCTAGAGTTAATGTAGATTCAACACTTACTATGTCTGATTCAGACCACAAAAAAATCTATTTGGATTATGCGGCGACTACGCCAGTGGATCCACGAGTGTTAGAACAGATGCTCCCCTACTTTAGTGAGAATTTTGGGAATATTTCCAGTGTTCACTCTTGGGGGCAAAAGGCAAAAGAGGCAGTAATCGACTCCCGTCAGCGGATTGCTGATCGTTTGAATTGTAGTGCGGAAGAAATTTTGTTTACTGGCAGCGGCACTGAAAGTGCGAATTTAGCGATCAAAGGTGCGGCAGAGGCAAATCAAGAAAAAGGGAGACATATCATTGCTTCGGAGATTGAGCATCATGCCGTATTAGAGCCGTTGGATAGTTTAGAGGACAAAGGGTTTGAGGTGACTTATGTATCGGTAGATGAAAAGGGTTTTGTGAATCCGGAGGAGATCAGGGAGGCGATTAGACCGGAAACGATTTTGATCACAGTAATGTATGCAAACAATGAAATGGGAGCGATTCAGCCGATAAAAAAAATTGGTGAGATTGCGCGGGAACATGGAGTGCCATTTCATACTGATGCTTGCCAAGCGGCTGGAAAACTTCCATTGGATGTAGAAGAACTGAATGTTGATTTGATGACGATAAATGCCAGTAAGATTTATGGGCCAAAAGGCGTAGGGGTTCTGTATGTAAAGAATGGAGTTGACCTTGAACCATTAATTGTTGGTGGCGGACAGGAAAAAGGATTGCGAGGAGGAACAGAAAATGTGCCGGCGATAGTGGGAATGGCGGCGGCTTTGGATTTGGTGGTGGCGGAGCAAGAGCAGGAAATGAAACGTTTAAAGAAAATTCGAGACTTGATGATTGCTGAGCTTGAAGCGGTGGAAGGTGCATTTTTGAATGGGCCGCGAGAGAATCGATTGGCGAACAATATTAATATGTCTTTCATTGGTGTGGAAGGCGAATCAATGTTGTTACGTTTGGACATGGAGGGTGTGGCGGTTTCTTCTGGATCCGCATGTAGTTCGAACACGCTGGAACCATCACATGTTTTGAAGGCAATGGGTCTGAGTGACGAACGGGTTTATAGCAGCATTCGATTTAGCCTTGGAAAATCAGTGAGCGAAGAAGACGTTAAACCTCTGCTTGACAGGGTATCTGGCGTTGTGAGAGATTTGAGGTCGGTTAGTTTTTAGGGGTTGGGAATTGGTTTTCAGCTATTGGCTATCAACTACCAGATATTAGGTATCAGGATAACGTTTAATTATGTCTAAAAAGCTTACGGGGTCGCAGATTTTATTGGAGTCGTTGATGCTGGAAGGAGTCGATGTGATTTTTGGCTACCCAGGTGGAGCGATTATGCCGGTCTATGATTGGCTGCCGAAGTACCCACAGCTTAGACATATTTTAGTACGACATGAACAAGCTGCGGCTTTTGCAGCTGAAGGTTATGCGCGGGTTAATGGCAAACCAGGTGTATGTTTTGCGACATCTGGACCTGGAGCAACGAATTTAGTGACTGGGCTGGCTGATGCAATGATGGATTCAATTCCGATGGTAGCGATCACTGGCCAGGTATATGGACATTTAATTGGGACTGATGCTTTCCAAGAAACTGATGTGGTAGGTGTGACAATGCCAATCACTAAGCACAACTATATTGTAGAATCGGTGGAAGATTTGGCTGCGACGATTAAAGAAGCGTTTTATTTGGCCACTCATGGCCGCCCGGGGCCGGTACTGGTGGATATTCCGAAAGATGTGCAGTTTGCGGAGTGTGAATTTGCTTATCCGGAAAAAGTTGATTTACCAGGTTACAAGCCCAAGCTTCAAGGAAGTCCGTTGCAGATTAAGAAAGCTTCTCAGTTGATTGCGGAGGCAAAGCAGCCATTGATCATTGCTGGTCATGGGATTTTGCTTTCAGGCGCTTCGAATGAATTTAGAAAATTTGTAGATATCACAAAGATCCCTACTGTAAGCACGATTTTGGGATTGGGGGCGATCGATGCAATTCATCCGCATTCACTGGGAATGTTGGGAATGCATGGTCATGCTCATAGCAACTACGCTACTCATCATGCCGATTTGATCATTGGCGTGGGAATCCGGTTTGATGATCGAATTACTGGGCGGCTAGATGAATTTGCCAAAGGAGCAAAAGTGATTCATATCGATATTGATCCTGCGGAGATCGGAAAGAATGTAGCGACTGACGTCCCGATTGTTGGTGATTGTAAAAATGTTCTTCGTGAATTGAATGAAATAGTAAAACCAGGAAACTACGACGAATGGAATAAACATATTGAACAATACAAAACTGGTGTCGATGATGAAGTGGCTGAACATAAACAGAGCTTGAATCGCGACCCGAATACATTGCTTGCTACTGATGTAATGAAGATGATCGATAAAGTAACTGGTGATCATACAATTATGGTTACCGACGTTGGTCAGCATCAAATGATTACAGGGCAAATGTATAAATTCTTGCATCCGGATAAGCTGGTTTCTTCGTGTGGACTAGGAGCGATGGGCTTTGGTTTGCCGGCAGGAATGGGAGCAAAACTCGGCTGCCCAGAAGATGATGTGTGGGTGATCAATGGCGATGGTGGCTTCCAAATGAACCTTCAAGAATTGATGACGCTCACTCAGGACGACATTAGAATTAAAGTTGCGATCTTCAACAATAGCTATTTGGGAATGGTGAGACAGTGGCAAGAGTTGTTCTTTGATAAAAATTACTCTTCAGTATCATTCCAGAGCCCGGATTATGAACTTTTGGCTAAAGCGTATGGCATCAAGTACCTGAAAGCTGATAGTCCGGCAAATCTCCAACAAGTGACGGAAGAAGCACACAATTACAACGACGGGCCGGTGCTCGTGGAATATATCATCGAGCAAGAAGAAAATGTCTTTCCGATGGTGCCTTCCGGAAAATCCTTGGGGGAAACTGTAATCAAGTAGGCGAAACATCGATAGAGAGGCCAATCTTTTCATGTTTGACAAAGCAGAAGACGCGGTGTTTAATGCGTGCGCAAAACTGTCTTCTGTCATTTGAATAAACAAATTGCCTGAATAGGCTGATATTGTTCCAATCAAACCCCGGACAGTCCCTAACAAAAGAGTGCTAGGGACAAGGAGACAGTTTTTTTTCTAGCCAAGATTTTCGAGATAGTTGGCGATCATCCGGACGCCGTAGCCAGTGCCGTATTTGTAATCGTAGGCTTTTGGCTTTTGCACAAATGCGGTGCCGGCAATATCAAGATGAGCCCATTTATTGTTTCCTTCAATAAAATGTTTGAGGAAAGCGGCGGCTTTGGAGGCACCAGCAAGACGGGAAGTGCCACGATCAATATTACGGAGATCAGCCATGTCGTCTTTCATCGCCTCAAAGTAATCGTCATGAATAGGCAATGGCCATACTTCTTCATCAGTTGCCGCACTAGCTTGCTGAATTGAATTCATCAAATTTGAATCGTTGCCAAAGAGTCCAGCGTAACGATTGCCGAGGGCAACCATACAGGCGCCGGTGAGTGTGGCGAAATCGATGATGGCAGCTGGATTTTTCCATTTCTCTTGAGCGTAAGTAAGAGCGTCGGCGAGAATGAGACGGCCTTCGGCATCCGTATTCAAAATTTGAATTGTCTTTCCTGAGTAACTGGTGACGATGTCATTTGGCCGTTGGGCGTTGGCGTCGATCATGTTTTGGGTAACTGGAGTAACGCCGACAACATGACGCTTAATGCCTAAATCCTTAAGAATACTGATCACGCCAAGGACAAGTGCAGCCCCAGCCATATCCATGTGCATAGTGTCAATGCCGGCAGAGGGTTTAAGATTATAGCCGCCGGTGTCAAATAGGACCCCTTTACCAACAAGAATAATTGGATCTCCTTTCGCGCCGCGAGGCTTGTATTCCATTGTAATTAACTTGGCGCCAGCAGCACTGCCGTGGTTTACACCAAGGAGGGCGCCCATTTTCATTTTGATAAGGTCGCGGCGTTCGAAAACTTTGATCTTGGCTCCAGACTTTTTGGAGACCATCTTTGCTTGCTTGGCAAAATACTCTTCGTCGACAATGTTGCTAGGACCATTTACAAGGTCGCGAACAAAATTTACCGCCTCACCAAGAATTGCTCCTCTTTGGAGCTGTTTCTCAAAGTCTTTATCTCTTTTGTCAGCCAGATAATGAAACTCGGTGATTTTTTGTTTACTGTGTTTGGCGGCCGACTTTCCGCTTTGGAATCCGCCGAGACTATAGTTGCCTAATTGCACTCCCTCGACACATTCTTGGGGAAATGCGGCGACCTGGGGATTAACTAATGTGGCACAAGCTTTGTATTGATATTTCTTGGCCTGCATAACGGCTTTAGCATAAGCATTGCGGACCACGCTGCCGGTGACTGCTTTTTGTTCACCGAGGCCAATCAAAATAATTGTTGGTGGTAGGTCCTTGTGGCCGGTGATCATTGAATAGATCTCTTCTTTTTTCGCCTTAAATTCTTTGGCATCCAACGCGGCATCGATCAACTTTTGGATTTTTGAATCGCAATATTTTAATTTTTTTGGCCCATCAGAACAGACAGGAACCATAAGATATGGAGCTTTAGAGTCAGCTTTTTTCTTATGTCTAATTTGCATAGCACTCATAATAAAAAAACACAGTGCATCTAATTTAACAGAAAAAGATTGGAAGTTTAACGATTGCCTATTGTCTCTTTGCTAAAAAGTTTTCGGCCTTGGTGAGCAAGTTTTTAGCGTTATCGAAAGTGAGCTTGCGAAGCGCATCTTGGTAGTTGAGCCATTGGTATCCTTGATGCTCGTGAGAGAGCTTAATTGCTTGCTGCGAAGTGTTCGCAACAAAAAAGACAACTTCCTTCTGGATTAAAACCTTCTCCCAAATGAAGGAATAATTAATTGTTTCGCGGAAGTCGCTAAGAATTGTGGCTTGAGTGATCCCAGTTTCTTCTTCGAGTTCTCGCAGTGCGGTCTCATGTTCGGTCTCCCCTGCTTCCACATGCCCCTTCGGGAGATCCCAGTGGCCGTTGGTGTAATGAAGCGTGAGAAAAAAGCGTTCTCCGGCAATAGCATGGTAAATGACAACGCCACAAGATTTTTCGTTTCGGGTTTTCATAGCTTGAGTAACAGATTAGTCTAATTCGCCCCAACCTTTAGTGCGGAGGGCATTACGAGCGGCGTCTTGTTCAGCTTTTTGTTTACTCGTGCCAGTTCCTTTATCTACTAGCTCTTCTTCTAGGTAGGCCCCCATAGTAAATTGCTTATCGTGGTCTGGGCCGTCTTCAGAGATCAATTTATATTCAGGTGTGATGTTGAGTTTGGCCTGGGCCAATTCTTGGAAATGAGACTTGGCGTCGATGTGGAGCTTTTGCTGGAGGATGTTTTCGAGGCGGGCAATAATAAATTCATCGATAAATTTGTGGGATACATCGTAGCCTTGATCGAGATAAATAGCACCAATCAAGGATTCGACGGTGTTTGCAAGGATGTAGTTTTTTTGACGCCCCTTGGAAATTTCTTCACCACGGCTGAGATAGAGGTAAGTGCCAAGATTAAGGTCGACAGCGATAGTGGCAAGGTTGGCTCCTTTTACCAGAGCAGAGCGCCAATTTGTAAGTTCGCCTTCAGCGTGTTCAGGGTATTGTTTGTAGAGAAATTCAGTTACCACAAGTTCGAGCACGGCGTCGCCGAGGAATTCTAGACGTTCGTTGTGCTCTTTCTTTTGGCCCTTGTTTTCATTCATATAGGACTTATGAACGAAAGCTAGATCCAAAATTTCTTTATCCTTGAATTCAATTTTAATCTTGTCCTCAAGTTCTTGATAGCGATTGGGCATTTTATTAGGAGGCTAGAAATTAGAAAGCTAGGAAAGCTTTCAGCTAATAGCTGTCGGCTTTCAGGTTTTGTATCGGCCGCTGGCCTCTTTTACTGAAGATGGGACCTGATAGCTTTGTTGGTTACTTCTTATTCTCTTTGGTTTCTTTCTTCTTTTTTCCTTTTTCTTCGGGGCAGTGTTTGTGCATTACGGAGCTGAGCACGCCGTTGATGAATTTACCAGAATTTACCTCACCAAAGGTCTTGGCGATTTCAATGGCTTCGTTGATGGAAACAATTGGAGGAATATCATTTTCATAGATCAACTCGTAAATACCGAGCTCGAGGATGGCGCGGTCGATGCGGGCAATCTTTTCTACTGGCCACTCAGGAGCGTTTTCTTCGATTACTTTGCGGATTTCTTCGATTTTATCAATTGAGCCATTAAGGATTTGAATACCAAAATCAAGCTCCTTTAGCTTGGGATGAAGCTCATCAGAAATGTAAGCAATAATTTCTTCCGGCTTTCCACCTCGAAACTCGTAAGCAAAAATCGTTTGAATCGCTGCTATCCGCGCAAGATGACGGTAGGATGCCATATAAACTAGGCTTTAATCTTGGTAATGTTGTCTGAGTCTTTTTGGTCGTTGAGGACTTGGCGTCCTTTATAAGTACCACATTCAAGACAAGCGTGGTGATTGCGTTTTGTTGCGCCACAGTTTGGGCACTTGCTGAGATTAACGCGGTTTCCAAGCTTTTTCACGGTTTCGAAAACAAACTTGCTGTAGCGTCTTTTAGTACGTGCTTTAGAAGTTTTCTTCTTTGGTACTGGATGCTTGGCCATTATTAAGGGGTGTTAACTATTAGTTTATTGAAAATTTTGACTGTCCTCAAAGAGTTCTTTGAGTTTACTTAATGGTTTATGAGTACGGTTTTCGCCATTTGAAGTCTTTTCTTTTTTACAGGAACACGTAGAGAGATTCAACTCTTTTCCGCATTTCGAGCAGATTCCTTTGCAGCTAGAAGAGCATAGAACAATGTCGGGAAAATGCAATATGATTTCATGCCTTAGTAGCTCAGTGAGGTCAATTTCGCTGTTTTCACGATCAATCAAGTAGATATCAAAAGGATCTTCGGTTTCGGCATCAGCACGATTGAGGTAGAAGATACGCTCGGTTTTATTGATTTCTACTGCTGCTTTACTGGATTTACTGCAGCGATCACAAGGTAATAAAACGTCACAGTGAAAGTCTTCAATCAGAGTATGAATCCCCTCTTTTAATCGCATTAAAGTCACTTTGAACTTCAATGGAGAAACAACGTCAAATTTCTCATCAGGAAAATTGATCTCAGCTTCAAGGCTGTATTTTTCGCGTTCACCTTCTCCGGAATCGAGAAGGTCGTTCAGTGGTAATGTCAAAATTTCAGTAGAAGGCATGAGGTCAATTTGGGATCAAATTATTCGCGAGTAAAGGCGAGGAGGAAACGAAGAACGTAAATAAAGAGATTGAAGATGTCGAGATAAAGATTCAACGCAGCGTCGATATAGCGATCTTCCGGGTAATGCTTCAGCATTTGCACGTCATACATGGTAAAGGCGCTAAACAGAAGGATTCCGGCGCCGGAAAACATCATTTCGAAGCCAGTTCCCCACGGAAAAAAGATGCCAACAATAGACATCACAATCATCCCGATCAAAGTAATCATGAGGAAGCCGCCAAGACCAGAGAGGTCACGCTTGGTAGTCCAACCAAACAGTGCGGTACCAGCGAACATTAGAACTGTAACGGTGAGAGCTTTCATCAAAATTCCAGCACCAACGGTTACTAATACTCCGTCAACAAGGGGAGTAATTGAAAGTCCACTAAGGAAGGCAAACAATGCGAAAAGCCAGTAATTCATTGGCTTGATAGTGCTCCATTTGCGGGCGGTGAAGATGAGGATTAATTCAGCAGCAAATAGCACCCACATCACTGCTGGAGCAGCGAAAAACACTTCGAGAAGATACTTGAAGCCAACAAACATCCCTCCAAGAGAGACTAATAAAGCGAGGCCAAAAGCGCCCATAACTTTGCTAAAGAAAACACTACGGTCCCCCGGGTAAACACGAGTTTGATCGATCGCCGAATTTTGAGAATCATGTTCGAACATGAGGATATGGCTTTAAGTAGTATTGCGAGGCACAATTGTAATATTAAACACCCGATTTGTAAAGTTGACGCACCCCCCTGCTTTACATAGTATGATCTCGGCTTTTTTACTGTAATTTATGGGCCTTTTTTCGAAAAAAACTGTACCACGCCGAAATCACTATCTGGCTCTTGATATCGGAACTGAGTTTGTAAAAGCACTTATTTGTGTCTCTGAAGGGACTAAAGCCCGTGTCGTGGGCGTTGGTCGCAGACGGCAGAAATTGGGTGATATGCAAAGTGGAGTAGTGACGGATATTGGTGGCGTGATTGAAAACTGCCAAGAAGCAATTGAAGAGGCAGAAAAAATGGCTGGAGTTTATGCTACGCAGATGATTCTGGGAATCGCTGGCGAATTAGTAAAGGGGGCAACTACTACTGTGAGCTACACCCGTCGAGATCCGGATTTGAAGATTGATTTAGCCGAATTGCGAAATATTGTGCACAAAGTCCAATGGAAGGCTTTTGATCAAGTGCGATCACAGCTGGCTTTTGAAACGGGATATAATGAAATTGATGTCAAATTAGTGAATGCAGCAGTGGTCGATGTACGGATCGATGGTTATAAAGTAGCTAATCCAATTGGTTTTCAAGGAAAAGAAGTGACGGTAGGAATTTTTAATGCCTTTGCTCCCCTTGTCCACTTTGGGGCTTTGCAAACGATTGCCGCGGAATTGGGAAGAGATTTATTAGCAATTACAGCAGAACCATATGCAGTTTCCCGCTGTATGGGATTTGAAGATGGAGGCAATCACAGTGCGATTTTTATTGATATCGGTGGTGGGACTACGGACATCGCGATTGTACGCTATGGTGCGGTGGAAGGAATTAGGATGTTTACTTTAGGAGGGCGGACGTTTACTAAACGGCTAGCACAGAGCTTAAACATTTCTTTTCAAGAGGCAGAAGAGGTGAAACTGGCTTATTCTGGTGACTTATTAGAAAAGCAATCACACAAAATTGTACGGGAAGCGATGAAGAGCGACTGTGAGGTTTGGCTTTCTGGGGTGAGTTTAACCCTAAGTGAATTTGAAAATATTGATATTTTGCCGTCGCGGATTTATCTCTGTGGTGGTGGCTCGCATTTGCCAGAAATTAAGGAAGCTTTGGAAACACGGGAATGGAGTAAAGAACTGCCGTTTCCAACAAAACCGCAGGTGTCATTTTTGACGCCCAAAATGGTGAGTAATATGATTGACGAAACAACCAAAGTAAAAGACCAGCAAGACATTACGCCATTAGCGTTGGCGAATCTAGGATTGGACTTTGTGGGAGAAGAGCATGTGATTAGTAAGATTTTGAAAAAGGTAGTGAGGTTGATGCAGATATAAGGGGTTAGGATTTTAACTGGGGGGTAACAAATGTTTTTATGGCTAAGAAAGATGGTGACAATCAGGACCCGAAGAAGCCGATTATGAAGACGCGGAAGATTTCGGTGAGTGGAGAGAAGAAAGAAGAGAAAGAGCAAGAAGAGGTGAAGCCGCAGAAGATTTCGAGTCGGAAGGTGATTTTTATTGAAATTGACGAGGAGATTACGACGATTTGTGATCGAATTCGGCAAATTCCACATAAGAAAGTTTATATTGTGGTGCCAGAAAGAGCTTTGCTGTTTCAGAGTATTGTGAACTTGAAAATCTTGAAACGGAAAGCGTCGGATTTAAAGAAGGACGTGTTTATTATCACTAATGATCAGTGCGGGACGCATATGTCGCAGATGATTGGACTTGATGTGTTTCATAAAGTTCATACAGAGGGGCGCACGGCTGATACTAAAGATAAACATTTACAGATTAAGCCAATTGAGGCCGGCACTAATACTTTAAGGAATGATACCCCGTCACGTTTGTCGTCGAAGAAAATGACGATTACGCAACTGGTAAAGTCGATTAAGAAAAAAACAGTACCGATCGCTAGTAGCAAAGGCAAACTCCTTAAGCGATCAGTAGTGGAGAAAAAAGAGAAAAAGAAGAAGAAAAAGCGGGAATCACGGTTTGTATTAGTAGCGCCAAATCGTCATGCGGTAATTAGTTTAGTGGTGGTAAGTGTGTTGCTACTTTTGACAATTACTTATATCGCCTTACCAAGTGCGACAGTGGTGTTGACGCCAAAATCTAACCAGATTGAGAAGTTTGTGAATATTACTTTGGCCGACCAAGACAGAAATCGTTTCGAGCTAGAAGGACGGCCGCCGAATATGATTGCGAGCTATGATGTAAATGCGACAATATCAAAAAGAGTGGTGCATCATGCCACGGGAAAAGAGTTTCGAGGTGAAAATGCTTCGGGTACGATTACGGTAATTAATAAGAGTAATAATGACTGGCCGTTAGTAGCGCGAACGCGTTTTCAGACTGCAGAGGGAATTATTTATCGGAGCCAAGGCTTTGTAACAGTACCAAAAGCTAATGGTGAAGAGCCTGGGACGGTGGATATTTCGGTGGTAGCTGATGAAGTAGATGCTTACGATCAAGTGGTGGGTGACAAAGGAAATATTGGCCCTTCGAAGTTTTTCTTGCCGGGGTTGAATGCCAGCAATCAGAAGTTGCTGTTTGCAGAAAGTAAAGAATCGATGACTGGTGGAAAGACTAATGTGATTAAGTTTATCACTGAAGATGACATTACCGCAGCACAGGAAAAACTGGTGAGAGAATTACAAGGTGACGCCGAAAATACTTTAGCCAATGAAGTTGACCGGATGAATAGAGAGAAGAATCTGGGCCTAGTGTTATTAACTGGTAATCAAGCAGTGGAATACTCAGAGCCGTCAATTACGATTCCAGATAATTTGGATGGCCAGAAACTAGATGAATTCGAACTGTTTGGTGAAATGACCGCCACTGGTTTGGCTTATAATTCGAATGAGATGCTGACGATTTTGAAAACGGAACTAAATTCAACAAAAAATCCACAGAAACGACTTTTAAATATCAATCCAGATTCAATTAGCTATAAGATTTTTGATATCGATGAACCAAATGAAAAAGTGAAGATTACCGCTAGTATCAAAGGAATTGAAGAGTATGACATTCAACCTGATCGCGAGAATGGATCGCGGTTGATTCAAAAAATTAAGAGTCATGTTTTAGGGAAAAAAGTAGACGAAGCCGAACTATTTATTCAAAACTTACCGGAAATTAATAAGGTTGAGATTGAGAGCTGGCCCTTCTGGGCGCCAACAATGCCGAATGTACCGGAGAATATTAAGATTGTGATTGATCGAGCAGAATAGACTGTTTTTCAGAGATTGCAGGCTTGCTGAAGGCCTTTGTTTGTGGTACAATTTGGTAATGGATTTAAATCCCTAAAATAAAAATAAAATGAAAAAACTCACTGCATTTGGACGTTTTGTTTCATCGATAGCAACATTAGCTATTGCGTCTTCAGTTCTTGCCCTTGGTATTCACTCAGTAATGGCAGCGCCAACAGGTAATCCTCCTACCGGATCGGTGACGCCAAATTTTGATGGATTGAATATTTTGAATAGCGGAAAAGTCACACTAAAAAATAATGGTGGTGATACTCGAATTGAACTTGATGGAGCTGATGGAGCGATCTTCTTAAAAGATAATACTGGTGCAAGCGATACTATTAAAATTGATGGGAACACTTCTCAGTTTGAGGTGGGAGGAACGGGGGCAAACATGAGAATTAATGGCGACAGCGGACTAATGCAACTTCAAGACACTGGTCTCTCCGTCACAACTGCTGGGACTCAAAAAGTGGCGTTGGGACATCAGGGAGCGGCCGGAGGTTTTCTGAATATTTTCTCGGCCTGGGGAATCACTAAGCCTTATATTCAAATGATCG
>CAYGJQ010000036.1:15701-18199 GCA_964350285.1 uncultured Candidatus Peribacteria bacterium | reverse complement strand
AAAAAAAACGAAATTTTTTATGAAATTTTTATGAAGCCCCGCCGAAACGCCTAACCCCTCATCTCTACCCCCCACCACCATGACCACACCCGAAACCATCCTCAAATACCTTGAAGACCTCAACCTTGAATTTATCCACCACCAACACGAAGCGGTCTTCACCTGCGAAGCCGCCGAGCAGGCCACCGGCCACATCCCCGGCATGCATTCCAAAACCCTAATTCTCCGCGACAGCAAACTCAAAACTTTCTACATGGTAATCATGCAATCCCAAAAACGCCTAGACATGAAAGCCCTTCGTCCAATGCTTGAAGCCAAGAAGCTCAGCTTCGCCGGCCCAGAATACCTCGAAGAAATGCTCCAAGTCACTCCTGGCTCCTGCTCACCATTCGGACTCATTTTCGACAAAGACCAAAAACTCACCGTCTACCTAGACCAAGATGTCGCAAACGCAGACATCGTTAATTTCCACCCCAACATCAACACTTCATCATTAGAAATGAACCAAAAAAACTTCCAAAAATTTCTCCATTCGATTCCCCACGAAATCAAACCGATTGAACTTACTTAACGCTAACTGGAAATTTCACCCGAACAACCGTCCTAGCTCCTATTTCACTTTCAAAATGAATAGTCCCTTTTAACTGCGAAAGCACATCACGGATATCTATCATTCCCTTTCCACCACCTGATGTACTTACATTTTCGCCATCATTTAATTGTCTCTTCACATCATCAGGAATCCCTACCCCTGAATCAACAACTTCCACTGTTACTTCGCCGGCACTGAAAGAAACGAAAATATCAATTTCAATCTCTCCATCAGGTTTCATCGCCTTTTTTGCATTATCAATCAAATTACCAACCAACAAACCAAACTTTTGCTGCCCAATCGGCACCTCAATACCACCTGGAAAATTTTCTGAAACATTGACCTTCACCCCCCGTGCATCGTTTAAACCTTCGAAATACTTCCCTAATTCAAGCCCAATTTCACTCTCAGCTTCTTCTTCCACTGCTACTACTTTTTCAGCAATCTCTTTACACTCACCTAAAGCACTCCCTAATTCATCCACCCGCTTTCTCACCAAATTAAAAACTATTGATACAAACTTCTGACCATCCTCATCATCACCAAACTCTTGAGACAACCCTTCATACATCTCATCAATCAATCGCTTGATCATCAAATGCTTCTCAGCCAAACACTCAGACATATCCTCCATGCCAGCCAACATTGCACTATCAATAGCATTCACAGACGCTAAAAGCTTAACCTCATCAATCTCCCCTAAATTATCTCCCTTCAAATCTAAAATCTCATCTAAAACCACCAATACTTCCTTGGCTCGCTGACAAAAACTATTATCAAATCCCTCGATAGATGGCCCATTCAAACTATCAATCAAAGCAATCACAGCATCTCTATGAATAGCCAATTCTCTAGTTCGCTCAGATGGTTCAAATGAAAACCATCTCACAATGTCATACAAAACAACACTGAAGACTCTAGCCTTTCTTACAAATACAACTAGATTTTTTATATCAGATTCAATCACCCCAAAATTCTTTGCCATCAACGTTGCAATATTTTCTTCACCTTTCATTTGTGCAGCGACCTGAAATAAATCCATATCCGGAAAACTATCCTCAAACAACGCCTCAATTTTGCCCCTCATTTCAGGAACCTGGCTTTCAAGATTCTCAATATATCTAGGCACAAAATTTATAATATTACTTAAACGATGCAACCAACTTGCATGAACAGACTCAACCTGCGGATAAACCTTTACCGCCTTTAATAAATCCATCGAAATATCTTCTTGCCCACCAGAAACCACCGCTTCAGCCTCCACATCCGAAGAAACTTGATCAACCGGCAATTCTTTCACTCCTGCCTCCACCTCATCAGGCCCCACTTTTTTGCGCATTTTCCTAGAATCTTTTCCCGGCACGACCATTTTTTTTAAAATTAGGAACAGAATTATAGTGAAAATAAACAAAAAGTCAACGCCGAACAAGTCTATGATTTCACCCCCTCTTTCTCAACCGTCAATTTCCTTTCTCGACACCAATTGCTAGAGTGAACACACTTTTTGTTCTGTAAGAATCGCTATGACTTACGACGTCATAATTGTCGGCGCTAGTTTCGCTGGAATCACACTTGCTCATCATCTCCCTCAAGACTTAAAAGTTTTAATCCTCGACCGTAAACTCTCCCTCGATGCCGGCATCGAGTCCACCGGACTAATCACCCAAGCCACCAAAGATCTGCTCTCAGAATTCACCGAAGTTGAAAAATTCATCCCCAACAAAATCACCACCATCGGCGTCATTTCACCCGACTACGACAAATACTTTTTTTCCCACACCAAAGATCCGTGGATTTATTCCACCGATACTCCCCTGCTCGTTAAATCAATGTCCGAACACCTACCCGCAAACGTCACCCTCAAAATTGCCGCCAACGTCACAAAAATTGAAATCGATGAATCATC
>CAYGJQ010000036.1:11991-15691 GCA_964350285.1 uncultured Candidatus Peribacteria bacterium | reverse complement strand
AGGCTCCGCCAACCGCCGGATGACATCGGCACCCGTGCCGCCGGCATGCAGAAAGACCAACCCGTCACCGTCACTTACGTCCAAAATGGCCACCCCGATAAAAAAGCCACCACAGAAACTGTGCACGGCCGCTTCATTGTCGGTGCCGACGGCGCTCACTCTACTGTCGGCAAGCGTGTAGCCGGACTGCCAGAAAACAAAAAATTCCTCGCCGGACTCGAAAAAGTCTATTTCGGCGACATTCACCTCGGCGACCACCCTGAATCCTCGGTCTACCACTTTTGGTTCGGAGAATTTTCGATTGGCTACGGCGGTTGGCTCTCCCCCACGATCATTGATGGCAAAAATGCTTTCCGTGTCGGCCTAGCCAAACTCCAAAAAGATGTAAAACACCTCAACAAACTCGACGACTTCATCAAAATCCTCGAAGACAAAAAACTCATCACTCTCACCGAAGAAAAAAAATCAATCTTCACTTTCGGCAGTTTAATCCCTATCGGCGGACCACTCCGCAAACCTTTCACCAATCATTCCATGCTCCTCGGTGATGCCGCCGGCCTCTGCGGAGCATTCGCTGCTGACGGAATCAAAGGTGCCGTCATCTCTGGCCAAGTCGCCGCTAAACTAATTCCACGTCATTTAAACGGAGACACCAAAGCCCTCAAAGAATATTACCCACGAATTCAAAAAGATTATCACGGAATGATGAAGTATTACTACAAACAACTCTTCTACCGCTTCGTCTGGAACCGAATGAAATCCGATCGCAGCTTCCACACAATGTTTGATCTCGTTGCTCGTCAAAAGGACAAGTTTCTCTACCAGTTCTGTGACAGCAAAGACAAAAACTCTAGCTTAATCTGGGTAATACTGAAATTCCGAAATCTACCACTACTGGTGAAATACGCTTGGTTTCTCTTTCTCGATCTCTTCAAAAAAAGTCGCTAACCAGACCACATTTCTTGGTTGTACAGAAAACCGCCTCACGCTATTGTGGAAGCACAATAACTAACAAACCTCTATGAGCAGTTTCATCGAAACATTTGGACAAGTCACCTCAGTAGTTGGCGCCCAATGGGGCGATGAAGGAAAAGGGAAAATCGTCGACATCCTCTCAAACGAATACGACATTATTTTACGGGCAAACGGTGGAGCCAACGCTGGGCACACCATCTATCTCCCAAACCCAGAAAATCCCGACAAACCAAAAAAATTCGCCTTCCACCTAATTCCCTCTGGAATCCTCCACGAAAAAAAAATCTGTATCATCGGTAACGGCTGCGTTATCCACCTACCAACGCTTTTCAAAGAGATTAAAGCCCTCCACGAAAACAACATCTCGATCGAAAACCGTCTCTTCATTTCCGACCGCGCGCACCTCACTTTCGACTACCACAAAATTGTTGATGGTCTAAAAGAAGAAGCCCGCGGTAAAAACAAAGTCGGCACCACCAAAAGCGGCATCGGCCCAACCTACGCCGACAAAATGTCCCGCTGCGGCATCCGCATCCACGAACTCCTCGACTTCGAAAAATTCTCTACTCGCTTCCGTGACCGTGTAAATGAACTCCAAAAAATCTACGACTTCGACTACGACGTTGAAGCCGAATTAACTTTATATAAAGAATACGCTGAAACATTAAAACCACACATCAAAGATGTCCCCCACTACACTCACAAAGCATTAGCCGAAAACAAATCAATCCTCCTCGAGGCTGGCCAAGGAACCATGCTCGACATCGATCACGGCACTTACCCATTCGTCACTTCATCCAACGCCTCAGTCGGCGGACTACTCACCGGTAGTGGAGTCAGCCCATTAAAACTCAAATCCTGCATTGGAATCCTCAAAGCATACACCACCCGAGTAGGCGGCGGACCTTTCCCCACTGAACTAACAGACGAAGACGGCGAAACCCTCCAACGCGAAGGCCACGAATTCGGCACCACCACCGAACGCCCACGCCGCTGTGGCTGGTTCGATGCTGTAGTGGCTAAATATTCCACCATCCTCAACGCCTACTCCCACATCAACCTCACCAAACTCGACGTCCTCAGCCATTTAGACACGCTAAAAATCGCCGTCGCCTACAAAAAAGACGGTCAGGTAGTCACCTCAGTTCGCCCAGAAGACAACACCACTCAATCCTTCCCCGCCAACACCCAGGACCTCGAAAACGTAGAAATTGAATACATCGAAATGCCCGGCTGGAAAGGCCAAGACCTATCAGACTGCCGCTCATTTGGTGATCTTCCGAAAAACGCCCAGGCTTATGTGAGGAAAATTGAAGAGTTGATTGGATGCCCGGTTCATTCAATTGGCGTTGGAGTGACGCGGGATCAATTGGTTATTTGTTAAAATGAAACTACTCAAACACCTCCTCACCAGTCTTTTCATCAGCCTGCTTTTTGCGCTTCCTCTTCAAGCGAAAGAAGCCTTTGTGATTGACGATTTTCAAACAGAAATCACCATGAACAAAGACACCAGCATTGACGTCACTGAAACTATCAAAGTAACTTTTTCCGAACAAAGACACGGCATCTACCGCGATATCCATGACGAAGGCCTAGAAATCGAATTGATCGACATCACCAACGAACAAGGAGAACCACTCACTCATCTCACCCAAAAACAATACCTCACAACGCGCTTCCGAATTGGCGACGCCAACAAATGGGTAAACGGCGCCCAAACCTACAAAATCCGCTACAAAGCCTTCGGAGGAGTCACCAATTTCTGGACCCACAACGAACTCTACTGGAATGCCACCGGCACCGAATGGAAAACTCCGATCAAAAAAGCCACCAGCATCATCACTGTCCCCGAAACCATCAGCAACGACGATCAATCTGTTCAATTCCGCTGCTTCACCGGTGCCTTCGCATCATCTGAAGAAAACTGCGACATCTCTCGCAAACAAAATAAAATCACCTTCACCACCTCAAATCTCAAAGAACAAGAAGGGCTAACAATAGTAGTCGGCGTCCCACGAGGTCACATCATCACTCCCAGCACATTAGAAATAAACACCTCCCCCGACGAAGCCGACGTATACACCGACAACAAAAAAGTCTGCACCACTCCCTGCAAATTAATCCGCCAAACTCCCGAAGAAAAAACGATTACTATTAAAAAATTCGGCTACGAAGAAATCACCGAAACCGCCACTCTCGAACCAGGAAAAACCACCTCACTGAATTTCGAATTATCAAAAACGCCATGGTTCAAGATTCTAATGGGAGCCATCACAATTTTCTTCCTCTTGGTAATGATCCAACCAATATACAAATGGTTTAAATACGGAAAAGATCCCAAAATATCAGACCCCATCATCCCCGAACACAAAATCCCCCACAACCTCTCCCCTGCTGAAGTCGGCACCTTAATCGACGAACGAGCCGACTTAAAAGACATCAGCGCCACAATCATTAACCTTGCTGTCAGAGGTTATATAAAGATCGAAGTCCTAAAAGACGCCATCGGTTTTTTCTTCAAATCAGACGATTACAAATTCATCAAACTCCCCACTCCAAAAAAAGACCACGGCCTATCTCCTTTCGAAAGCAAAATCATGTCGTATATTTTTGCCAACAACAAAGAAAAAAAACTCTCTGACCTTGAATACAAATTCCACACTCACTTAAAAGGCCTCAAACAAGACCTATACAACAGCCTTATCGCCAAAAAATATTTCACTAA
>CAYGJQ010000036.1:8424-11981 GCA_964350285.1 uncultured Candidatus Peribacteria bacterium | reverse complement strand
GCTTTGTCATCGCCACAGCTACCATCTTCGTCGCCATCTTCCTATTTCCTTTTGAAATCGGCTTCTTCGGCACAGTCTGGTCGCTAGCAATTCTAGTTAATGGAATCCTCGCCTTAATCCTACATCGCTTCATGCCGAAAAAAACCATCGCTGGAATGAAAGCCTACCAAGAAATCAAAGGCTTCGAAATGTACTTAAAAACCGCTGAAAAGCACCACGTAAAATTCCAAGAGCAACAACATCTCTTCTACCAATACCTTCCATTTGCCATGACCCTAAATGTAGCCGACAAATGGAGCAAAGCTTTCAAAGGCATCTTCAAAAACCCTCCAGAATGGATCTCCGGACTCGACGAACAATTCAAAACCCGCGACTTCATCAAAGGCATGAACAACATGTCCAGCTCCATCACCAAAACCATGGCCTCCACCTACACCCCTCCCAGCAGAACCACCAGCAGCCGCAGCAGCTTCAGCGGCAGCTCATTCTCCGGATCCAGCGGCTTCTCAAGTGGTGGCAGCAGCGGCGGTGGATTCGGCGGTGGCGGCGGCGGATCTTGGTAATTACAACAATAAAACATGCCATCCAAAAAACTCCTCACAATTAGCTTTCTCATCACCCTCGCAATCGCCTTAATCCCAATCCAAAGACAAACCCGCGTTTCACTGGAATGCCCACCAACAAATGAAAGTCCCTGTTTCGAAAAACTCCCCAGTCGTGGATTCCCTCTGGCCATCATTACCACCACCCCATTCGAATCACCAGTCAGCAGCATCGACTGGAAGGCCGCAGAAACCTACTTCGGTGCCATCCCGCCATTCATTATCAACTGGTCAATCTTTTTCCTCGCCACCACCCTCAGCTGGAAAATATTCAACCTAGAAAATTAATCCCCCTTCAAAAGCTCCATTGCCCGCTCAAAGTCTTTTTCGTGAACCTGCACCTCCACCCCATCCATCCCCGCATCCCCCCAAATATGCGAACGATGCATCAACGCCGCATTTTTCAAAAACACCTTAACTCCATGACTTTCAAGAAACCCCTTATCCACCTCCGCATCCACCACCCTCATATGCACCGCCACAGTCTTCATAAAAATTTACTAATGAGGCCAAAGGCCGAAATAAACCTAACTTCCTAGCTCCTAATTCCTAACCTCCTATTCCTTCCATTTTATCGAACACCCCATCGAAGGCACCTGCTCTTCACTCGGCTTCTCTCCAGCAACAATCGCATCCAACGCTTCCCGCATATCTTGTTTTATCACCGATGACTCATCTTTCCAATTATCATCAATCCGCCCGTGATAAACGAGCTCCTGGTTTTCATCAAAAATAAACATATCCGGCGTACATTTAGCTTTATAAGCTTTCGCCACCGATTGATCTTCATCATAAAGATAAGTCTTCACTCCCCATTCTTCAGCCACCACTTTCATATTCTCAAAACTATCGTCAGGATAATTAGTCGCATCATTCGCACTGATCGCTACCAACGCCACATCCTTATCCGCATAATCATTTTGAATCGCCACAATCCGATCAATCACCGCATGAACGTAAGGACAGTGATTACAAATAAACATCACAATCAACGCCTTCTTTCCTACAAAATCAGCTAGTGAGTGCATATTTCCATCAACACCAGGTAAAGAAAAATTCGGCGCCTTCATCCCCATTGGAATATTTTCAGATTCGAGTAAAACCATAATTTTCGATTAATGATTAGGCCCCGTAATTATAAACGCCTCCACCTCAATCTGTCGACAAGCAAACTCAGCCAATGATAGTCTCAGTCATCAAATAAAAATAACAATTCAATGATGACAGCAAACCTCCCTCGCTATAATCCGGAACACAAACCGCTCGCGATCGCTCTTGGTGGTCATGCAATTATGGATCCTTACAATCCAGAAAAAAATCTCCAGACTCAAGAAGCCCACATTACAAAAGTAGTAAATGGACTAATTCAAACCGTCCTAAAACTCGAACAACAAAACGGTTACCGCCTCCAAATTGTCGGACACGGCAGCGGCCCGCAAACCAAAATCGTCCTCGATCGCGCTGAACTCAGCCAAGACCCCCGCCTCGGAGACGATGCAATGCACTCCCTCGATCTTCGCTACGCCACGATGGATCTCATCGGCTCTCTTGGCATCTTCATCGAAAACGCCATCCGCAACGCCATCATCGAAGACAACAAAACCCGCCCCCTCCTCGTCACTCCCACCAACTACATCATCGATCCTAATACAATGCACCCTGTAAAGCCAATCGGCAGCCCATTAAGCCCCGAAGCCGCCGAAAAAAAACGCCAACAAGGCTACGTTGTCGAAAATAAAAACGACGGCAAAGGTGAGCGTGTCGTTGTTCCTTCTCCGCAAATCGAAAGAGTTGCCCCAGATAACCTGATGGCAATCTCCACTCTCATCCGCGCCGGTGCGCTCATCCTTGCCGGAGGAGCCGGAGGTGTCGCCTTGAAAAAAGGCCCCGATGGATTAACTTCAATTGAAGACGCTGTCATCGACAAAGACGGCGCTGTTGCGGCATTACTCAAAGACCTTTCAACTCTTGGTATCCAATTCCACACTTTCACCATCATCACCGATGTTGATAGCGCTTACCAAGACTTTAAAAAAGTCCTCGACGCCAAGAAAAAAATCGAACAACAAGTTGGTCAAGGAATTTCCCTCAGCGACCCACGTCTCCGCAGTGCCTTCGAAGCCGCCGGCCCTATCAATTTAATCGGCATCACCGAAATGGAAGACCGCATTGCCGAAGGCGAAGAAAACGGAAAAATTTCTGGTGGCGCAGTCCCAAAACTAAAAGCCGCCTGCAAAGCTGTAAAAGAAGGACAAGTAGAGCAAGCAATCATTTGCAGCCCCGAAACCCTAGAACCAGCCCTAGCCAACGGACAAACCGGAACCATCATCGTCCCCGATAAAGTAATCGCCGCCTAACCCATAACTTCTAAAACAAAAACTAAGCATGTCAAAGCAGCCCCATCCCTGCTATAATAAAGAGATTTCAAAAAAACAACTCTACCAATGATTGCCAAAAAACAAACCGCAAAAATTAAAATCCAGCAAATGCAATTCGAAGACCTTCTTCGGGTATTTGCTATTGGTGAAAAAGTATTCACCGCCGAAAAATGGTCCAATCTCTACCGCACTTGGGACGAATACGCTCTCCTCGAAAAATTCAACAGCGACACCGAATTTTGTCTCACCGCCAAAATCAACGACCGAATCATCGGCTTTGCTGTTGGCTCCATCATTGAAAAAAAACGTAGCGCCTGGTCTTACGGCTACCTCGAATGGATCGCCATCGCTCCCAATCACTCCCAAAAAGGAGTTGGCCGCAAACTACTAAACAAAATGACCCGTCTCTTCATTCAACATGGCGCCCGCATGATGTTAGTAGATACCGAAATCGACAACGACCCAGCCATCAACTTCTTCGAAAAAAACGGCTTCCGCAAAGAAGACAAGCAACTCTATCTCTCAAAAAACCTCACCGAACATCCTCTCTACAAAAGATCAAAAGACTAAAATCAGG
>CAYGJQ010000036.1:7235-8414 GCA_964350285.1 uncultured Candidatus Peribacteria bacterium | reverse complement strand
GCCTCATCAAAGGCATTCCAGCTCCTCAAAAGAAAAAAACAGCCCTCTCCTCTATAAATACTCCCAAAATTCATTAGACAGCCCCCCAAATTTTCGATATATTCTTCAAGCCCTCCCCTGACCTGAATATTTCTTGTTCAGCCCAGCCCACCGGAGCCAAAGGCGAGGATGGAGCGAGCAGGGGCAGAAGAATTAAACTGAAAGCTGAATAAGTTTTCGCAACGTATGTGACCAAAACTCAGCGCAGGAGACCGGAGCCGCTAGGCGAGGATCTCTGAGCAGGGGCCCCCGGAAATCTCCGATTTGTGGGGAAGAGGAGCACTGAACCGTAGGCCGAAGGAGCCTGCGCAGCGTAGCGAAGCATGATCCGCAGGCCGAAGGTTTAGCTCGACGAGGGCGCTTAGCTCAGCTGGCTAGAGCGTCTGGTTTACACCCAGAAGGTCGGGGGTTCGACTCCCTCAGCGCCCACCACGAAAGATCGTCCTCAACGGACGGTTTTTTTGTTTTCCTGGCTAATACAAACAACAGCGTGGCTGACAAAGTTTGCTAATAAAGTATGTGAGCAATATAGCTGATCTTCTTGACGATCGATGATCAGGAAAAACTTCACAGACCCCTCTCTTTCAACCATTCCGAGCACAATTTGCTGCTTCTTTCTTTTCCCAAACAAAACCTCATCAGACTCAATGACACCAAATAGCTCTCCATCAAGATGACCATCTTCAAAGGGTTTTCTGAGCCGTTTCATCATGTTTAATGCCGCTGGATAACTGACATTTATTGCTCTTTCAACTTCAGCTGCAGAAATTGAAGCAGTTGACTTAAAATATTGACAAAATAAAAAAGAAGCCTATAATCTGACGCCAAGCAATAACGTATAAAAAATGCAAAAAGAAACACTGCCACAAGAAAATAGCAACAAGAATTTAACTTGGAGAAACTTAACAGATAGCCTACCCAAAGGATGGGAGGATCTCATGCCCAGCCTGTCAGAGTTAACCCCTGACCTGAGCATTGAAGACCAATCCAACTCAAACCCTCATAAGATTAGAGCGCAAATATTCGATCAGATGGTAGCCCTCTTTGAAACAGAGAAAAGAGAAGAGCTTGCTGGTAAATCTGAATTAAAGCCAGATGTGCTCTCTCGTAGAATAAAAATGCTGCAAAAAATAGAAGCGG
>CAYGJQ010000036.1:2521-7225 GCA_964350285.1 uncultured Candidatus Peribacteria bacterium | reverse complement strand
AAATTAACAACAAACCGCTTCGAGAAACCCAGAAGCTCGCAGTTGTTGGATTTTATCACTGGGTAAAAAAATATTTCTTCGATCCCATGATGATGGGCCGCATTGTCAAAGCCATGGGATCAGGTAAAACACTTACTGGAGTAATATTATCAGAGCTCGTTGAAGGAAAAACGCTTTTCGTAACCAACAATTCTGCCGATGCCCGAAACACAGTCCAAGCATATAGAAGTCACAACAGCACCTTAGAAGAAGGGAAGCAAAAGTCAGTCGGCTCAGTATTCAAGGGGCAAAAAGAGTTTGGAAAAGATATTACCGTCTGTGGATTTTACACTCTCGAGTCAGACCAGTCAGAAAACATCGACTGGGAGGACCTAGGATTGATCATTGTCGATGAAGCAGACGTCACCTCCCTCAGCACCAAAAGACTAGAACTGTTGATGGAAAAATCACGTGAGTATGGGATACCGGTTGTCGCAATGAGCGCTACAACTAGACAAGCCTCTGGAAAACGCCTGGAGCACGCATTCCCCGGAGAAATATTTCAATGGTCAGTCCCCGAATACTTGCATAAGTATCACGCAGTCGATGTTATCCCCGAGTTAAGTTTCACAGACCTATATGTTGATTGTGAATTTGAAATAGATGTCAATGAAATGCTAAAAGATGATTTTTCCGAACCGACAGTTAATGACATTGTTAGAACAGAAATCTGGGCAAACTCAATCATTGATCACTATCTAGAGAATTTCCTCAATAGCCCCAACTACAACGACCAGGCTCCAGGTCTAATTGTCTTAAGAGACAATATTGGAACTGAAAACTTTATCCAAGCCGGCCGAAAAAAAGGAGTAAAAATAGCCGCCTTTACCGGACAAGAAAGCATCGAAGAACAGTCAGAACTAGAACGAAAACTTAAATCAGGAGAAATCGACCTATTAATTGGCAGTAAGCTACTAGAAAGAGGTAGAGACCTTCCTGAAGCTGTAGTCGTCTACAACTCCAAAGTTACCAAGTCACCCCAGTTATTTTGGCAAACAAATGGCCGAGTAATGAGAAAGGATCCATTAAATCCTAATAAGATCGGACACATAGTTGTAGTCCTACCAAGAAAAGTAATCAACAAAACCTCAGGCCAAGCTGTCACCCCTCAAAAAAAGCCTTTAAGCTGCGCAACATTCTTCGAAGAATCCTACTTTGATCCACCAGCACAAGAGCAATGGAAAAAGTCAGATCAACCTATTTTCCGTAAATCAAGATCCTCAAAACTATTCCAACTACACGATATAAAGCAAATCCGCTCCATCGACAAAGTCATGGAGCTAACAGGAAAACATAACAAACGAGAATTCAACAGCCGAATCAAAGCCATGGCAGCCTTTATTGAACAAATTGAGTCTTCACCAATGTCATATGGATTCCTTCAAATGATATCTAACAATCTCACCGCCGAACTAGTTGAAGGAATCGAACAACTTAGAGACTCAGCCTATACTCAAAGCCTCTCTGAAAACGATATAAACCTCGAGTCATTTGGCCTTCTTCTAGATCAAATTGACTCAATTGATGATCTCTCAAGAGACGAAGAGAAAATGCTATTTACAAGGTACAACCTAGGCCGATTTTCCAGAACAGAACACAAAGAAGGTGAGACCGGCAACGAAGAACCATATGAACAACTAGGTGTTGACGCCAAGGAAGCCAAACAAAAGATAATCGAAGCCTATCTACCAATAGTCACTGCCATTGCCAAAAATCTCATTCGAACAGGATTCACGCATTTAGAGATTGATGAGTTGATTAACATTGGAACAATAGGCCTATGTGAAGCCGTCGAAAGATTTGACCACTCACGCGGTGGCAGCTTTATCAAGCCGGCACTCAGCTACATCATCAATGAACTATACTACCAGATACCACAAGTAGAAAACACCCTCAATATCCCTCGCGCCTTTATCGACAGCCAGCCGAGGATTAAAAGATCTACCACCCAATTCGAAGAAGGAATCGAGGCAAAGGTACAAGAAACGAAGGATGTGATAATTAAAGACTTCAACAGATTGTTCAGCCCAGATTCGCTAGACATCGAACAACTGAACGCCATTATCTCCACGGCAGCCACTCGAACCACAGGCCAAAGAAACATCTACAATATCGTCGATACAATCTCTCAGAATCTAAACATCAGTCCTCAAAAAACAGGGTTTGTACTCAGAAGATGGATAGAATCAACCACCCAAAATCAAGCCCTCGACAAACACGAAGCTATCGCCGATATTGCTGAAATCAAAGCCGAGAGAATAGAGCAAATCAGACAGTTAATGGGACCAGGCTTTGAAGCACTCGACCATTCAGAATCCAAAACTCCGATACCAGAACAAATTGACCAATACGGCGCTTACAGATTTGACTCAAAATCTTCACCAGAAATAGGCCTCCCAGACTCCATCCACCCAGATCTAAATCTCAGTGGTGAAAACCTTACAAAACGAGAACTTCAAAAAGTAGTTAACGACAGATTATCTACACTAACTGAACAGGAAGCCGCTGTGCTAGAAATGAGATTCGGCCTCAACAATACGCCTAAAATGACATTAGAAGAAGCTGGAGTAGAACTAAATGTCACCGGGGAAAGAGTGCGCCAAATAGAAGCAAAAGCATTAAGAAAATTACGCCACCACCGCCACAAAAACCATTTCCGCCCTTTCTTCAACGGCAATTACTCCTTGAAAGGACCTTCTGTAGACAAGATCAGAGCCGCTGAAAACAAAGCCTTTCTTCAAAGGAGAAAAACTGAATATGTTGAAGACTGCTACCTATCCACAGATCACTTCATCAAATCCTTAACCCGCGTCACATCCGAAAAGTACGTCAATCAGCTTACTGAAATTAATACAGTAATCCTTCAGTTATTACAGGAAGGATGGCCAGACCATGAAATAGCAGAGTTAGTGGATTTAGACGACGACAAATTTGCAGAGCTAAAAAAATCTTTGTTGACCGAACTTAATTTTCAATTAGAGAGAAGGACCAAAACACATGGCACCAATCCAGGCATAGTAAAAAACAGCTCAGATTTCACCTTGTTCCAAAGTGTCATTGAAAAACTAACAGGTGGAGAGCTTCTAAATGTCACCAGAGAGGAATTATTCATCGTCTATCTACACGAAGTTAAAGAAAAATCCTTAAAATCAATTGGCAATACTCTCTTTAACCGAAGCAATGAATTTAATGAAAAGAAAGCTAAAGAAAAGTATGAAGGGATTAGAGCAAGAATCGACGAAAAAATCGCTAATAATCTCAAGAAGCAAGACCTCCTCTAGCAGGTGTTCTTTTTATTAAATAATTGGATCTGCCACCTCGACAGTTAATTCAGTGCTTTAGTCTATATTCTATTATTTTTTGGGTTATTTGTGGGGATAGTTTATTGGGGTAAGAGTGTAGTTTTGAACTTTCTGTGGAGATTTTATTTTTGTGATTATGCTTTTTAAACTTATTCACCCAGCGGACGATGTTGCTTTGATTGAAGCCTGTATATCGCGCTATCTGTCTTATGCTCCAGCTTTCTTCAAGCACAAGCTTGGCTGTCTTAGCCCTTAAACTAGGCATATTTGAATTGATTGCATATCGCATGCTCATGCTTTGCACCGAGGCGATGCAAAGCTATTGACTTTTCGACAAAATCATGTAAAATACCACCTTCTTGCTTTTTGACGCTTGCGTACAACTGCAAGAGATCTTTCCCAACTTGGCTAGGTTGGAAACATAGAATTGGCCGTCTCCACTTTTTGGAGGCATTGGACTTTGTTTCTACTCTGAAAAATTGAACCTTTCTTGCATTAGGAGAACTTACAATGCAAAAGAAATCACGAAAACTGTTCGTCCTCGCCCTCGTCCTCGTTTGGACCGTCTGCTCCCTCATCGGCTGTGGTGGGCCCTCCATGAGCCCTGATGCCCATGCCCTGATAGACTATTATCGCAACGCCCTCCGAGACTACCAGTTCGCCAGCGAAATCTACGAGCGCCAGCGTGTCGAATGCGAAGAAAGTGCCAAAAGCGAACAGGACAGCCAAAAACGATCCGAAGCGCAAAAAAAGTGCACCGCTCAATACCAAGAGCACAGCACAAACGCACAAACGCATTTCGTAAAAAGGGTGAACATCCGCTTCCGAAACGCCTGCAAAATCCCCGCCGTCATCGGGGTCACACTGGATCCCAAGCAGGACCACGACGGCGACGGAATCGAAGACCACTGGGAATTGAACCTCGGATTGTCCCCCTGTCACGCACAAACTTTCGTCGGCCAACCGGACGGCGAGCTCGACAGCGACTTCGACGGCAAACCCAACTCCAGCGATGAGAACCCGTTCTGTCACCCGGACTACCCGAGCGATTGCGTCTAACGAGGTCACTCGGTCCCACCTTTGCGCACCTCCCCCCGCGCAATCCCAACCTAGCCATCCCTTCCAATCCTCACTCCCAATCAATCCACAAACACTTTTTTTCACGTATCCCACTAAATGATACAATCAATCCATCCTCATTAACTCACACCATGAACGAAACTGAAATCTACGCCAATTTCATCAAACCTGAATGGAGCCCGCCCAGTTGGCTCTTCTCTCCAGTATGGACCGTACTCTACACGATTATCGCAATCAGCTTCGGCACGGTTTTCTACAAAACTTTCAAAAAACAAATCCCTTT
>CAYGJQ010000036.1:599-2511 GCA_964350285.1 uncultured Candidatus Peribacteria bacterium | reverse complement strand
TTCTCAACTTAATCTTCAACCTCGCTTTCACCCCAATTCAATTCGGTCTTCAAAATAATATTCTCGCCACCATCGATATACTACTCACTCTCGGCACCTTAATCTGGGCCCTTATTGCTATTTGGCCACACCAAAAATGGATCAGTTACGCCAACATCCCCTACCTACTGTGGGTAAGTTTCGCCACCATTCTTCAGATCAATATCACTTACCTCAATTTTTAAAAACCAAAATGAACTACCCCAAAACCACGACATTATTTAAGTCGATCTTTTTCATATACGACTTCAAAATCTTATAAGTATCCAAATCAAAAATCGGCTCCAAAACAGATTGCTCCATATCATACAACTCTTCTTCCGAATTCACCGTCCCCAAGTAACACCAATTATCCACCACATGAATCTGCGTCAGCTTATTCAAAGGATTATGCTCCCGAATACCAATCCGCCCCCCAAAGTCCCACGTAGCCAACCGCCGCTTCACCAAAACTTCCCGCAATCGCGAATTAAACTGATAAGGTTCTTCCTCCCCACAACAAGCCCCCTGGCACCGTTTCAACATCCGATAAGCGAAACAGCCTCCTTCCGCAGCCTTCTCCACTCCTAACTTAGCAAAACAAAGCTGATGCTCCTTCGCGATCTCCCGTAAAAACTCATCCGCATACTTGGTATTCCGAAACACCCCATAATAATCATCAAGACTAGCCGGCTCCAATTGATCCTGCTTCACCACTTCAATCGCTTCATATCCATTTTCATCAACCATCATCTTCAAAGAACACATCTCCTTATTCCGCCGCAACTGTCGATTATAAATTGGCTGCCTTGCCTTAATTAACTGAGATTCCCGTAATCGCGCCCCCAAATCACCAGCAGTATCAATCACCTCAATCCGCTGCACCTGCTCTGTCATCCGCATTTTCCGCATACTCTCATGATCACCAGAAAAATGCGAAGAAACCCGCGACCGTAAATTCACACTTTTCCCCACATAAAGCGGCACATCCGAGTCGCCAAAAAACAAATAAACCCCAGGTGTATCATCCAACCCCTCAATCACCTGTCGCAACTCTTCATTCGGCGCCGCCACCGCCGTCAACTGCCGCTTAATCGCCTTCTCCAGCTTTTCCGCCGGCAATTCCGCCTGAATCATCTGCCAAAACTGCCACAACACATCAGTATCCCCCATTGCCCGATGCCGCGCCTCACATTCAAATCCATACCGTTCAATCAAAGCATCCAAAGAATGTTTCCGATAAGCATCGTACAAATAACGCGACAATTTCACCGTACAAAGCCGCTTCTGATTAAAATCAATCTCCTCCCGACCAAAAGAATGCTTAATAAAGCCATAATCAAATCGCACACTGTGAGCCACAAACACCGCCCCCTTCAACTTTTCCTTTAGTTCAACCGCGACTTCCGCAAATGTCGGTGCATCAGCCACCATCGCTTCAGTAATCCCCGTATAATCCTGAATAAATTCCGATATAGAAGTCTCTGGATTAATCAAAGTAGACCATTTCTCTAAAACCTCCCCCCCCTTCACTTTTATTAAGGCAATTTCAATAATCCGATCACGGGCAGGATTCGGCCCCGATGTCTCTAAATCGACAAAGACAAACGTATTATCCTTAATAATTTTTGCTGTTTCCGAAGACATAAAATTCTTATTGCTTTCTAGAAAAAGTTAACCTATGGTGAGTGCACACTCACCTACAATCTAACACACCAGCTTATGACTGCAACAGTTTCACGTATTGGTAAGGCCATCAAGTCTTTCACCCAGCAACGCATCCCCTTTTTCAGTTCAAAAGTACAAGCTGGATTTCCATCGCCGGCAGAAGACTACATAGAATCCACCCTAGATTTCAATGAATATCTTATAAAAAACCGCGCCAGCACATTGT
>CAYGJQ010000036.1:0-584 GCA_964350285.1 uncultured Candidatus Peribacteria bacterium | reverse complement strand
ATGCGCGTTCACGGTGACTCAATGATCAACGCCGGCATCTTTGACAACGACATTTTAGTGGTAGATAGATCAATCACTCCCCAAAACAATCACATCGTTATTGCCGTGCTCAATGGAGAGTTTACAGTGAAAAGATTTTTTAAGAGTCGGACGGAAATGATGCTGATTCCGGAGAATAAACGCTATCAGCCGATCAAAATAGAACAAGCGGATGACTTTAACGTCTGGGGAGTGGTGACGAATATTATTCACCGAGTATAGGAAAGGACAGGCCTGATGTGAAGAAAAAACGAATCACCGCTCTCTTCCTGCCATTCAGTCCCTTCCACACCCCCCATCATTCGGCCTCCACCTTACTGACAAATTTAGAAGACCCATCCTTCATTTCTAACCTAATAACTGCCTCTGCTGTTAGCTAACACTCACACCCTACCAACCAAATATGAAATTTTCTTAAATTTTTTATGAAAAAAAATGAAATCCCCCCAAAAAGCTCCCAGCATCCAGGTTTAAAACATCAAAAGAGGCCATATCCCCCCCTAGCTTCCTAGCACCAAACTTCTCAACCTCCTCCCCCGCCCCCC
>CAYGJQ010000035.1:8048-18303 GCA_964350285.1 uncultured Candidatus Peribacteria bacterium | reverse complement strand
TAATGGCGCGGGCCCAGCTCCCGATAGTAATGAGCCAGACAATAGCGGGGCGGAAGCCACTCTATTGGTGCCTAGTGGTGACGTGGAAACTTCGACGCCACATAGTTTGACGACTGGCACTGATACGGAAGATTGGTTTGCCTTTGATTTAACAATTGGAAATGAATATACCTTCTATACTAATAATTCTACTGGCAACCCAATTTGTTACTTGTATTCAGACATTGGGGGCTTAACACAAGTGAATGACGAACTGGCTGATGATAATGCTGGTGGTGGAGATGATTGTCAGACGGTTTATACAGCGGGAGCAACTCAGCGTTATTACTATCGAATCATCGAAGCAGGTGGAGGCGATGCGACTTATGACTTTAATTATTCACAAACTGGAACCGCAAATGCACCTGATGCTAGCGATCCGGGAGATGATGTGATTGGTGGAGCCACTGCCTTGGGTACACCGCCAACAGCGATGTCATCGGGAACTAGTTCATCACATACTCTCTCCCCTACCGATACTGAAGATTGGTATTCGTTAACTTTGAATTCAGGCACCACTTATAATTTCAATTCAATTGCGGATACGGGTGTAACTCAGGGAACGCTCTACGATGATGCCGGTGGCTCAAATATTGTGGCTCAAGATTTGTCTTCCAATGGCGGCGCTTCGTTTAGTTTTGATTACACCGCGCCGACAACTCAGACCTATTATCTAAAAGTTGATGAGCAGTCGAATACTAATGCGACTTATGATTTGCACTATGTAGATGTATCCACTGATCCGACCGGTGGCGATGCAGCTGATCCGGGTGATAATTCGCCACTGTTGACACCGACGGCGCTAGGCGCACCAACGGCAGCAGAGGATACCCAGGCAGCCAGAACAATGTCGGACACTGATATGTTTGATTGGTATACGGTTGATTTGACTGCAGGCAATAGCTACAACTTTGCTTCCACTCTCTCGGTCGGAGATGTTTATGTAGATGTATTTGATACTGGCGGCACACTGGTAGCTGCTGATGATAATTCTGGTGGCGGCAGTGATTTTGACCTAACTTATGTGGCGGGAGCAACCGGTGTTCATACGATTCGAGTACGAACCCAACCGATTGGAGCGATTGCGACTTATGACTTTAGATCACGATGTAGTTTAGGTTGTGGCGATATTTACGAACCTAATGACAGTGGAGCCCAGGCAACGGCATTAGGCTCTATTGGAACGACTTTAGTGCAAAGCCCAAGCCATGTACTTTCGGGAACTGATACTGAAGATTGGTTCGGCGTGGATTTGATTGCCGGCGTAACCTATAACTTCAATAGCATTACGGACACTGGAGTGCTTGAAGGGCGACTATATGATGATTCTTCCGGAACCATTTTGTTAGCGGATGATTTAAATTCGAGTGGGAATAATGCATTTAGTTTTGAATACACTGCTGCAAGAAGTGGCACTCACTATCTCCGGGTAAATGAACTTTCTACTGGTGCTGCTGCTTATGATTTGAATGCAATTGATGTTTCTACTGATCCGGGAGGCAATGATGCCTTTGACCCACTTGATAATTCGGCACTACTGACTCCGACACCCCTTGTAGACCCAACTGATAGTCAACAATCGAGCACTTTCCATACTTTAAATTCAACGGATATATTCGATCTTTATACGGTGAATTTGACTAGCGGAAATACTTATAATTTCAATTCGATTGGTGGTAGCGGGGATGTGTTTGTGGATGTGATTGACCCATTTGGGGCGATTGCAACTTCAGACGATAATTCTGGAGGCAGCGGGATGTTTGATGTCAGCATGGTGGCTGGTTCAACTGGAGCCTATACAGTGAGAGTACGAACGGCACCGGGCATTGGTGGCACTGCTGCTTATGATTTGAAATACACCTGTACGTCTGGGTGTGCGGCGAGTGGAGATGCCTATGATCCAGGTGATGATACCGGCCTTGGGGCGACTGCGCTAATACCAACCACCACACCTCAAGTGCACTCAACTCATACATTGGATGCGACGGATTTATATGATTGGTACGCATTAGATTTGGTGTCGGGCACTGAGTATACATTTAATTCTTCAGGTGGAGGTGATACTACCTGCGAACTTTACGATAGCATCGATGGCTTTGGTGATGGAGTAACACAATTAAATGATTCTGGAGCTGATGATGATGCCGGCGATGGATTGAATTGTGCAACTACTTATACTGCGGCGGCAACTAAAACCTATTACTACCGAGTGCATGCGTTTACACCAGGAACGGCGGTGAGCTATGACTTTAACTATGTGGAAAATTCATCCTTGGATGCTAGTGATCCTGCTGATGATACCGGTGCAGGGGCAACAGCCTTAACCATGCAAACATTTGAACAAACCGATAGTGGCCATCTACTTTCAGCCGGCGATGCGGTGGATTTCTTTACGGCGACATTAACTGCAGGCACTACTTATAATTTCAATACTAATGGTGCGGTGAGCGGTGATACTTACATTGAGATTTATGATGATCAAGCGGCCTTGAATTTAGTTGCCGAAGATCCTGGATTTGATCAAACTGCGAATCAGGCCTTCTTAAGTTTTACGCCTTCGGTCACTGATCCCTATTGGATAGCCGTACGAACTGATTTGGTTGGTGATTCGGCATCATATGATTTGAAATACAAGGAAGTGACGAATGCAGTGGATGCCTATGACCCTGGTGACGATAAAGCCTATCTCACTGGCGGAGACCCCTCGAATCTAGGCACACCAACTGTCTCGGTGCAGACTCATGGTCCGCACACTTTAACTGACGACGATCTATATGACTGGTATGAATTCACTTTGACCAGTGGAGTGAACTATAACTTCAATGCCAGCGGTGGTAACGGCGACAATTACGCATCTCTTTATAGCGATGCCGCCGGAACAACTGAAGTAGCGTTTGATGACGATGGAGCGGGCAACTTACAATTTAGTTTGACCTATCAGCCGGTGGTAACGGGTACTTATTATCTCCGCGTGAGAAAGTTTGGGGTTACTGGTTCATCCAACTATACCTTGAGTTACTCGGAGATCTAGGCGATTGAGTTATTTTTGTAGATTTGTTATGTTGCGGATATCAATTATTGATCACATTTATGCCAACCCTATCTTTCAAAAAGAGACTAAAAGCACTTTCTCTTCCAAATAAAGTAGTGGGGATTGGCGCGCTGGTGGGAATTGTGAGTGTTTTTTTGCCTTGGTATAAAGACATTGATCGCTTTCATACTGGCGACATGTTTTTGGGAATTACTGGGCCGCTTTATCTGCTGGGGGCGACTTTGCTGCTTTTATTTGGTGGTTCGTTGGCGCTGGTGATTTCGGAGGCGATGCAGAAAGAATTTGTGAAACTACCGGTGAAGAAAACTACTTTCCATATGTTGGCTGGAGGTGGTGGATTGTATTTGTTGTGCTTGGCTTATTCAATTTTCTTTCATCCGCAATTTGGCCTGAACTTGGTAGATAAACAGCCGATGTTTGGGCTGTTTGGTGTTTTAGTTGCCAGTGCGTTGGTGGGATATGGCGGACACCTATTGACGAAAGGCGCTGGAGTACGTTCACCCAAAATGGAACAGGTACGGCAGCAGATTACGGAATCGGTAATGAGACAGCACCAACAAGTGCAACAACCTGTGAATGATGTTTCTCAACAAGTACCTGTGAATGCAAATCCGACTCCAGCTCATCATTATACTGATGACATTCAAATTAAATCTGATTTGCCCCAAAGAGATGATCGGCCTCAGGCTTGAGTTTCTATTCTTGACGGACTGTGCAATACTTGGCAAGACCTTGCTTGTGTAAACTAATTTTAGCTATGTCTGGAAAACCTCTCGGTGAAAATATTGTTCACTTTTGTAAGGATTGTCGCCAAATCTCTGATGTGAAACCAGTAGGGAAAAAGTATGTCTATACCTGCCGGAAATGTGGCACAAAGAATGTAGCGTTTGGTACTGAGCGCAGCATTAAGGCTTTCTATCATGTGAAAGATGAAAACCAGACTGATAAGCCGATGAAACGGGAGAAAACAAAGCCGGCAAAATAGATCAGCCACTGCTGAATGATTTTGAGCAAGGGAGAATTATGCCTTAGCTATCAGGTTAAGGCGGCTTTTAATTTTTTCTTCATTTTTTCTTAATAAAAATTTCATAATTGCTTGTTATATTCTGGTTAATCTAAAAATAACCTTGACGGTGAGTGGCCGCTCACCTATAGTGAGTGTACTCTCAATAAATTACTTATTTCTTTAACTTAATTTATTATGGCATCTGAACAGAATGATAAGAAGAAAGCGTTGGAATTGGCGGTGGCGCAGATTGAAAAGAATTTTGGAAAGGGGGCAATTATGAATATGGGAAACGGCAAACAGTCTGCTATTGAAACTATCCCAACAGGATGTTTATCGTTGGATGTAGCATTGGGTGGTGGTGTGCCAAGAGGAAGAATTGTGGAAATTTTTGGTCCAGAAAGCTCTGGTAAGACTACACTCACTCTTCATATCGTAGCGGAAGCGCAAAAGAAGGGTGGTCAATGTGCCTTTGTGGATGCAGAGCATGCATTGGATCCAGAATATGCACAAAAAATTGGAGTCGATTTAAATAGCCTTTTGATTTCTCAACCAGATAGTGGTGAGCAAGCATTGGAGATTGTGGAGACATTAGTACACTCAAATGCGTTGGATGTAATTGTGGTAGATTCAGTAGCTGCTTTGACTCCACGCGCCGAAATTGAAGGCGACATGGGTGATGCCCATATGGGGCTACAAGCCCGTTTGATGAGTCAGGCCCTACGGAAATTAACTGCGGCAATTAACCGCTCGAAGACCACTGTAATCTTCATCAATCAATTGAGAATGAAAATTGGTGTGATGTTTGGTAATCCAGAAACTACTACTGGTGGTAATGCTTTGAAATTCTACTCTTCAGTGCGAATGGATATTCGCAGCATTGGCCGGATTGAAGATAAGTCTGGTGAAGAAAAGAAACTGATTGGTAACCGGGTACGTGTGAAAGTGGTGAAAAATAAAATTGCACCACCATTTAAACTCGCTGAGTTCGACATCATGTACAACCGTGGTATTTCGTTCTGTGGTGATCTACTTGATTTATCCACAAAATACAACATCACCCGGAAGTCAGGCGCTTTCTATAGCTTTAAAGACACGAAGCTTGGCCAAGGTCGTGAAAACTCAAAACGCTTCATGGCAGAAAACCCAAAGATCTTGAAAGAAATGGAAAAAGAAACATTGGCTTATGTCGAAAAAATGAAGAAATCTGATGCCGCTGTATAAAAGTAGCTATGACCTATCAAAAACTCCTTTCCTATGCCTTTGATGCCTTAAGCAGAAGGAATCATAGTGCAGCTGAAATCAGGAAAAAATTGGAGAAAAAGGAAGGTGAGCGCGAAGATATTGAAAAAGTGATCAGGAGATTGGAAGAGCTTAATTATCTGAACGACCAAAGGTTTGTGGATGATTGGCTAAAAAATCGCGCTCGCTTTAAGCCTCGGGGGATCATGATGCTGAGGCAGGAATTATTCAAAAAAGGGATTAAAAGAGATATGATCGATAACTTGGTGACTAGTGAAACAGTTGATGAAATTGGTAGTGCGATGAAACTTTTAGAAAAGAATGAAAGGAAGTTGATGAAGCTGTCCGAGCAGGATCGAAGAAATAAGATTTTTGCACTGTTGAGGAACAAAGGTTTCCGTGGAGAAACTATTTACAAAGCCCTTGAATCCTGGTAGAGTTGTGCTGTTGACCAGGACTAAAAGATTAGTTCTGGCGCTTTGTTTAATACCCTAAATCAACGATTATGAAGTCACAATTTATGGCAGCGATCAATCAGCTGTGTGATGAGAAAGGGATTTCTCGCGATCAAGTAATGGAAACGATTCAAGCAGCTTTGAGAGCAGCTTATCGAAAAGATTATGGTAATCGAAACCAAGAAGTAGAAGTAGATATTCGTGACGGAATCGAGTCAGCAACAATTTATTTGATGAAAACAGTGGTAGAGGAAGTTGAAGATGAAGATCGTGAAATTACAGTAGAAGAAGCACAAAAATATAAGAAAGGTGCAAAACTAGAAGATATTGTGCGAATTGATGTAACTCCTGCGAGTTATGGCCGTATTGCGGCACAGTCTGCGAAACAAGTGATCATTCACCGGATTCAAGAAGCAGAACGTGAAGTGATGTATGACATGTTTAAAGACCGAGAGAATGAACTAATCAATGCAATTGTTCACCGAGTTGATGGTAATCATGTATATGTGACTCTTGATGGCAAGATTACTAGTTTCCTCCCACCAGAAGAACAAATTCCGGGAGAACGATATTTCTCTGGTCAACGCCTGAAACTCTATTTGGACCGTGTAATTAAAACGAGCAAAGGGCCACAACTCTTGATTTCTCGAACTCATCCAAACTTGGTGCGCAAACTACTTGAACTAGAAATTCCGGAAATTAAGTCGGAACTGGTAGAGGTGAAAGGAATTGCTCGTGAACCTGGAGTGAGAGCAAAAGTAGCAGTATCTTCGAATGACCCAAAAATTGACCCGATCGGTTCTTGTGTGGGCCAGAAAGGTGTGCGGGTACAAAACGTGATGGATGAATTGAATAATGAACGGATTGATATCATTCAATGGTCTGATAACAATGAAGAATACATTCGTACGGCACTAGCGCCAGCTGATGTAAGTGTGATTCAACTCAACGAAGAAGAAAAACGTGCTTCATGTTTTGTTCAGCCGGAACAACGTCCTCTAGCAATTGGTCGTAATGGTCAGAATGTACGTTTGGCTTCAAACCTTACTAGCTGGGAACTTGATATCCTTGATATTGGCGACTTGAAAGATGAGAAGAAAAAAGATGCGGCACCTGAAAAACAAGTGGTTGATAATATTGCTGATCTTGAAGGCGTAGGAGCGGCGACAGTGAAAAAACTGGAAGCGGCTGGGTTGACTCAAGTATCACAATTGAAAGGTCTTACTGTGAAAGATCTCGTTGAAGTAGATGGCATTGGAGAAGCTGGAGCCAAAAAAATAGTAGACGCCGTCAAAAAAGTTAAGTAACCGTTGATCTAGACGGAAATGCTGAAAAAGCGCATTTGCTGCGTTATAAATCAAAAAAAGATCCTCATGCACCCTTAGTGCACTGCGGTCTTTTTTTGATTTATGCCTTACAACTGCATCTTTTTCAGCATTTCATGACTTTCGATGTTGGTTGCTTTCTATGAAGAACACAATCCGTTGGTTTAAGATGTTTGTCTGGCTTTAGAGATTGAAATTCTTTTGAAAAACCAAAAGCTTAATACGCCTGTCGTCCTTCCAACGCTCTCGTTAATGTCACTTGATCGGCGTACTCCAAATTGGCGCCTCGTCGCTTGCCCGAGAGCTTTCACTTCGAATCATCCTACGGATGCTTCTACGTTGTCGTCTCGGCCTCTCCTCTCCCCAAAAATCCGTGCTCAACCCGCAGGCGGGTCTCCGCTCCTAATTTCCGGGGCCCCCTCCCCATCGGCGCTTTATATCAATACGCCTGCCGCCCTTCCAACGCTCTCGTTAATGTCACTTGATCGGCGTATTCTAAATTGGCGCCGATGGGGAGGCCGCGGGCGATTCGGGTGATGGAGCTGTCGAGATCTTTGAGATGGTTCATCAGATACATAGCTGTGGCCTCGCCTTCAAGACCGGGGTTGGTGGCGAGGATAACTTCTTTTAATTTATCGCTATTTTTAACACGTTCGAATAGAGCCGCAATTTTTAAGTGATCAGCGGTGATACCGTTGATTGGTGAAAGGGCACCGTGGAGCACGTGATAGACACCTTTGAATTCACCGGTACGTTCAATGGCAACCACATCCAATACTTCTTCGACTACACAGATTTGGCTGTGGTCGCGCTGGGGGTTGCTGCAGATGTTGCAGGTGATGTCGTCACAGAGGTTCCAGCATTGATCGCAGAAAGAAATGCCGTCACGCATTTTGAGAAAAGCGTCGCCGAGTGCTTGGCTGCGGGACTCGGGGTTGCGCAATAAATACATGGCGATCCGCTGGGCGGACTTAGGGCCGATGCCAGGAAGACGGCTGAATTCATCGATGACTCGTTGGATGGGTTTGGGGAGCATTTAAGTATAGTTAGTTATGAAGAACTAAGGATTTCATCTTTTTTCATAAAAATTTTCGAATCCCGCAGGCACTGTCAGGTGACGGTTGCGGGACATATCTTTTTGCTACCCTTTGGGTGGTGGCAGGGATAGGGGCTTCCTCACCTCTCTCATAAATAATAAATTATTTATGGTTCGGTGTCCTGCGCTACAGTCAGTCTTGCGGAGCTCCACTTCCTTTCACTCCGGATCAGTCGCCTCGCTACTTGCAGGGGATGGTGAGCCCTAGGATTGTAAAATTTTTTAGAAAGGCCTTTTCTACTTAATTAATTCTAGAAATTCTGACCTCGTGTTTAAATCCTTTTTAAACTGTCCGAGTACCGTAGAGGTAGTGACGCTGCTGGTTTGTTTTTGGACTCCGCGAGCCATCATGCAGAGATGTTTACCTTCGACAATTACTCCAACACCTTTTGGCTTCAACAAATCATTGAGGGCATTAGCGATTTGGGAGGTCATGCGTTCTTGATTTTGGAGGCGGCGGGAAAAAATTTCTACTAATCTTGGCAGTTTTGAGAGTCCGATAATTTTGTCAGTTGGCAAATAGCCGATGTGGACTTTTCCGAAGAAGGGCAACATGTGGTGCTCGCAGGTGCTGTAAAATTCGATGTCTTTAACGATGATCATTTCATCGTAATCTTCGCCGTCGAAAACTGTGAGTACTTCTTTCGGATCCTTGTTATAGCCAGAAAATAAAGTCTCGTAGGAACGGATCACTCGAGATGGAGTGTCCACAAGGCCTTCTCGATCAGGATTTTCGCCGAGGTGTTCGATCAGTTTTTTGATGTGTTCTTCAGGAGTCATACTCTTTGGTTAATCAAATTAAACCGCAACGACTCTAACAGAAAGACTATTGAGCGGCCACTATTTTTAGGAAGTAGCGGTGGATTGAATCGTCTTTGGTGAGTTCGGGATGGAATGATGAAACTAGAATATTCCCCTCTTGGACTAACACCGGATCTTCTTCATATTTGGCCAACACTTGAACGTTAACTCCGATTTGAGTGATGATCGGGGCGCGGATGAAAACTGATTTCACTGGGCGGTCAGAAACTTTGGGATCGACTTCGAGGTCAGTGATGAAACTATCAAGCTGACGGCCGTAGGCGTTGCGTTGGATTTCGATATCGATGAGGGCGAGATGATGAGCTTGTTGAGCGCCAGTGATTGATTTAGCAACGATGATGGCGCCGGCGCAGGTGCCGTAGACTGGCATGCCTGATTTGGCTCGTTCGATGATGGCTTGATCGAGACCGGTTTTTTTCAAGAGTTTGCCGATGGTTGTACTTTCGCCACCGGGAATGATTAATCCTTGCACTTGATTGAGATCTTCGATGGTGCGGACTTCTGTTACTTCGTGTCCTTCAATATTTTCGATCATTACGCGATGCTCGTGGAAGTCGCCTTGGAGGGCGAGGACGCCGATGGTCATTACTGGACAATTACATAATATTGGCCGCCAACACGGGAAATTTTTGGCATGTCGCCGGGAGCGGGAACTTCTTTGGTATTGCCGTTTTCGCGGACTTCTACTGTGGTGTAGATGGCGTAGTTTTGGTCTTCGGAATCGGTGATTGGATCGTAGAGGAAATGACAGCCGTCGATTTTAAGACTGGCGCCTCGGAGCTCTAAAGAGATTGGGTTTTCCCCAGGAAAATATGGAGAGAGTTCAGCGATATCTTCAACGCAACCACGTTCAGCTGGGTATGACCCAATATCGGCATTTAAGGCTTCGATTGCTTGAATCATCATGGCAGCGTTGGCTTTGCGGGAAGCGTCGCGGGCTTGGCCTTGGCTATCTAATATTCCAATCTGAGAAAGGACATTTGTGCCGGCAACGTCATCCGAAGCGGCGACCATCGCAGTGGGAATGGCAGCGCTTGCCATGATGGCACCGACGACACCGAAAGAAATAGTGGGGCTCGAATAAGCGTAGAGGCCGGCGGATAGATCGTAGTTTTTAAGCTCAGCTTGGATCGCAAAATTTTGACCATCTACTTTTTTGGTGACGCTGTATTCGGTGGTGTCGGAAAGGATGATTTCTCTTCCTTTTTCGGTATCGGT
>CAYGJQ010000035.1:2438-8038 GCA_964350285.1 uncultured Candidatus Peribacteria bacterium | reverse complement strand
TGAGAAGCTGGGCAATCTTTTCAGTGTCGATGCCTTCAGTGAGCTGATATGAGTTGTGCCAGGTGATGGCTTCGGAGTTAGCCTTAATCGAAATTTGGAAACTATCAAGGTGGGAGATGAATTTAGCAGCATGAACTTTTTGGATTCCATTGACCATTTCATCAATGAAGTTTTCTGAATCGATGGGAGTGTTGATGCCGAGGAAGCTGAGAACTTTTTGGGCGCGTTCGAATTCTTTGGTATCGGCCTGAGACTTCACCTCTTTCAAAAATTGGTCTTTGAAAAGCGGCTTGTAGCTATTGAACTGATTTGAAGTGAGCTCACGGATTTTCTTGGTGGAGGCGTGGACAAATAGGTTGAGCTCGGCTTCGTTGAGTTTTTCTTGGAGATTTTTTTCAAAATCAGAATCGTCGAATTCACAGAAACTATTGCCATTAGGCATTTCGGGGATGGGGACGTTTACTAATTCTTTGGAATCTTTGTATAGTGCTTTGACACAATAATTTCGGACATCCATAAAGCCAGTGATGGAGTAATTTGTGACATCGGCAATGAAGACTGCGTATTCGAAATCATCGATGCTAACTTCAGCGATTGGATCATCTTCAGTAGCGATAGCTTTGGCTTCTGCGAATTTTTGTTTAATAAAATCACTGTTTCGGACGGCAACTACGAGATCGACGTTTTCGGGAACATCGATATAAGAAAGAGGGATGTTGGTGGATAATTCAGTGGCGCTACAGCCAGTGAGAAAAACACTAACTGCGGCGAGCACGGTAGCGGTGCTGCGCTGGAGGAAATTAGTCATGGTTGATGGGTAAGATTGTGCGCCTGCATTATGCAATAAGCGAAGTGGGTTTACCAACCTCGTTCAGCATAACGATTCTCGAGTTGATCCATTTCGAGACTGTCCATAGCTTCACCGAGATTTGTGGAAACCTCAGCAATCTTCATAGCGTCTTTGAAATGAGTAGTGGCTTCAACTACTGCCTTAGCGCGTTTTTCTGGATCAGCTGATTTGAAAATTCCAGAACCAACGAATACTCCATCACAACCGAGTTGCATCATGAGGGCAGCGTCGGCTGGGGTGGCAATACCACCGGCAGCGAAGTTTACTACTGGGAGACGTTGGAGGTCTTTGATTTGTTTGATTAATTCGATTGGCGAACGTTCTTTTTCAGCGTATGCAGCAAGTTCTGATTCGCTCATATCTTTGAGAGCTTGGATTTCGCCGTTGATTTGACGCCAATGACGAACGGCTTCGATGATGTTTCCGGTACCAGCTTCACCTTTGGTGCGGATCATTGCGGCACCTTCGGCAATCCGACGAGCTGCTTCACCAAGATTGGTAGCGCCGCAGACGAAAGGAACTTTGAAACCAGATTTATCAACGTGAAACTTGTGATCAGCTGGCGTGAGAACTTCACTTTCATCGATGTAATCAACACCGAGGGCTTCTAGCACTTGGGCTTCAACAAAGTGACCAATACGAACTTTAGCCATCACGGGAATTGAAACAGCGTTGATAATTCCTTTAATCATTTCCGGATCGGACATTCGGGCAACTCCGCCCATTTTGCGGATATCAGCAGGTACACGTTCGAGGGCCATCACGGCTACGGCACCGGCATTCTCAGCGATCTTCGCTTGTTCAGGTGTTACTACGTCCATGATCACGCCACCTTTGAGCATTTGGGCGAGACCAGATTTGAGTTCTGGGGTGTTCTGTTGTTTGTCCGACATAAATTGAAAGATATTAGCTAAAAGCGGGTGCATTGTATCGGAGGAGAAATGGCTTGTCTATGCTTTTATGGCAGGGGTGCGAGGTTCTGATTGTTGAAGTAAGGTCAACAGGGTGAAGTGGTACTGGGGGGAGTTTTTTGATAAAGTATGAAGGCTATTTATTTGTTTTTTATGCAGACAAGAACAGCATTACGGTGGTTTGTAACATTGAGCTTTGTGTTGTTTGTGATGAATGCTTTTGTGCCGACAAGTATTGGGCAACAAACTCAATCACACCTTTTAGTGCAAGAAGTGTTGGAAGGTAGCGCCTTGGAACTGGTAGAAATTCCTGATCAGTTTTATTTCAAACCGGCAGGAGTAACTGGCGTGGAGCAATATCGTTTTCATACGGTTGAAAACTCCCAGGGAAAAACAAGTTTGAAAGTACGTGATGATCGAAACCGTGGCGGATTCAAAGTATTCCTGGAAATTCAACCGATCTCAGCGACCCACCGGAAAGATGTTGAAAATCCGGAGGAAAGAGTTCCGTTGAAGAAAACCAAATACATTAGCAACCAAAATCTAGCCCTGGTAACAACTGCGACGGGGCCGAAGGTTTCCAATGGGGTGGAGTACAGTGAAAATTCTCAGGGGCCAGCGAATATTTCGGCGCCATGGGACGCGTCTGGACAAAACCTGACAGTGTTTAAAACCTATGATCAAAAAGGAACGAATCTTGTGACAAGTCCGGTTTTATTAATGGATGGGACTTTGCCGGCGAACCAAGGGAGAGTGGGAGAGTTTGCTTTGGATGTGAACTATGGGTTAAAGATTAAAAAATTCCAACCGGCGGGAAGTTATCAGATGCAATTTGTGTATACGGTAGTTGATTCAACTGAATAATATGGAGATTTTTCGATTTTCTGGAGATGAACGAGAGCGATTGGCAGCTTTTTTGATTAGTCATAAATTTGGATCGATTCACCAGAGCTGGGATTGGGGCGAATTTCAAAAGACGATTCCGGGACGGGAGCCCTTTTGGGTTGTAGGAGTGAGGAAAGGAAAAGATATCGTGGGATGTGCGTTGGTGATAAAAATGGCGATGCCGTTTGGGAAGCACTGGTTGATTTCACCGCGGGGGCCGGTTTGTGATTATGAAGATCAGGAAGTATTGGAAATGTTGTTTGAGGAATGTGAACGGATTGGGAAAGAGGAAGGATGTGTTTATGTGCGGTACGAATTTCCGATTGCAGCTGAAGATGCTGATTTGTCGTCCGTTTTTCGTCGACGGAAGATGAGGAAAGCGCATGCTCATCATCAGCCGGAGGATTCGTTGATTATCGATATTTCGGTGGATGAAGAGGAAATTTTGAAGCAAATGAAACAAAAGGGACGATATAATATTAAAGTAGCGAAAAAGCATGAAGTGAAAGTGAAAGCTTGTGGTGCTAGTGATGCAGCGGTGGCGGATTTTTATAATTTGGTAAAGGCGACGACAGAGCGAAATAATTTTTCAGGCCATAATCAACGGTTTTACGAGAATATGCTGAAAATTCTTGGCAAAGGTGATGGAGTGAAGTCTCCGCTGGCGAAACTTTATGTGGCGGAATATGACGGAGAAGTAATTGCGGGGATTATCGCGACTTTTTTTGGTGACGAAGCGATTTATTACTACGGGGCGTCGGGGAATGAGCATCGGAATGTGATGGCGCCGTTTTTGCTGCAATGGCAGGCGATGCTTGATGCGAAGGAGCTGGGATGTAAGTCTTATGATTTATTTGGGATTGCGCCGCCAAATCAGCCAAAACATCCTTGGAATAAGATTACCCAGTTTAAGCAGAGGTTTGGTGGAGTGGAGGTGCATTATTTACCGGCGCGGGAGAAGGTTTTACGCGGTTTTTGGTATTGGGTGGTGAGAGGTGCGAAGTGGGCAAAGGGGAGGATTTCATAATTTTTCATAAAAAATTTCGAAAAATTTCATATTTGGTTGGTAGGGTTTCTTTGTTGCGCGACAAAAAGGCTTGGAATTAGGTTAGAACGAAGCGTGGTCTTCGAAAACTGTCGTAAAAGGTGGAGGCCAGGAGGGTGGGAGTGGAAAGGGACTGAGATGGCAGGAGGAAAGCGGGGATCGCGAAAACTCCGGCTCAGGCCTGACATTGCCTGTACCCCCAATCCCCCCCTACGCCTGCGGATAATCAATAAACAGCACCCCATTAATATGATCCACCTCGTGTTGAACAATCCGGGCATCAAACCCCTGGTACTTCAAAGTCTGCTGATTCCCCTTTTCATCTTGAAAAGTCACTTGAATGGCATCAGGACGCTCGATTTTACGGAAAACTCCTGGAAGACTAAGACAGCCTTCTTCTTCAACTGAAGTTTCTTCAGAAAACCAGGTGATCTCTGGGTTGACCATGGCAACAATTTTTTCTCCTGGTTCATTCGCCTCGAAGCGACAAATGATGACGCGGCGGCTTTCACCAATCTGAGGTGCGGCAATACCAACACCTTTAGCGTCCAGCATTGTTTCTTTCATGTTGCTGATCAATTTTTGTAGTTTTTTGTCGACCTGCCTGATTGATTCGCACTTTTCACGGAGTACTGGAGCTTCTGCCCCCTGGACGATCTGCAAAATTGCCATACTATTTCGTTAAGTCAAGAACGCACTTTAACAGATGTTTTCCCTTTCTGCAAGCGGCTATTTGTCGACTGATTGTTGTTTGGGGGATTTTAATCTGATATTGGTTAAATATGAGGCTGACAAACTTGCGTTTAGAATCGTTTCGGAATTATCAATCACTGGAACTGGAAATTCCCCAAGGGGTCCAGAAAGTGGTTTTGGTGGGCGAGAATGGCCAGGGAAAGACTAATTTATTGGAGAGTATTTATATTTTGTCGGTGGCGAAGTCTTTTCGGACGAAAAGGATGAAGGATCTAATCAAATGGGATGCAGATTATACCCGAATTCACGCTGGATTAGAGCGCAAAGATGATCCGCTGACACTGGAAGTTTTTTTGAGTCAGCCGCAAAAAGCAACGAAGAAAAATGCAGTGATTTTGCCGAGTCATGAGTTTATTGGGCAGCTTAATGCAGTGCTATTTCATCCTCAGGATATGAATATGCTGCTGATGAGCCCGGATTTGCGGCGGAAATATATTAATCTGGTGGCGTCGCAGACGAGTCAGGCTTATTTACAGGCTTTGATGCATTATTCCAAGGTTTTGAAAAACCGAAATCGCTTATTGATGAAAATTCAGGCGGGATATGCGAAAGAAGATGAATGTTTTTTTTGGGACCAAGAATTGGTGAGAAGCGGTAGCTTGTTAGTTAATCATCGTCATCAGATACTGGAACACTTCAATCAGAAACTATCTCAGCTTTATCAGTCGATTTCTGGAGGAAAAGAGAAAGTGAAGATTAAGTATAAGTCGTTTATTAATGATGCCAGTGATCTTTCGGAAGTGGAATTGAGCTTTTCGACGAAGCTGCTGGAGAAGAAAAACTCGGATTTGCGCTATGGTTACACTTCGATTGGGCCACATCGGGATGATTTGGTCTTTTTGTTGAACGGAAAGGAGGTGGAGCATCATGGTTCACGTGGTGAATGTCGAACCTTATTGATTGCTTTGAAATTGGCGGAAATTGAATATATTTCTGAAACAACTGGCTCTACCCCGATTTTGCTGCTGGATGATGTGTTTTCGGAATTAGATGAAAAACGCCAAGAGTACCTGCTGAAATCGATTGATCAGTGCCAAACTTTTATTACCACCACTGCTGTTGGGGATTTAAACAGCTTGAAAGGCATCATGAAGCTGAATGTTGCAAATGGCGCCCTTGAGTAAGAACACAAATTTGAGCTTTGTAAATATGGCGA
>CAYGJQ010000035.1:0-2428 GCA_964350285.1 uncultured Candidatus Peribacteria bacterium | reverse complement strand
AATGATAAAATATAAGACTGTTTTGTAAACAGTGCGGTTTCGATAGAATTGAAGCTTTAAAAAACAAAAATTAAAAAAAAGTAATGATAAACCCGCAAACTCAACTTATTGCCTGTATTCTATTGGCCGCTGTGCCGGTAGCTGTGTGGGGGTATATCTTCTACCAAAAGCGACCAGAAGACCGTTATTTGACGGCGATCACCTTTCTTACTGGTGGATTAGCGGTATTCCCAATTTTGCTCTACAAATACTCTTGGCGCTTCTTTCCATGGATGAATGCCTTTGCCTATACCGAAAAATTCGACAAATTCGAAATCTCTTTAGGTGCTTTGGCTACGGTTCCCCTGAGCGTAGTGATGACTTTTATGATTGTGGGGGTTATTGAAGAATGGATGAAACACATTGTGGTGCGCTTTACTGATGATGATCGGCTTTGTTCGATTGATGATGCGATTAGCTTTAGTATTATTGCGGCGCTGGGATTTTCATTTGTGGAGAACATCCTCTACTTCTATGATATCTGGCTGCACCAGGGGATGAACAACTTAGTGCTGCCATTCGTCTTCCGTTCATTATTCTCGACTTTTGCTCATGTAATGTTTTCGGGAATTTTTGGTTATTTTTATGGGGTGGCGCGGTTTGCTTCGCCGATTTTGAAAGAAATGCAACAAAGTAAGCGTTCGAGTGTAGTAAAAATGTTCCACCGGATGTTTAAGTTTAAAACAGCCGCGATGTTTCATCGAGAAAAAATCCTGGAAGGACTGGTTGTTGCCACAGTGCTGCATGCAATTTTTAACATTGCCCTAGAATTGAACCTGGCCTTTGTGATTGTTCCATTCCTAAGCGGCGGATACTTCATCTTGGATTGGCTGCTAAAACAAAAGGAAAACCACAAAGTTTACAATGTTGTGAGTGAACGACCACGCAAGACTCCGCTCCAAAGGCTACCAGAAATTGTTAACGATATCAGAGCTTAAAGGTATAATGAATTCATTGATTTCTGATGTATCTATATGAGCGCGTTATGGCGGTTTGCAGTTAGTTTGGTTGTGCTTTCGATAGTTACTTCAGTGTCTTTTGTGTTTCTGCCGCAACGGATTGAATTTGCAAAAAAAACTGAAGCTCGTGTTTCGGGACTGGTAAGCTGGGATGGAATTTTAAACCATAATGGACAATGGTTTAACTCCTTGGCCTTAACGGAAAACGACCTAAAAGATGAAGTAGTAATGGTAGTGTTTTTTCGATTTAGTGAATTTGGTAGCCGAGAAATGATGGAACAAGCGGCAAATTGGCATGAAATTTACAGTAATCAAGGGCTAGAAATTGTGGGAGTACATATGCCGAAATGGGCTTTTGAAGAGGACAATCGTTATTTGGCAGACAATATTGGCAAGCTCGGGCTAGAGTTTCCAATAATTCAGGATGATGGTTTGTTAGCACGAATTTATGAGGTGGCAGATGGCCCAGCATGGATGCTTTTTGATCGCCGAGGAGATCATGTGGCGAATGGAAAAGGAAGTTTTGATGCGAGCAATGTCAAAGAAATTGTGAAGGACTTGATCGCTGGAAAACCCTCGTTTGTTCCGCGGTTAAAAGGGGCAGCTCCCGCTGAAGACACTACGATTAAGACGATTTTTAGCGGAGGGGAAGACAAAGCAGTCGAAGTTTTTGATAGCGAAGAAAAAATGAAGGACAATTTGATTTATTATTCTGGTGAATGGGCTAGAAGCAGTGAAGCGCTAGTAAGTGAAGCGGACTCAAAAGAAGTATTCATGGCGCTAAAATTTAATGCCTACAGTGTAAGAGCACTATTGGCGCCGACTGAGGGAAAGGGGATGAAATTAAATATCACATTGGACGACAAACCAATACCGAAAGAACTCGCTGGTGAGTACATCACTTATGACTCAAAAGGGCAGAGTTTTTTACAAGTTCATGACCCCCAACTCTACACATTGATTGATTCGTTTGACAGGCAAGAACATGTGGTAAAGATTTACCCGGAGGCGGCCTCTATTACTGCCTATAGCATCACTTTAGAAGAATAATTCGTCACCCTGACTTGCTTGCGCTGCTGGAGGCATTTCATATATATTCTTTGTAGCATTTTTTGCGGCTGTTTTATTAACTTTTTTCATGGCTAAATCCCGAACGATAGCCAGCCTAGACATTGGTAGTTCGAAGATTCGTGCCATTGTAGCGACGCTGGGAGACGGTAACAGTGTTCCAAACGTTATTGGCGTAGGTGTTGCTCCATGCACTGGACTGCGAAAAGGACTGGTAATTGATGTTGAAGAAACAATCAATAATATCACTACTGTACTTGAAGATGCCGAAAGGATGGCTGGTGAACCGATAAACCATGTATTCCTTGGTATCGGCGGACACCATATTGAATCTTTGAATAGTAAAGGAGTGAGTGCTGTTT
>CAYGJQ010000034.1:0-19769 GCA_964350285.1 uncultured Candidatus Peribacteria bacterium | reverse complement strand
AAAAAACCGCGTCCTCATTGCTCGCGCTCTCATCGCCAACCCCAAGCTCCTGATCCTCGACGAACCCACCACCGGCCTCGACCTAAACGTCCGCGCCGAATTTTCCCACTTAGTCCAAAAACTCGCCCAAAAAACCAACATCATTTACATCACCCACTACATCGAAGAAATCCTCCCTGAATTTCACCATCTCCTCTTCCTCAAAAAAGGCCAAATCTACAAGTACGGTCTTAAAGAAGACCTCCTCAGCTCCAACCACCTCAGCCAACTTCTCGATATCCCCTTAGAAGTACACCAAAAAAACGAAAAATATTTCGCGATGTTTTAGAACAGCTTGAGTCTGTCCATTTATCTGGCATCCAGCATAACATTTGTTCGCTAGACAACTTTTAGGAATTTGTAACTAGCCGGCTTCCTACGGGCCGAAAGGAGTTCTGAGTATCTGTTCGATTAACGCGAGCTCGGGCGTGATGTCGCAGTTTTCAGCAGCGGAAAGATGTGTTTGATGATCAGTCGGCGGTAAGCCTCTGGAAGTGCTGGGTTTTCTTGTTGGCGACGCATGAAATATTGTTTCACTCGTCTCGGAATCCCATTTTTTTTGCCAAACAGTTTGGTCCGCAGCTTATTCAAATTTTTTTCCACTTTTTTCAGCCGTTGCATCATCATTTTCTTTCGCTTGCCAATTGGCCTCGGGCGTTTGAAGTAAAGGTGATTGAGGCGGAGGCTTTCCCTTTCCAACGTCGCAAAATGTTGGAAGTCGGCCATCTCTTGCTTCGACCAACTTTTCGCCGCCGGCAGCACCGATTTCTTCAGAAACCTCAGCAGGTAGGCTCGAAGCTCAGGCTTCATTCTTCCGATCGCCTGCTTGGCCACTGGCAGCAGCAGCTGGAATATTTCATCCAGTTTCTCCGGAGTGTTGATCAGCGACTTCAGCCTTTTCAAAAAGGCTTTGCCGGTGCCATTCTCCATTCCCCAAAATGTCCGGTAGTAGCAGTCGAAACTACCACAGCCCAACATCTTGAAGACGGACTTGAAAGGGAAGTGGTGCACTGCTCTCTCATCCAACTGCGATGCCCAGTTTCGGTAGTTCTTGCTCACCATGCGGTAGAGGTTTGGCGACAGTTCTTTCACCAAACTTCCCAAGTGAGCGGTAAAGGATCTCTTCATCAATCTCTTCAGAGATTTTTTGTCCAGATCCAGTCCTCGGCGATAGAGGTTTTCTCGCCGGTCATTGAAGAGGGCTTTGATCAGCTTCGCCTGGCTACGTAGCCGACTTTTCAACCTCTTGATTTCCTGCTCGTGCTTTTCGTCCACCTTCCAGATGTCTTTGATCCACCCACTCAGGACGCTTATCTTGGTGTTCCCAATGTTATAAACCGACTTAATTGATTTGGCATTTGAAACAGTCCGTTTATTCAATTGGCGGTCGTTTTGGGTCAGAGTGTTTATTGCTCCGACCACATTTTCCAACTTGTCTTTCTGGAATTGGAGTTTCTTTTGCTGGGATTGGTATGAGTTCTGCAGACTCACATACCCAAGCACCAGCAAAAAATTGAGCACCACCATCCAGCCTATTACAAAGGCCTTAAAGCTTACTTTCTTCATTAATTTTCTCCTTTTTTTCAAATAACAAACTCAAGCCGCAAGATAATACAATTTGCCACGCAGATGTCAACTCTCTGATCGTGGTAATTAAGATCATAAACACCCCAATCTTCCCTCTAGTAAGCGCAGTCAGCCGGAAATCAGGAGCACAGGTCCGCGAAGCGGCATGAGCAAGGATTTTTGGGGAAGCGGCGAGCTGGAAATTTGGCTCAACTTCTGGTATACTTATTAGATTTTAAAAACCAAAACAAAAACCGAATGGCCACTCCGGGACCAAACGAACAATACCTTCGTCAAAAGTCAGTCGAGCTCGCTGATGCTATTTTGCAATCCAATCAGCCTCAAGACATCCTCAAAATCACCGAGGAACTCTTTCAGCAAAGCACCAATTTCGACGCCGACCTCCAGCGTCTCCATCAGCTTCGCGACGAAGAGATTGCTCGCCGCCAAGGTACTGCCAATCAAGCATTGATCGATAACAGTCGCCAAGCTGTTCAAAACGCCTGGCTCAATACTCGTTTCAAACCCAGGTACCGCGATGCCATTTCAGCCCTCCGTCAGCAACAACCCCAACGCGGCTTCGGTCGGATTAAACAAGCATGGCAAGCACTCGGCTACGTCCGCAAAGGTTTCACCAAAGCTGATCTCGATCGCGTCGAGCAGGAATATAGTCAACGACAAGCTACTATCCAGGCTCTTGAAGCACGACAGCAAACTCTTCAGCAGCAACTGCTAAATGATTCCACCATTCTCAACACTACCTTTGGTCATATCAGTCAAGCTGCTAGGAATGCGGCTGCTCAGCAGGAGGCTTTGCTTCAGCAGAGTTTCAAGGAAATTGCCAAGATCAATGAAGATCTCGAAAAAGAGAAGAAAGCTTTAGCTGAGGTCGAAAAAGAACGTATCGTTCTCAGCAGATTTGCCGCCCAAGCCTCACATGCTCCAGAGCAAGAATTCCGCACTCAATTCCTCGATGCCTACGCCGCAAAGATGAAGCAACGTGACAATTTAGTTGTTGCTACCAGCGAAATTCGACTCCAACTCCACGATCTCATTTCCCGCAATCAAAACGATCCAGCTCTTCAGCAATCATTGGCCCAACAGATCCAAACCAACGAACAAGCAATCCTCAACCTCAACACCGAGATCACCGATCTCGAACAAGATGTCCAAACTTACATCGGTGCCAATCAAAATCTCGCCTTCAGCGGCATATTTGCCCCACAATCTCCTCAGCCTCAATCGCCTACAACCTCAGTCGCTCCTACTGCTCAGCCAGCCCCTTCTCCCGCGCCACAACCTCAAGGTCCAACTCTCAGTCGTTCTCAAGGGATCAGTTACCTCCAGCAATCTGCCAATATCAGTCAACGGGCTCAAGCGGAGCAAATCTACGATCATCTCGATCAAGTCGGACTCGGATTTGATTGGCAACAATATCTCCAAGGGACATATCAAAAAATCTGGCAATTCATGACCAGTGGTCGTCACAATAATGTTTCCGTAATTAGCGACCTCTCAAAAACTTACCCTCATGATGCAGCTGGATTCCTGGCAGTTTTTCAAACTAACGACTTTGAAGCCAAATTCCAACATCTCGCTCAAGGCAATAATCTTCAGTTACATCTTCAAAAGTACCAAGTATCAAATCCTGCCGCCCCCACTGATTACGACCAAGTAGGGCTCCAAAAATTCCTCGACGACAGCTATTTCCCTGAAATTATCAACCGCCGATACTTTGAGCCTCTCCGCGCTTTCCGTTTTCCAGATGCCGATATCCAATCCTTCATCAACGCTCATCCCCACGATATCGATGACTTTCATTGGGACATTCTTCGCGAACGCAGTTTTCAGCCTTTGGTTGGTTTTTTCAACGCTGGCGGAATTTATGGGAATCTCCCAATCAATACCAACGGCCATGCTCCTAACCCATTTGGTGCTCGCACCATCAGTGAGTTATTTGATCTTTTGAAAACACTCGATCAAGCTGCTGGCGGCCAACTCGACCAAGTACTACCACAGCTGATTGATCCTAACGAATTCCAGCAAAAATGGGATCTCTATGTGAATAGTATTGGCTCCCCAAATTTCGGACTCACCGATGCTGATCCAGCAAAATTCATCCAGTTTCTTCATTCCGGTGCTGCCGCTCCAACTGGAACACCAAACCTCATCGCCGGCACTCCCGATGCCCGGCTAGCACACATCCTCAGTCAGCAAGGACTGACGATTACTGCTCAAACTCTAATTGCAGCCATCAACAGTTACCTTCAGGCCAACAATATTCAAAGTGACACCATCGATCTCACCAACCTCAACACCAACCTCGACATCTTCTTCAGCGACACCAGCTACGACACCATCCGCCAACAATGGCGCGCTGATTCACCAGCTCAGATAGTGTTACTCCTCGAGCAGCAAAACACACCAGTTCTTCAGCTACTTATAAAGCCAGATTTTGACGGTAATGCCTTCAAGCAATTCGTTCAATCTCGCTATCAGGCAACCGGGCTGCCCTTAGCACCCGCTCAATTCCTCGCCGAGCTCCATGAGTACAACAATAACGTCGTCCCTCAAATCACCGCCACTGCCGATGCTATTACTGCCGCCATCCCCACAGCTACTTTGACCAACCAAGAAAAAATCCAACTCACTAGTGCCCTCCACGGCAAAATTGCTCCGGATGAAATTGAAAACAATAAAGAAGTTCTCAATCTAATTTTTGCCCATCCCGCAATCAACCCCAATAATCCAGCTGTATGGCAACAAATCGCTGACAATAAAACCAAACTCGGCAATTTCTTCACCGAGCACGAATCACTGGCCACTCAATCAGCCTACCTGCCAACTATTTTCCAAGATACTTTCCACGCAATCAACGATCCAATTGTGGCAATTACTTTCATTTTCAATGAAGCTCCAGCTTACATTGCGGACATCAAGCTCCACGAAGATAAATTCAAAAAGTACGGTTTCGATGAAACTTCAATCAAAGACTATCTCAGCCAAAGAACCGATTTCGACACCACTCGCGATATCATCCGCCGCGGCCACAACGATCGTCTCTTTGGCTTCTTCGTCGGCGGTCGTAAATATCACAACACCGACATCAATCACCAAGGAATTGCACCAATCGGCCTCAACCAAGACGGGCCCCAGTCACTGATCGATTTACTCGAAAACTACGAACTTTCTTCCTTCCAAATTATCCTCCACAACGCCAATCACATCGGCAATTTCTGGAAAGATTATCTCGAAGATGAAGTCGGTCTCAATGCTTACACTCCCCAAGATCTCCAAATCACTAGATTCTGTGAGTACCTCGCCCAAAAGAGGGGACTCGAACGGGTAAACGTTATTTCGTCTCACGAGCAAGAAGTTCAAGGCGTTCTCAATAAATATTCCATCAACGCTACTGCCGCCAGCATCGTCTCAACCACCGAGCAATTCAACTCCCGCCACAAACTCAATCTTGCCTGGGATAACCTCGGGCAAAACCTCGATCTCTTTTGCGATCATTCACAACTCGCCGGTCTTCGCGCCACTCTTAATATCGAAGCCCCAGCCCAATTAATCCAACTCCTCGATCCCGATTTCACCGCAACCCTTACTTGGATCAGTAGTGCCCATTTCAAACAGCCAGCATTCGAGCAACATCTTGCGGCTAAAAAACAAAGCCTTGGTCGCGCTCTCGACTTCATCGAGTTTGTCGCAGAAATCAAATCATTCCAAGTTGAATACAGCCAAAAACTCAAAAACGCTCAAACTATTCTTTCTGATCAACTCGGATTCAGTGACGTTAAAGTAAACACTTTCTTCGCCGACTTTTACCAAAAACCAGAATTCGCCAAATTCCAAGCCGACTGTAGCGAACCTCTTTATCAACCGATGATTAAATTCTTCATCGATTCCACTGCCGAAATCACCAATCCACCATATCCAATTAAGGTCGAAGAGCCTTCTGATCTCTACGATATTCTTACTGATTATAAATCGGAAAGTCTCATCCAATTCCTCGGACGTCAACGTCAACGAAAGCGTCACTGGGAATCTTACTGCACCCATCTCCAAGCTCAACCAGCCCCAGCCGCCAATCCATACTCAATCAGCAGTTTCCTCGATTACCTCCATCAAGTAAAACAACTCCAAACCGTTGCCGCTACCGCCCTTGATCCTAAAAACACCGTCCAAACACTCCTCAGCGAATATGATCCCGCCGGCGCCCTCGATCTTGATGACTTCCACCGGCAGCTTGGAAAAAAGGCCAAAGACAAGCATTCAATCGATAACCCTCGTTGGGCAAATCTCACTTCTCAAGGTCTCGATTTCTTTATCGCCTCTGATGATCCTGAGATCAATAAGCTGCGAGTGGCAATCAACATCAACAATCCGGAGCAGGTTGCAATGCTCCTCGATCCAGAGCTTCAGATCATTCTCGCCGAAATGGATGCTAACAGTTTTGATCAAGCTGAATTCGCCGCCTACCTCGACGCTAATAAAAGAAATGCCACGCTTCCTTTAAAGCCAAAAGCATTCGTGCAGAAGGTCGTTGAATACAAGAAAGATGTTCTTGATTATTGTCATGAAATCGATGCTTTCAGCACTCAATTAGACTCTCAGCAAGCAATTGTCATCGCTAAAGAAATTCATCCTCGACTACCCAAAGCCGAATTTTTGGCAAAGCAAGAGGTCATCCAATGGGCTTTCGACCTCAGCCCGCTTACCGGTGCAGCCTTCGATATTCAAGATCCTGAAGATTGGAAACTCGTGATTACTCATCTTGAGCAACTCAAAGATCTCAAAGCCTCCTTCGACCAGCTCACTGGTGATGATGTCTACATTCAATCACTCTTCATGTCGCGAATTCAAAATCAGCATCATGCAAAAGATTTCGCTCAGCTCTTGGTAACCGAAGGGATCCGATTTATGGAGGAGTTAAAACAAAGCGATCATTATCTTCGCGCCCTCGGTTTTGCTCCGGTCCACACGAAAGATTACATCAGCAATAACGCCTTTACCCCCGACGCCTTCAATTATCTCACAGAAGTCCAAAGCGAAAACAAATATCGCGACCTCCTTAAATTCCTCGTTTCCGGCGGCAAATATGGCGGCCTCGACACCGATAAAGATTCCGCTCCATCCTCTTTAAAAAATTATGGACTCGCCGGGATTCAAACATTGGCGCAAATGCTTCAGACCTATCCGATCGCCAATATCTACCACATCATCGGTGGTAATAAATTCAGTCAACGTTGGCGGGAGTACCAAGAATCCATTACTCAACAAACTGGAAAATTTCCGGTGTCGGCCTGGGATCTCGAATATTTCATTACTTTCCTCGTCAGCACCAGCGGACTCAATACTAAACAAATCAACAATCCTGCCAATAGTCCAGCTATCGGAGTTGAGCAATTTATTCATATTCATGGTCTCAATGTTTCCGTTACCAGCGATCTTATCGTCCAAGCAGTCCAACGTGAAAGCAAACAACACAGCCCAGTTCGCGTCATTAATTGGAACAATCTCAATCGTGACCTCGGAGTGCTCGTCCGTCCGGCGGCACCATTTACTCACGCCGCCCTCGACATCGAAAACCCACCCGAGTTCCTCGAGCTCCTCACCGACGATCCCGCTCTCGATTTGATGCTCGACTACATCGCTACAGGCCCAGATCACGCCGCAAATGTTGCCAAGTTTGTCGCCCAAAAAACCAGCGGAAATGCTGTCGATTGTCGTGAATTTATCACGCACATGAAAAAGTATCAGGCTGAGGTAATCGACTACGCCGATGAACTAGCGGCCTTCATCACCGCTCACACCAGTCAGCCAGTTCACGGTAACATTGATACTCACAAAATTATTGTCGACGGATTTGTGCCTGCTGCTGAGTTCCGCGCCCATCAAGAGGCTTTCAAATTTGCTTTTAGCCTTCAGTCCAGCGCCGGTCGTGCAAATACTGGCAATAGCGCTCATTGGCAGTACTTACATCAGAATATCGCTGCCTTTGATCAACTTCGCCAAGCAGTTGAAAACCCAAGTAACAATTATGCCGCTGAAGCATTTAGAGCTTATTGTGGCCGCCAGGCGACCCTCCAAGAAGTATTAGATTTCGCCACCCTCCCGGCAGGTCAACCAGCCGCCCTCGATTACATTCAAAGTCTCGTTAATATCGAAGGAAAATTAGCCAGACTCGGCTTCGGCAACAAAGCGGAAACTCAGGGATTCATCAAGGTCATCGCCAGCACCCCGGCTGACTATCAGCAACTTCTCACCTTTTCTCATGATATCGATCAGCAAGACATTCGCTGGTTGTTGAAATTAATCATCAACGGTCCTGTTACTCAATCTCAAGGAGGTAATCGTCAAAATCGTCAGTATCGTCCAGTCGATTTTGGCAACATCAACCCTGTTTTCGTCCCCAGCGCCGCAGAATTATTTGAAATCCATCAATCAATCACTAACAGTGGTCATACCTTGAAGGCCTTTGCTCGCTTCTTTAAAAATAATCAAGTTGGATTTGGTAACGCTTGGCGCGCTTATCTTACTGCTGCCAACATTGATCCCGCTGCTCCGGACTCCCACACCATTCGTGCCTTCTTCACTCACTTGAATGCCAATCCTGATATCGCTGTCTTGTCTACCGCTCCCGAAACCTATATCCACGATTTTGTCACCACCCACGGCCAACCAAATATCACTGATCCAGTCCAGCTTCACAAAAACATTAATCAACTGATCAAGCAAAGAAGGGCCTTCAATCCTACTTGGAGCCATCTCGCCAAAGACCAAGCAATCAAACTATTTTTTGATGCTTCCACTAGCGCCGCTTTATCAGCCGTGCGACAGCCATGGGCCATCAGTCCCTCTGACGTTTATCAATTCCTCGACCCCCAGCTAACCGCCGTCCTCGAACAATTAAATGCTCACGATTACTCCGGTCAATTAGAGAGCTACATCCGTCAACAATACGCCGGCCAAATGCCTCTAAACCTCGATCAGTTCAAGATCGCAGTCATTAATTTCGAAACACATGTGCTTCAGTACATGCCAATTATTACTCAGTTTATCCAAGCCAACGGCGCCACCCCAACCAATCAAAACACTGCTTCTCTCGCAGTTGCTATCCACGCTGAAATTCCCGCGGCTGATTTCCTTAATCATCAAGACCTTTTCGCCTTTGCCTTCAAATTGCCAGCAGTCAACACCGGTGATTTCAACGACATCTCTCAATGGCGAACAATTGCCCAGCACCGACCCCAATTATCCCGCTTCAAACAAGCTTATGATCAGCTTGCCGCTACCCCAGAAACCGAGTTTATCGTCAACGACTGTCTTCAGTCTCAGTTTGCATTATTAGATAATAGCGACGAAGCAATTGATTACCTCATCAACGAGGCCCAAAACTACATCGAAGCCATCCATGGTCACTACGAAGCCTTAAAAACAATTGGTTTTGCTCGACCAGCAATTGCCATCCTGCTCACTCGCACTCACGAACTTGCTGAGCTCAATCAGCTCCAGCTCGCTCACGCAGCCAACAATCAATACCAGGACTTTTTGAAAATGACTATTACCGGTACTGATTTTGCTGCCATGTCCGTAAACGGAGTTACCCCTCAGCCATTTGATCTCAACCAGCCGCGCGTCTTCTTCAATTTACTTCAGACCTATCCAGTTGATGAATTGGTCAACAAAATCGGCACTTCTAGTCAGTTTGCTCATGAATGGCGTAGCTACGTCACCCAAGAGCAGCCCTCGAACGGTGATCTGCAAGACTTCTTCGAATATCTTACTGGCAACAGCACCGCCACCCGCCAGATCAATCAATTACTTGGTACTTTTGGTGCTGGCCTTAATTCACAGCAGATTTTGACCGGAATCAAGCAGGCAAACCCCGGCGCTCTACCATGGGATATTCTCAGCTCCAAAGCGATGGCTGTCTTCTTTCAGCGCAATGCCCTCGTCGGTATTCGTCAGCCATTTTCATTGAAAACAGAACAAGATGCTATCGATTCGATGACTGCAATTCTCACAAACTCCGACATCAGAACCTATGTCGATTTCTTCAACCGTCACGGCGATCCAGTGAGCGCCCTCGATCAGTTCTATAATTCTCCCCTCAATCCAGCCAAGCAAAATGCCGCCACTGCGCAAGATTTCCAAAACTTCTTGAAAGAATTCCACGATCAGGTGGGAAGTTATGCCCAAAAGATTGAGACCTTCGTCGACCAAAAAGTATCCGGCAACATCTCTCTAACCGACTCTACCGACATTGCTTTCAAAATTAGCGATCAAGTGCAGAATCCCGATTTCGATCAATATCAAGATTCCCTCGAATTTATTTTCCAGGTTTCGTCCATCAGCCCAATGAAAACAATTACATGGGATTTAATTTTCGATCACATCGCTGATCTCAAGGCCAATCTTGATTCCCTCACTGCTGATGAAGACTACCTCAAGGATCTCTGGATCCAGCAAGCCGAAGCTCAGCCAACGGCAAACGAAGCCCTCACTTTCATGCTCCGGCAAAGCACCACTTTCCTCCAGAAAATGCGCGCTTACCGCCAGAAAGTAGACGCCCCATTGGCGGCCATTGGCTATCCTGCTGACGTCCGCAAGAGTTTTATTGCCCAGCATTCATTGGCGCAAACAAATTTCGACCTCGAAGCGCTTGAAGCCCGGGAGACTCAAGACCTGCTCAAATTCCTCGTTGAGGGTGAAACATACTCCGGTAGAGCCCTCGATCTTGGGGCCGACAAATTCACTCCGCTCAAATCGTCACCCCAAGAATTATTCAATCTTCTTGAATCCTACAGTCTTCGCGGCGTTTGGAAATTCCTCGTTGAGAACCGCAACAATAATGAGTCAGAAGTCTTTAAAACAATTTGGACAGAATATGCCGCCAACAACCAACCATTCACTCCACAAATTCATGGCAAGCTCCACAATTTCTTCTCATCAATGGAGGCCCTAGCCATCAAAGAGCGTGGTCTCGATTTCCAAAGTTTAGCCAAAGGTCCATCAGAGTATCTGGAAGATCTCTATCAATATTTCAATGGTCCAGCTCAATTGCCAGCCGGCTTAGCTAATGACATCGCGAATGAATGTCAGTCTAATCAACCAAATTGGCGGAGTCTTGGCAATAAGACTCGTTTGGCCTTCTTCTTCAGTAACCCCGCTCTCGATACTGTCCGCCAAGCCTGGCAGCTCGACGACGCTCCTGCCATCGCACAGCTTATCGATCCTGTAAACAAAGACATTCTTGATTACATCAATGATCTCCAGCGTTTCAATAAAGATCATTTCGTTGCCTTCCAAACTAATGCTGGTCGAAGCGATATTGCTGCTCATGATTTGATTGCTGAAGTAAGGAATTATCAGCAAACCTTGGAAAGTTATAGCACTCGTCTCAATCGTTTCGCTCAAAATACTCTCAATCAAGCGGCAATACCTGATGATGTCCTCGAGCAAATTATTGTCGCCATCAATCACAACATCGACGAACCTCAATTCGACAATACTTACCTTCAAAGTTTTGAATATTTGTTCGGTCTCCAAGATCAAAGCAATCAGCCATTGCTTCAGCTCGATGACGCTGCTGATTGGCAAGCCGTCGCCAGTAAAAAAGCCGCCTTCGACAAATTCCACCAAGCACGGGAAACCTTATACAACAATCCAGATCGCAGCTATTATCTCGAAGTTTTCGCCGCCCGCTGTACCCAATTTAACCACAGCAACGAACTGCTAGATTTCGTTCTCTCCGATCAATCCATCGATTATCTCAACAATCTAAATCATTTCGCTCAATCAGCCGAAGCCGCAATTACTGATATCGATACTCAGCTCGGTGGCAGCCAATTGGCCGTGAAGCAGCAAGTTAAAGAAATGATCAAAATGTTCAACCATCTTGATCAAACCCAATTCGTCACAGCAATGGCCGGTCTGAAGGCCCTCTTCGAATTTGAAGTTCAATTCATCAGCAGCGCCACCAAGCGCCACATCGATTTCTACGACCCCGATATTTGGGACAAAATCAAACAGCACGCCCCAAATTTCCACGCCGACCGCTACAATAATAACAAGGCTGATATTGCAGCGATGATCGGTCGTCGTCAGTACATCAGCGATGCCGACTTCACTGAACAATTCTTCACACACATCGTGCCTCAGATCGAACGGATGAAAGATCTTCAAAAAGTGGTGACCGAAGACGCATTTGTTGCTTACGGCCAACATTTTCAGCTGAATGAGCGTGATTCTCGTAAAGTTCACCAGGGGATTGTCCGCGAGTTTGGCGAGTTCAATGAAGAGCAGTTGGTGAATGCTTCGCCGTTGATTCACTTGATGCGCAAAATTTCACCTGGTCAATTCACCACCGATTTTGATGCTTGGCATTATTTCCTTACCAACTGGCAAAACGCCCATCATTTTGAGGCCATCAACCGTAGCCCTGAAAGGCAATCCGCTTTGGTAAAGGCATTCACCGAAAATCCCGACATCTATCGCCACTATTCCGTATACGACCGGGCGGAAATCCTCGTTCGTCTTGCTGCTAACCCTTCAAGGTTGCTCGCTGCCCTCAAAGATAAAAATCCAACCAGCAGCGAATACGAGGTGCCCGCTGAGATCCTCACTGATATCGCTGAAAGTCTCAAATTCCTTGATCAACTTCCTGATTACAGCGCCCGTGGTCACATCCTTACTAAATTCTTCGAGGAGTTCTACCCCGGAGCCGACAATGACTTCAAGCGCACTCGTCTAGCCGACAACATCAGCATCGTTAATTCGATCAATCAGGGCGACTTCAAGATTCGCGATCTTAAAAAAGTCCACCGCTCCACCCAGGTGCTCCACCTTGCTCGACCAAATATTCTCGATCAGACCGAAACTTGGCAGGCCATCGGTGAACAAAAGCAGCTCTTATCAATCATCGAATCAATCTGTCCCGACGATACCACTCGCGACAATCTCGCAGATTTCCTCCGTCCATTGGAGTGCGATGGATATGCCCTTGTCCAGGTGCTATCAGCTTTAGCTCAAAAAGACACTGAAGCACATCAACTCCTAAGTTCGCCAACATTTGATCCACAGGATCTAGTGCAGTTAATCTCCGCAGAAGCAATTAATCAGCAGCGCCAGGATACCTTCGTCCGCTTCGCCACTGATACGGTCTTCAACAATATCCCTAAAGGAATTTTTAGACGGATTCTTGGCAGTGTCCGCAGTCGCAAAAAGCAATTAGCTCAGATGTTTGATGAATTAGATAAATCAAATTATGACTTCAACAAAATTTACCGCTATCCACAGGTTGTTAAGTTTACCTTCGTTGGTCAGCCGCCATTAGGAGAAAATTCGGATTGGACTCCTGCTTCAATTGATACTTGGCGTCAACTGCTCAGTTGGGATGAATCAAGGTATCAGATTTTGGCTGACGTAGTGGACAACAATAAGGTCCAGTCGGCGTCTGCTGCCATGGCCCGCTCTGATAACTTCCACCCTCTCCCAACGCCAATGCGTCTTACTCGCTGGCTCTTCGACAACCCTGATTGGGAAACCAAATACCCAGCTCCAGAAACTAATCAATCATAATGTCACAAACGAAATTTCAAAATATCGAGCCCCTCCAGCAATTCTTAAGCGCCCTCATCAACTGCAGTCTTCCCGCTGAGCGTAAAGAATACTGGCTCAACCAAATCGCCGAGGGCCGCCTCGACGAAACCGGCTTCAACCGTCTCCAAGCCGAAGTTCATGAATCACTTCATCAGCTAGCAGAAGAAATGGACGACCTCAGTCAAAAACTCTCCCAAGAAAAACGTGACCTCTTCGCTCTCGAGCACAATGTCGTCGCTCACATCCACGAGGGTGTGAAATCCATGAATCAAGAATACGAAGACCGCCTCGCCAAGTTTAAAAAGAAGGCTGATCAAATCGAAGCTAAACTTGATCAGAAAATCGAGAAAGCCCAAACCTCTAAAGAGAAGGGGATCATCACTAAGATCCGCAAGAAGTTTAAAAAGTAAATCAGCAAGAACCCACCGACGTCAGATAAACATCGGCGGGGCTCTCATCACATTTGACCTCCTTTCTTTCAGTTAGGCGCAGAGCCTAACGAGGACAGCAGTTGTAGTCGATTGGGGACTTTGCGGCTTTTTTCGGCAACTGACCGTAGGGCTTCCAGCCCTCAGTCCATCGCGTGCACTTTTGGACTTTTTGAGTCTTTTTGTGCCTGCGAAAACAGCTGATCAGGCTGCCTGACAGCTCGCCACGGTTGGCAAAGTAAGAGTAGTTGGGGTCGGCACGCAAATTTTTGCAGCCCAATCCCCACGCCATCATCGCCAGCAGTCCCATCAAAAACATAAATCGCTTCATTTAAACCTCCAACGAGATCAAGGGCAGAAGTAGCCCATTGCCGACACCTATTGGTTCACAGGCATTTTGCGCTCCCATATCGGGGCGGCCAGCAAGTTATCTGTGAAAGAGCGCCACGATTATAATGTGAGGGCCTATTTTGTCAATATGGCCTGGCAGCCGGCCCATGCGAGTTCAAAAATCGACCGTTCCGTCTCCACAATCGCCTCACTCTCCATAATCACTCCATGCAGAAAATCACTTTGCAAAGACATTAGTGCCATCTTATTCCCATAAATATTAATCTCCGATCGAAACGGGAATTTATCTGCCGGCACCAAGCGCGATTCTCTCAAAAAGCGTTGATCCATACTTTGGTAAGCGCGACTATCCGTTGAATCCGGGAAAATTGCTCTCACTTTCATTCCGGCCTCAGTTCTTTTTTTCAAATACTCCGCAATATATTTCTTAAACCGCGGATCCTGCACCAACGGAATCGATGAGTAGGCCAGCTTATCTTTGCCTTCACGCAACGTATCTTCATAAATCTCCCGAATCCCTTCAAATCCTTCGAAATAACGCACTTTGGATAAATTCTCAAAGCGACTAGTGTACTGCAGTAATTCCGGTAAAACCTCTGCAAACATTTCTTTTTGTTCTTTCAATTCCGCTTCTTTCTCATTCAATCGAAACCGAATCGTCTCTGGGTCTTCAGCCGAGTAGTAGCGCACTTTATTTTTTTCGTAAAAATTCACTAGCCGTTTCCGATCAAGTGACTCGAGCACTGAGTAAACAGTAGTTCGCGTCAGTTCTGCCTTATTCGCGATCACACTTACGGCATTAGTGCCAAGTTTCAGCAAGGTTAGATATACCTTAGCCTCTTTATCGCTAAGTCCTAATTTTTCCAAAAACTGATTAATCATGGTTAGTGTTGACGGTGGCTTTCGACAGTTTTATTTTAGCTTAATTAAAAGCTTTAGGCAATATGTGAGGCGCTCATTGTCGATGGCGATTTGAAAGATTGACATAAGTCTATATAATGCCACCTTGTTGCTAACAAATTTTAAATGCCCGTTTTCGAACATCTATACGAAATTCCTCAGGCTGAAACCATTGATGACATCACCGAAGTGATTGAACAAGAGGTCAAACCACTTGATCCCAAACAGATCGTTCAACTTTCGGCCGTTGCTGATCAAATCAGTGAAAGGGAAGAGAATAGCCGGATTAAAGTGCTCCACGCGACAACTGCGGATAAGTTGGGGGCTGCTCAGTTAGACCATTCTATTGATTTATTAACAGCGACATATAACGATCCAAGGTTTGGTGAAAGAAAGATCTATGAAATTATCCAATCCGCCGCCTGCCTCGGCGATCCAGATGTTCTAACTTATGTTTTCAACCAGCATAAATACCACGGCACCCTTTCCATCCTTCTTGACCCTGAAAAACACTTCGTTCAGCTCGCCGAAGAAAGAATGCACGAGTTGTTTCAAGCCAACGGAACCGAACATCAAACCGACCACAGCGTCATTCTCGGCCCAACTGGAATTATCAAAAATGGCAACGAAGTTGTAGCTGAAGAAGGAGTAATCCGCGTGATCGTCGATAACACTCGTGACCAAATAGAGTCACTCCCGATCCGTCTCAGCACTGAACCTTTTACTGATCAGATCGATGGGATTCACCATATTGATACAAAAAACGACAGCTTCGCCTACGCTTGTCTTTTCGAAGTTGCCAAATATCCAGTGAATAATACACCGAATCAAAACGCTTTGGTGATGGCGATCGAAGGTGAAAACATTACCATGAAAATGCTCCACGACCTCATTAGCCAAGACGACCAGTTTATTGGCGGCGCTTACGGCATCACCGTTATTTCTGAAACATCAGAAAACGATGCTGGCTTCCGCGCCTGGCATTCATTGGCTGATCACGAAATCGACCTCCCAGAACTCCTCGACACCACAATGAATAATATTAATAATAAAGGTATCCACATCTCTACAGGAATTCGTTCACAACGCGATCCCTACGCAAAACTCGTCCACATGCACTGCATAAATATCGACCCCGACAACCCCGGTGGTGGACATTTCCGCAAAATCGGGAAAGGCCGAGCAATTGTAATTGTCCATCAGGCTCAAAAAGAAATATTCGGTCAATTCGACCACTCTCATAATTAACTATTTTTTAACCATTGTATTATGGCAATGATTAATTTCGGCGGAACCGAAGAAAACGTCGTTACTCGGGAAGAATTCCCATTATCAAAAGCACAAGAAGTGCTTAAAGAAGAAACAGTAGCCATCATCGGTTACGGTGTTCAAGGTCCTGGTCAAGCACTAAACATGCGCGACAACGGGATCAACGTCATCATCGGTCAACGTAGTCCTTCAAAATCTTGGGACAAAGCCGTTGCTGACGGTTGGGTGCCAGGAGAAACTCTTTTCTCTATTGAAGAAGCTTGTGAAAAAGCCACAATCATCCAGTACCTCCTTTCTGACGCTGGTCAAAAAGCATGTTGGGATACGATTAAGCCTTACCTCACTGAAGGTAAAGCCCTCTACTTCTCACACGGTTTCTCTGTAACTTACAAAGACCAAACTGGTGTGATTCCACCAGAAGGTGTTGATGTAATCCTCGTTGCCCCAAAAGGTTCTGGTCTCTCAGTACGTCGCAACTTCCTCGACGGTTCAGGTATCAACTCAAGCTACGCCATCTTCCAAGATGCTACTGGTCGTGCAGAAGAACGTTGTCTCGCATGTGGGATCGCTGTTGGTTCTGGTTACCTCTTTCCTACAACTTTTGAACAAGAAGTTTATTCAGATCTCACTGGGGAACGTGGTGTCCTCATGGGTGGTATCGCAGGGATGATGGAAGCTCAATACAACGAGCTCCGCAAACACGGTCACAGCCCATCTGAAGCTTTCAACGAAACTGTTGAAGAATTCACACAATCACTCATCCGTCTCGTTGGTGAAAACGGAATGGATTGGATGTTCGCTAACTGTTCAACTACCGCTCAACGTGGTGCTCTCGACTGGAAAAACAAATTCCGCGACGCAACCGCGCCAGTATTCGCTGACCTCTACGAAAGCGTAGCTAACGGTACTGAAGCCCGAATCACTCTCGACAAAAACAGCCAAGAAGATTATCGCGAAAAACTCCAAGAAGAATTGGACGAAATCGCTAACTCTGAAATGTGGCAAGCTGGTAAAGCAGTTCGCTCACTCCGGCCTGAAAACTGGAAGAAGGACGCTTAGATTAAAGAAAAGGGCTTCTCGGATGGGAGGCCCTTTTTATTTTTTTGTAGGAGTAAAGTCAGGCCTAAATCTATTTAAAAAGCGAATCACCGCTTTCCCCCTAGTCTTTAGTCCCTTTTGCCACCCAATTTCGACCTTCACCTTTTACGACATGATTAGAAGGCCTTGCCTTCGTACTAACCTAATAACATCCTCACTGCCGCGACACATCCACCATAGCAACCAAATATGAAGAAAAAATAAAATTTTTATGAAGTTTTTATGAAAAGCAGATGACTCCACCACAAACACAAATCACCGTCGACCAAATCATGGTCCGCAAAGGCCCTTTGAAATCTAGTAAACCTGATTATGCGTTCCCACATCTAGCATAATCACCAGCACATACCCATCATGTTCCTCGAAAATTATTCGATAGTCTCCGGTCACCGAAAAGGCTCGTTTCCCTTTCAACTCACCTGATAGGGGATGATTCCTAAGCGACTTATTTAGAGGGTTTTCCGTAAACTTCTTGATCGCATCAACAGTTTTCTTTTTTAGATCCGGTGATAATTTTTTAAATCGCTTTTCAAATTTTTTATGGTAGCGAATTTGCATTTAGAGATCATTCAGGCAATCGATCGCTTCCTTTGGAGACATCGCCTTCGACACATTTTCCCCACGTTTAGCTTCCTGAGACGCTTTCACAATTTCCTTTTCTTGCTCAGGAGTAAGCCCATTACTAGTCACTAATTTAAAAGGTATCCCTTTATTAATAATAATCTGTTTCAAATAAATCTTAATCGCTGAAGACATATCAACGCCAAGTTCATCTAAAATTTTTTTCGCCGATTTTTTTGTCTCTTCGTCAATTCTTACTTGAATATGTGACATAGCATTCCATTAATTAATTGTTTCCATAATATCAAGCCTGTAATGACATCGTCAACACAAATCACCGTCGACCAAATCATGGTCCGTAAAGGCCACGACATCCTCATTCACGAGGCCTCATGGCTAATTCAACCCAACCAAAACTGGGCCATCATCGGCCCCAATGGCTCTGGTAAATCCACATTAGTTAAAGCTCTTTGGGGTGGAATCGACATCTGTCGCGGCACCGTCACTCTCAATTTCGACGGTGAAGAAACCATCCACCCAGCCAAATTTAAAGACCAAATCGGCTACGTTGCTTTCGAGCTCCATTTGAACATCCTCAACCAAGAAGATTTCAAAGCTGAGATGCGTGAATACTGCGGACGCGAAGACGAAATCACCACCGCCCGCGACATCATCCTCTCCGCCATTGATGTCAAGCCATCAGAGTCTCAACTAGGCGACGTTCTCAAACATCTTGGCATTGAGTACTTGACCGATCGCAACATCCACGCCCTCTCCACCGGCGAAATGCGCAAAGCCCTTATTGCCCGCGCCTTAATGAAAGACCCCAAAGTCCTGATTCTCGACGAACCTTTCGACGGCCTCGATGAGCCATCACGCAAATCCCTCGCCGAATCGGTAGAGCAGCTAATGTCCACCCACAACGTCCAGGTGATCCTCATCGCCCATCGGCTAGAAGAGATTCTCCCCAGTATCACCAACGTTTTATTAATGAAAGACGGTCGCTCATTTGCTCAAGGTCAGAAGGCCCAAATCCTCACCGATGAAAACCTCAGTCAGCTCTACGATACTCACCTCAAAGTAGAGAAAACAGGGGATAACTACAGCTGGTCCTTCGATATCCACCAGCATCAACCCGTTGATAAGAAGACTTTAGAAATAGCAATGTCGCATAAAAGCCTAGCTCCTAGCTCCGATGTTCTAGCTCCTGAATTCATCCAAATGAAAGACGTCAACGTCAGCTATGGTGACACTATTGCTCTTAACAACTTCTCCTGGACCATGAAGCACGGCGAAAACTGGTGTATCCTCGGCCCCAACGGTTCCGGTAAGTCCACGATTATCAAGCTAATCACTGGTGACAATCTTCAAGGCTACGCCAATAACATCACCCTCTTCGGCCACCGCAAAGGCTCCAATCAAAGTCTCTGGGACATCCGGAAGAAACTCGGCTACGTCTCTGGCGAAGTCCAAATAAACTACCGCAAAAACATCTCTGCCTTCGACGTCATCTGTTCCGGTTTCTACGACTCCATCGGTCTCTATCAGCAGCCAAAACCCGAGGAAGAAAAAATCGCCAACGCCTGGATCGAAATCCTCCAAATTTACGACCTGATGGAATATAATTACAACGTCCTCTCCTACGGCCAAAAACGGATGGTTCTCCTCGCAAGAGCGATGGTCAAAAGCCCCGAACTCCTGATCGTCGACGAGCCCTGCCACGGCTTAGACATCAAGAACCGCCGTAGAATCTTAGATTTAATTCAAAGAATCGGTGAAACCCCCACCAACATTCTTTACGTCACTCATCACCAAGAAGAGATATTGCCCTGCATCACCAACATCTTGCAGCTAGAAAAAGGAGAAATCATTGGGGAAAAGTGAAATAATTCGCATTGCGGGCCCACCATCCCCCTGCCACCACCCAAAGGGTAGCAAAAAGATATGAAG